>NZ_JASDCD010000008.1:0-179630 GCF_030408095.1 Pseudoalteromonas sp. APC 3893
AGAATTTAGAGATAAAATCGATGAGTTTTTTAGTCAAACACTTCCTAATTTAGGCGATATTTTGGCGAGCAGAATTAACGACAATTTTCAGGTGTTAAATTCTGCATCTTGAGGTGTGATGGGTATAGATCATGGTACGGTCAATCACTTGGTATTCAAGAGCTAATTTACCACCAACCATAACGTCATCAGTTTCTTCGATAAATCCATTATTATCTGTGTAATCACCTTGATATTGCTCTATACGTAAACCCGTGATTAAAGTAGTTTTATTGCTAATAGGAGTAGCTAATTGACCGTATAGTGCCGTGTTACTGGTTTCATAAGTAGATGCAAAAGGGCCCGCAAGCCATGTATATTGACGCTCTAAATCAACATCTCGACCTTGATAATAAAGCCCTGTTACCCAGTTACCGCCTTTGCCATTAAATTGCAGCTCAGCGGCTTGGTCTTGACGATCTCTAAAATAGGCATCGGTTGAACTGTAGCCCTCTGGGTGAAGCCCTGCAGCACATAAATTAGGTTTGTTTATATCGTTACATACCCAATCTTCATCAAAGCTATATTCTAATTCACTATCAATGCCTGAGAGGTTTAAGCTAACATCAAATAAATCAAAGCCAGTGTAAATATTGGCAAGGCCAACAGCAATACTCTCTTGGTTATCTTGGCCAGGCTCATCAGCTACGCTATTGCGGCTGTTATCAAGGGTAAATGCATCATAGCCGTTATTTATATCGATATAATGGACACTTAACTCAGAACGTAAATCATTAGTCAATTGGCTATGTAGTTTAAAGCGACTAACTAATTCGTCTTGTTGTTGTGTTGGTCTATCTAGGTATAAGTTATCTTGATAACCGTCAGATTCACGTTGATAAATACTACCACGTACAGCTGTGCTATCAGTGATACCGATACCAGCGGCAACACCTGCTTCATAACTGTTGTAGTTGCCGGCGCCGAGTTGCACTTTTACACTCGGATCAAAAGTGGGGTCGGCTGATTCCATTTGAATCATACCGGCCATGCCATCGGCACCAAAGCGAGTGCCTTGAGGGCCACGGTAAATTTCAATTTGGTTTACATCGAATAGCAGCGAACTAGCGCCAAGGCCTGAATAATTGATACCGTCAATAACTAAGCCAACAGATGGGTTGATAGGATCAACGAACTGAGAGCGCATACCCACACCACGAATTTGAATATAACGCCCGCGCGATGCACCAGCTGAAAAGTTCACATTGGCGGCACTAGCAAGCATTTCATCTAAAAATGTTGCACCACGTTCATTAATTTCGTGCTCACTAAATAAACTTGCACTGGCGCTGAGGGTTTGAATGCTTTCTTTTTGGAAATCCCCAGTAACGAGTATTTTTTCAAGATCAGTATCTTCAGCAAGCGCTGAAGCGCTAACAAGAGGGAGTAACGCGGCAGTAATTAAAGACAGACGTAGTTTCATTCGGTTTCTTAACTCCATTTCAGGGACGTGCATGATAACAACTATTCTCATTAAAGTCGTGATACCAGCTGTATAAATATGCTATAAACGCGCACAGTATACATAATTAGGAATATTAATATGACCTTTAAAGTTGAGTTTAAAGTACGCGATTACGAATGCGACCTACAAGGTATTGTAAATAACAGTGTTTATTTTAATTATCTGGAACATGCTCGTCATGAGTTCTTACATGCCAATGGTATTGATTTTGCTAAACTTGCGCGCGATAAAATAAATCTAGTAGTCATGCGCAGTGAAATGGACTATAAACAATCACTGGTGCCTGGTGATGAGTTTTATGTTGCCGTGGAGCCTGAGCGTATTAGTCGCTTAAAGTTTGGTTTTCGTCAAACTGTAATACGCAAACATGATGAAAAAGTAATGCTTAAAGCGTTGGTTATTGGTACTTCAGTTAATGAACAAGGTCGCCCTTTTTTACCAGAAGAAATTGATGATTTATTCCAAACGTCATAAATACGCTTTGATGTTGAAGTTTTATTACTATCTTAGAACAATTTTTTACATTAAAAACATGCATTATTAACGGTATCTGTGGTTAATTATTGCTATTATGTTCCGATTGAGTTTTAGGTTAGTAATTACATGAAATTAGCAGCAATACCGATGCTTATTATCGGTTTTTGTATTGGCTGCTCATCGACAGGGACAGTCACCAGTGAGCAATTAAAATACACTAAGTGGCAACTATCACGAGTAGATGGTTTAGCAATTCCTGCGTCTTATAGCGCATCGCTAAGCTTTATTGAAGCATTGCAAGTTAATGGTTTTGCTGGTTGTAATAAGTTTTTTGGTGAAGGTGATTTAACTAATAATCAGTTAAGCATTAATAAACTTGGCATGACTAGAAAGTCATGTGGCGAGCAACTAGATCAATTTGAGCAACAGCTATTAGACTTACTAAAGCAAGGTGTTCAAATTCAATTGCAATCGCAACAGCTAATTTTAACTGGCGAGCAAACATTTGCGTTTATTCCTGCAGGCTAACCTCTTGCAGGCAAACTGCAACTAACGTACACTCGTCAGCGAACAATATATAGAATTTTACTTGTCGGAGTGCCTTGGGTATTAACTCAAAGGCTGAGATCGCGAAAGCGGGATCCGTGAACCTGATCAGGCTAACACCTGCGTAGGGAACAAGCTGCCTTAAACAGGTGCTTGTGCGCCATGTTTTGGCCACAAGTACTGTGGCTGCCAAGATTGGTAGTACATGAATAATACCAATCTACGATCCATGTAGCAGTTGCTACTCTCTATTGCATCGCAATATCTGACAAGACAACCCTTTTAGCAATGAGGTAAGTCATGTCAAACACATCAAATAAACCGTCTCGTCGCGAAACCCGTGCGGCAGCATCAGATTATATTTATAACCTTACAGGGCAACCATTCCCAAGTTCTCACAAAGTTTACGTAGAAGGTACACAAGAAAATGTACGCGTGGGTATGCGTGAGATTACCCTTAGCGACACTTTTGTTGGCGGTACAGATGAAAACCCAATCTATGAACCGAATGAACCGCTACGAGTATATGACACATCAGGCCCTTATACCGATCCTGACTTTACGCTCGATGTACGTAAAGGCTTAGATAAATATCGCGAACAATGGATTGAAAGCCGCGACGATACTGAAATTTTAGAGTCAGTTACTTCGCAGTTTTCACAACAGCGTATGGCTGATGAAGGGCTTGATCATATTCGCTTTGAACATTTGCCAAAAATTCGCCGTGCTAAAGCGGGCAAAAACGTGACGCAAATGCATTATGCGCGCCAAGGTATTATCACCCCTGAAATGGAATATGTGGCAGTACGTGAAAATATGGGCCGGGCAGAAATTCGTAAAGAACTATTGGCTGAGCAGCACAAGGGCGAGTCATTCGGGGCGAGTATCCCGGAGTTTATTACCCCTGAATTTGTTCGTGATGAAATCGCTCGTGGCCGCGCAATATTGCCTAACAATATTAATCACCCAGAAACAGAACCAATGATTGTAGGTCGTAACTTTCTAGTGAAAGTAAATGCCAATATTGGTAACTCATCGGTAAGTTCTTCTATCGAAGAAGAAGTTGAAAAAATGGTCTGGTCAACCCGTTGGGGTGCTGACACAGTAATGGATTTATCAACTGGGCGCTATATTCATGAGACGCGAGAGTGGGTGGTTCGTAACTCACCAGTGCCAATCGGTACTGTGCCAATTTACCAAGCCCTTGAAAAAGTAAATGGCGTAGCAGAGGATTTAACTTGGGAAATATTCCGCGATACCTTGATTGAACAAGCTGAACAAGGCGTTGATTATTTTACTATTCACGCCGGCGTATTGTTACGCTATGTACCAATGACCGCCAAGCGAGTTACAGGGATTGTGTCACGCGGTGGTTCAATCATGGCTAAATGGTGTTTGGCGCACCACAAAGAAAACTTCCTTTACACTCACTTTGAAGATATCTGCGAAATTTTAAAACAGTACGATGTCTGCTTTTCACTTGGAGATGGCCTGCGCCCAGGCTCAATTGCAGATGCTAACGATGAAGCGCAATTTAGTGAGCTACGTACATTAGGCGAACTTACTAAAATAGCGTGGAAGCACGACGTACAAGTATTTATTGAAGGTCCGGGCCATGTGCCAATGCACATGATCAAAGACAATATGGAAGAGCAGCTTAAACATTGTGACGAAGCGCCTTTTTATACATTGGGCCCATTAACAACAGATATCGCCCCAGGGTATGACCACATTACGTCGGGTATTGGTGCGGCGCAAATTGCCTGGTATGGCTGTGCGATGTTGTGCTACGTAACACCTAAAGAACACTTAGGCCTACCAAATAAAGAAGATGTAAAAGAAGGTTTAATTACCTATAAAATTGCTGCTCATGCTGCGGATTTAGCCAAAGGTCACCCAGGCGCTCAAGAGCGTGATAATGCGTTATCAAAAGCGCGCTTTGAGTTCCGCTGGCATGATCAATTCAATATTGGCTTAGATCCTGAGCGTGCGCGTGAATATCATGACGAAACCTTACCGCAAGAATCTGGCAAAGTAGCGCATTTTTGTTCTATGTGTGGGCCAAAATTTTGCTCAATGAAAATCACCCAAGAAGTGCGTGAATATGCCAAAGACCTAGAAGCTAGGGGTATAGATCCTAACAACGTGGGAGATGCCATTGAAATCAAAATGGTCGATGTAGAGGCTGAAATGAAAGCGAAGTCTGAAGAGTTTAAGCAAACTGGCTCAGAGATTTATCATAAAGCGGTATAAGTAAAAAGTTAGCGAGTGAACCGCTCGCTAACTTTACTCTCGCAACTCGTAACTGAATTAAGGTTATTATGTCTTACAACATTGCGGTGGTGGGGTTTGGCTTAACAGGGCGCTTGGCGGCGCTTGAATTGAGCTTAGCGCATAATGTAACGGTTTATGAGGTTGATGACGCACAGGCACGCAACAGTGCTGGGCGTGTTGCCGCAGCCATGCTTGCGCCTTTAGCTGAATCAGTATTGTGTGAACAAGACTTGGCGCTCATGGGGCTTGACTCAATAAACCTCTGGCCGGCAATTCTAGCGCAGCTTAATGAACCCGTGTTTTTTCAGCAGCAAGGCACGCTGGTGGTTGCTCATCAACAAGACAAAGGCGACTTACAGAGCTTTACTGAACGGCTAAAACCGTTAGCTAATCATCATGCTCAGCGATTGAGTGGTTCACATATTAGTGAGCTTGAGCCTGAATTATCAGGGCGCTTCAATCAAGGCGTATATTTACCTTGCGAAGGGCAAATAGATAATCAGGCATTTTATCAAGCAAGCTTTAATACACTTAAAGCACGTGCTCTACAGTTTAATTTTGGTAAAAATATTAATACCGCTTGTGAGCAGCTACAGCAGCCATATGATTACATTATTGATTGCAGAGGCTTAGGCGCTAAAAGTGAGCAGTGTAAGTTGCGTGGTGTTCGTGGAGAAGTGATTCGTTTACACGCGCCCGAAGTTAATCTCACGCGCCCTGTGCGGTTAATGCACCCGCGCTACCCACTTTATATTACGCCTAAACCAAATCATGAATACGTGATTGGCGCAACCGAAATAGAATCGCAAGATAATGGCCTCGCAACAGTACGCTCAACCCTTGAGTTGTTATCGGCGGCGTATACCGTGCATAGTGGTTTTGCTGAAGCACGTATTATCAATATTCAAACAGGTTTACGCCCTGCATTTAGTGATAATCGCCCACAAGTAAAGCGCCAAGGTAAGGTGATAAGTATTAATGGTTTGTACCGACATGGCTACTTACTTGCACCAAGCTTAGTGGCTGAAGCAGTCGCGTTAATTAAATAGGTTAAAAGATGAAGATTACAATTAATGGCCAGTCGTTTGAAACCGAAAATCAAACGACATTAGCTAAAGTGCTTGCAGAGTTTGGTGCTAAAGAACCCTTTGCTGTAGCGTTAAATGGCGGTTTTATTCCACGTAAAAACACTGATGAAATTGTCATAACGCAAGGCGATAGCATCGAGCTGCTCTCGCCAATCCAAGGGGGCTAAAATGAGTGATAGCTTTAGCATTTATGGCGAACAAATAACTAGTCGTTTACTAATTGGCTCTGCGCTTTATCCGTCGCCTGCGATTATGGCTGATTCAATTAAGGCCTCTGGCGCACAAGTGGTTACCGTCTCGCTGCGCCGCCAGCAAAGTGCAGCCGCTGGGGATGATTTTTGGCAGCTAATAAAAGACACAGGTTTAAAAATATTACCCAATACCGCAGGGTGTCATAGTGTTAAAGAGGCGGTAACGCTGGCACAAATGTGTCGTGAAGTATTTGCGACTGACTGGATAAAGCTCGAACTGATTGGAGATGAATATAATCTTCAGCCAGACCCATTTGCTTTGCTAGAGGCAACAAAAATACTAATGGATGATGGTTTTAAGGTATTGCCTTATTGCACTGATGATTTAGTGCTTTGCCAGCGCCTAGCAGATGTTGGCTGCGAAGTACTGATGCCGTGGGGAGCGCCAATAGGCACGGGTAAAGGGTTATTAAACCAATACAATTTAAAAACAATTCGTGAGCGCTTACCAGAGCTAACATTGATTGTTGATGCAGGCCTTGGTTTGCCTTCTCATGCTTGCCAAGCACTTGAACTTGGTTATGATGCGGTATTATTAAATTCGGCTATTGCAGGGGCGGGTTGCCCTGTTACCATGAGCCATGCCTTTAAAGCGGCGGTCGATGCCGGGCGTTTTGCTTATACAGCCAAAGCAATGCCAGAAAAAGATGTTGCCGCGCCATCAACACCCACGATGGGGATGCCTTTTTGGCATCAAACGTAATAAATTAGGAAGTAATAATGAATCAAGTTGTTTGGACAATTGCAGGCTCAGACTCTGGCGGTGGTGCAGGTATTCAAGCTGATATAAAAGCCATGCAAAGTTTTGGTGTACATGGCTGCACAGCCATTACTGCACTCACGGCACAAAACAGTTTAGGTGTTGAGGCATTAAACCCCATATCAACTGAGGTGATTGAATCACAGCTACTTGCTTTGGCCAGTGACATGAAAGCGAGCGTGATAAAAATAGGTATGCTTGCTAACGTTCAGCAAATACAGTTAATTAGTGAGCATATTAAGCATTATAAAGCCACATGGCCAATACCTCCTTTAGTGGTTTACGACCCCGTCGCTATTGCCAGTAGTGGTGACTTACTCACAGAAGAAGATACCGTTAGCGCAATTAAAGAATGTTTATTGCCGCTGGTGGATGTGATCACTCCAAATACGCACGAAACCCAGTTATTAACGGGGGTTTACTTAATTGGCCCAAGTGCGGTTATTGAAGCCGCTGAAAAGCTGCAAAGCTGGGGCGCAAAAGCTGTGGTGATCAAAGGTGGACATTGGGATTACCCAAGTGGTTACTGCATAGATTATTGCCGCGAAAACACCACTGATAGCACAAATGAATATTGGCTAGGTAATGAAAAAATAGCCACGCCGCATAGCCATGGTACAGGCTGTAGCATGGCGTCTGTGATTGCGGCGTGTTTAGCAAAACAATACCCACTTAAAGATGCCTTTATTTTAGCAAAAGCGTATATAAACCAAGGCTTAAAAGCGGCTGTACGTTATGGCGAAGGCATTGGCCCTGTTGCACAAACTAGTTTCCCGCAAAGTATTGACGATTACCCACAAGTGATTGAAGCGGGAAGCTGGCTCGGTGATGAGTTAGATTTTGATGCACCGAATGAGTTTACTATGGCCGCTAACTTTGCAGCGTGTGAAAGTAAGCAATTTGGCTTATACGCGGTCGTTGACTCTGTTGATTGGTTAGACAAATGCTTAGCGCAAGGTATTCAAACCGTGCAGTTACGTATCAAAGAGGGAAGTGAAAGTGAGCTTGATACTGCCGTTGCAGCCGCAGTTACTCTTGGCCAAAAATATGAAGGTAAGGTGTATATAAACGATCATTGGCAACTTGCAATTAAACACGGTGCTTACGGTGTACATTTAGGTCAAGAAGATTTACTTGAAGCCAATTTAGTCGCTATTAAAGAGGCTGGTTTGCGCTTAGGGCTTTCAACTCATGGCTTTTATGAAATGATCCGCGCCCATAATTATCGACCAAGTTATATGGCATTTGGCGCTATCTACCCAACTACCACCAAGGATATGACAGGGCAAATTCAAGGCCTCGAAAAGCTCAAACATTTTGTGCCGTTAATGCAAGATTACCCGACAGTGGCGATTGGGGGCATTGACTTATCCCGTGCCAATGAAGTGGCTGCAACCGGCGTTGGTAGTGTGGCAGTGGTCAGAGCCATTACCGAAGCGGATGACTACCAACAAGCTATTGCAGATTTACAAAGCGCCATAGGTCATTAAATAATGAGTGAGTTATCTGACAAAGAGCAGCTGCGTTATAGCCGTCACTTAATGCTCAAAGAAGTGGGGCTTGAAGGTCAGCTAAAATTAAAAGCAGCCCATGTGGTGGTAGTTGGTGCGGGCGGTTTAGGCAGCCCAGCACTGTTATATTTAGCAGCCTCAGGCGTGGGAGAGCTTACTTTACTGGATGACGATAAAGTTGAGCTTTCTAACTTGCAGCGCCAAGTACTTTATAAAGTAAATCATTTAGGGCAAGCCAAAGTGAGCGCCGCTGGTAAAGTGCTTGGCAGTTTGAATAATCAAATTACTGTGAATAGCGTTGAGCAGCAATTAACTGAGAAAAATGCCGATCAAATTTTTACCGGAGCTACCTTGGTGCTTGATTGCAGTGATAACTTTGCTACGCGTTATACGGTGAACCGCTTTTGTTTAAAGGCAGGGATTCCGCTGATATCAGGTGCGGCAATAGCCAGTGAAGGGCAGTTGATGTGCTTTGATTTTCGAAAGGCTGATAGCCCTTGCTACGGCTGCCTGTTCCCAGAGCAACCAAAAGAGCAAATGTTAAATTGTGATAATGCTGGCGTATTAAGCCCGTTATTAGGAGTGATAGGCTCAATGCAGGCGCTATTAGCAATTAACTTGATATTGGGTCACCACGAGGGGAGTCAGTTTGTGCGCTTTGATGGATTGAGTTTGACGCAACAGCAGTTTAAATTAACAAAAGCGCCTGAATGCACTGAATGTGGAGTGTAATGAAAGCGCGAGTTAGCACTCGCGCTATTTTATGGCGTTGAGTACTTTATTCTGTAATTTTGGCGAAAGGTGTGCCCATACGCGTTACCGTTTCAGGTTGCTGATCAGCTAAGATTTCAGCTTGATTAGCGCCCCATGCTAAAATAACCGTTGAGCCGAGCTTAAAGCGGCCCATTTCTTCACCTTTTTTCAAAGTGATTGCATTATCGCCAGTGGTTGGGTAGTTCCAACTAAATACGTCTTTTCCTGCTGGTGGTGTTACCGTACCAGCCCAAACTGTTTCAATGCTAGCGACAATTGTTGCACCGACTAATACCATCGCAAGTGGGCCAATTTCGGTATCAAAAATTGCAACTACACGCTCATTACGTGCAAATAAGTTAGGTACATTTTGCGCAGTTAGTGGGTTTACCGAAAACAAATCACCTGGCACGTAAATCATTTTACTTAATGTGCCGTCGATTGGCATATGAATACGGTGATAATCTTTTGGTGCTAAATAAATCGTCGCAAACTCACCACCTAAAAACGGGGCTGTGTCTTGCTCAGAACCACCAAGCAACGCTTGTAAGCTGTAGTCATGGCCTTTAGCCTGAATAAGTTGACCATCGACAATTGCGCCAAGTTGGCTAATTGCCCCATCTACCGGGTGAGCGATTATGTCAGCTTCAGCATTTAATGGGCGAACACCTTTTTTTAGCGGGCGGGTAAAAAATTCATTAAAGGTTTTGTAATGAGCGGGATCTGAATATTGTGCTTCGCTCATATCTATCTTGTACTGCTTAATAAATAATTTGATTAACCATGTTGTTAAGCCACCCAGCCTTGCAGCAGCTAATTTACCTACCATGCGCGATAGAAAATGTTTTGGCATTGCATATTGCATGGTAATTTTGAATTTATCTAAACTCACTTGTTTCTTCCTAAATTAAACGCGCGGAGCACGAGCTCCAGCACGGCCATCGGCCATTGTTTCTAAAATTCGGTGGTAACTGTCAAAGCGCAGCTCTGAAATATCACCATCATCAACCGCTTGGCGGATAATACAGCCAGGGTCGTTTAAATGTTTACAGTCGCGAAAGCGACAACCGCCAATAAACTCGCGGAATTCTTTAAAGCACCAGGTAACTCGTTCAACTTCAAGGTGCCATAAACCAAACTCTCTTATTCCAGGAGAGTCGATTAAATTCCCCCCTGAAGGCAAATGGTGTAACCGCGACACTGTGGTTGTATGTTGACCAAGACCACTGTTTTCAGAGACTTCTTTAGTCAATATTTCAGCATCGGGTAGCACGGTATTTACCAGTGTGGATTTACCGACACCGCTTTGGCCAACAAAAATGCTATTTTTACCCACTAATGTTTGCTTTAAAGCATCTATGCCTGCTGCGGTTTTATTACTTACCAGTAAAACTTGATAGCCAAGTTTACGATAGATATCGAGTACTTCCTCAATAGCTTTTAGGCCTTGTTCGTCAATAAGGTCTATTTTGTTGAGCACTAAAATAGGCTCAATTCCCATATCTTCACAAGCCACTAGATAGCGGTCGATAATATTTGCAGTAAACTCAGGGAGTACCGCAGAAACCATAAGTATCTGATCAATATTAGCCGCAACGACTTTAACGCCATCGTAAAAATCGGGTCGTGTTAATTGTGAGCGACGCTCATGCATTGCCTCAATAACACCCGCTATATCGCCTTCGCTTACTTTTGCACGGCGAAATTGTACTTCATCACCGCAAACAATACCTTTAACAGTACGACGAATATTACAGCGCAGTACATCACCATTATCGGTTTCGATATCGGCATGTTGACCAAAACGGCTAATAACCACTGCATTTTCCGCAGGGCCTAAATTATCGTTCTGTAGTTGCTCATTTGTCCCTTTCGCTGATTTATCGTCGGCATTGGACAAGCGTTTTTGGTGATTAGCCTTGATCCTACGGGATTGGCCTTTACTTAATTTCTTCTGTTTTGCCACTTTTGGCCTATAACTTAGTTAAATGTCGCGCTTTTTGAAAAAAAAGCTTTAGGTCGACTGATGATACTAATATGATATATCTAAATGCGTTAGATCTAAAGGAAAGCACCGCAAGGTAATTATGTCTTTTCATAAATCAAATCTGATTTGGCTCGACCTCGAAATGACAGGTCTAGAACCAAGTACAGACAAAATACTCGAAATAGCGACTGTTGTCACCGATAGTGAGCTAAACATCTTGGCTGAAGGCCCAACAATTGCTATTCATCAAAGCGATGAATTGCTAGATGGGATGGATGAATGGTGTACCACTCAACACGGTCAATCAGGGCTTACGGCACGTTGTAAGGCAAGTACTTATGACGAGGCTTATGCTGTTGAGCAGACCATTGAATTTTTAAAGCAATGGGTTCCTGCTGGGGCATCGCCCATGTGTGGAAACTCTATTGGTCAAGATAGACGCTTTATGAATAAGTATATGCGCGAGTTGGAAGATTTCTTTCATTACCGCAACTTAGACGTGAGCACTATTAAAGAGCTTGCTAGACGTTGGAAACCCGAGGTTTTAGCGCAAGTGAATAAAAAAGGCTCACATCTTGCACTCGATGACATTAAAGATTCCATTATGGAATTGAAAGTCTACCGAGAAAAATTCTTTAATTTGTAAAAAATACTTGCAAACACATCGAATTATTGTAAAATCCTGCCCCGCTTAAGACGATAACCCCCGCGGGGTTAGTGTGTTTAAGTGGAAGTTAAAGATTCAAGAAGAAAGGTTAAAGGAACGAGGTTTAATATTGATAGAACCTAGAACCTAGATAAAATGCGGCACTAGCTCAGTTGGTAGAGCGCGACCTTGCCAAGGTCGAGGTCACGAGTTCGAGCCTCGTGTGCCGCTCCAATTTCTCACCAAAGAAGTTGGCTAATAGTTTCAAGGTGAAAGACGAAAGTTACAAGCTTTTCCTAGAACCTAGAACCTATATATGATGCGGCACTAGCTCAGTTGCCAGAACGTTTTACCGCGACTCGTCGCGCACCAACGGACAAATTACTGGCTATTTTGAATGCGGCACTAGCTCAGTTGGTAGAGCGCGACCTTGCCAAGGTCGAGGTCACGAGTTCGAGCCTCGTGTGCCGCTCCAATTTATAACCAAAGAAATTGGTTAATAGTTTCAAGGTAAAAGATGAAAGGCACAAGCTTTTGCTAGAACCTGAATATGATGCGGCACTAGCTTAGTTGCCAGAACGTTTACCGCGATTTGTCGCGCACCAACGGACAAATTACTGACTATTTTGAATGCGGCACTAGCTCAGTTGCCAGAACGTTTTACGGCGAATCGTCGCGCACCAACGGACAAATTACTGATTATTTTGAATGCGGCACTAGCTCAGTTGGTAGAGCGCGACCTTGCCAAGGTCGAGGTCACGAGTTCGAGCCTCGTGTGCCGCTCCAATCTTTTATTAAAATCCACACTTTCTAAATATTCAGCATCTTTCAGACACCCTGTATTCAAAAAAAACAATGCTTTAGCTTTCCCCCCCCCCGATGACAATGTTCACTTTTTCTAGATTTTTACTTAGCTCATTTGGCCACCAACTTCGCGCCGAAACTAAACAAATTTTAATCTGAAAAGCTCAACATAATTTTCTTTAAACAAATAAAAAGCCCTGTAAATGGCGACATTTACTGGGCTTTTCTGTATTTACTAATTATTTTATAAAGCTATAAAGTAGCGCAAGCACTGCTAAGGTGCCCATAAATAAGATAAAGTAAGCACTTTTGCCACGGTATTTTTTGAGCGCTGGAACTTTAAAGACGGCTATCATAGGCATGATAAATAAGATCATGGCAATAATAGGGCCTGATAGTTGATCCATCATATCTAAGATGCTCGGGTTTTTAACTGCACAAAACCAGATAGCAAAAAACATAATTACCACACCCAACTTATCAGCGCTCTTCATACTTAGTTTGGTTTGCTTGGTGACTAAGCCATTAAAACTTTCACGCGCGCCTAAAAAATGCCCTAAGAATGATGATGTAATAGCTATAAACGCCACTAGAGGGCCTAGAGTTGCTATAAATGAGTTATCTGTAATGTTTGCTAAGTACGATAAGATAGACACGTTCTGAGCTTTTGCCTGCGCCATTTGCTCTGTTGAAAGAGAAAGCACGCATGAGAATACAAATAACAGTACGAAAACAATCAATAATAAGCTGGTACGCTTTAAAATAGCTTCTGATTTTGTTGTTGCATCATTGCCATAGTGACCGCGTTGTACATTGGCAAAGCTTGAGATCGCAGCGGCATGACTAAACGAAAATACAATGATTGGAACTGATAACCACAACGTCTTAGTAAAGCTTGTAAATTCAGGAAAAGCCATATTAGGCATTTGCCAACTTGGAATTAAATAAATAGATAAAAAGAATAAAATAGCTACCAACGGATAAACTAAAATAGCGAACGCGCGCAACATGAGTTTTTCACCGCCCAGCATTAAGCTTATCATGCCTGCTACAAGCACACCCGAAAGTAATACTCTCGAAGGTGACTCCATGCCCAGTTGGTTAACGATAAAACTATCAACTGTATTAGTTAGCCCTACACCATAGATAAGCAAGATCGGAAAGATAGATAAAAAGTATAATAATGAAATCAGTCTCCCTGCATTGGCTCCAAAGTGCTCTTCTACAACATCGGTAAAATCAGCATCTTTATTTTTTGACGATAAAACAAAACGTGCTAAACCTCGGTGAGCTAAAAAGGTCATAGGAAAAGCTAAGCAGGCCAAAATGATCAAAGGCCAAAATCCGCCAATACCAATATTGATTGGTAAAAACAGGATCCCAGCACCAACCGCGGTGCCAAATAGACTTAAAACCCACTGAGTATCATGTAGGTTCCACTTGTTTTTACTTGTTGTCGATGTATCTAACTGTGCTACATCTTGATATGAGCTCATTTATACTCCACCAATTAGAATAATAATTTTGCGGCAGCATATATAAGTTGCAGCATGAATGCATTTTTTGGCGATGTATTAACATAACTATGCTGTAAGGTGAGGATTACAGGTTGTCATGTTTTAGTAAGTTGCATGTAATTAGGCTATTACTTTCAGGTGATTAGCTAAAAGGAAAGCTAGGAATTAAATTCCTAGCTTTACCATTTTACTCTTTTGGTTCTTTCGTTTTCCCGTTATTAGGATCTTTTAACACTGACATTTTTGGAGGCTGCAGAGCAACGATTCGCTCGCCTTCTTGCGGTAGTTTTTCCATGTTAATAGTAAATGGACGTACTTTAATTGGTGAGTCGTCGCTATCTTTTTCTCCGTGCAAGATAAATAACGGAATAGCTTCGTTATTCATTTCTTGGTATTGCTCCCAGCTGAACTCTTCAGATATACGGGTTGCACTTACTTTGCCACCTTTCGCAATCAAACTGCTTAGACGCGCATAAGCGCCATTGTCACCAAACAAAATTTGGCGTGACAAAAATGTCGCACTGTCTTTGTTTGCTTTAGCATGGTTTGTAGAAGAGCGTAGTGAAAATACATTTTTTTCGTTTAATAAATGAGAAAAATATTGTACGCCCAGCGCATTATGATGTCGGTTAGGAGACAGTGCTAGTACGCTGCGTATAGTGGTTAGGGGTAGGTAGCGCTCAGCATGCTCTGACTGAGGGTTACCATAATAACAAGGCAAACCATCCATTCTTGCCATTTTACAGTTTTCCCATGCTGGGTCCGATAAGTGCACAGGGATACTTTGATCATTTAGCCCTTTAGCTATGGCGCGAGCGACATGGTTTGCGCCAATGATTAAAATTGTATTCGGTGAAGGTTGACGCACACCAAGCAATTTAGCAACAGGAATAGCTGTTAAGCTTTGTAGTACCACAGTAATTATGATTACAGTAAATATTAACGGTACTATCTTTTCTGCGTCTGCGACACCTGCTTCCATCATGCTGAGTGCAAATACCGAACCTACGGCAGCTGCTACAATACCGCGGGGTGCTATCCATCCGAGCACTAAGCGGGATTTTAGTGGTAAATCTGAACCAAAGGTTGAAATTGCAATACAGACAGGGCGCGCAATAAATAGCACAACGGCTAAAAATATAAATACATCACCGTCGAGCATCATTAAATCAGAGAGCTGTAATCTTGCTGCTAATAGTATAAATAATGTCGAAATTAAAATCATCGACAAGTCTTCTTTAAACTCTAATACAGAGTCAATTTCTAAGTCATCTTGGTTCGCTAACCAGATACCAAATACTGTTACAGCCAGTAGGCCTGACTCATGGCTTAGATGGTTAGAAATGGTAAAGCTAATAAGCACTAAAGCTAATATACCAAATTTATGTAATTCAAATGGTAACCACTCTCTGCGGATTAACAATGTTGTAAGCCAACCTGCAACCACCCCTATAGATAAACCTACACCTAGTGTTTTAAATAGTGCAATAAGGGTATGAACAAAGACTTCACCTTGGCCAACGAGCATTACAGCTTCAAAAACTAATACCGCGAATAGCGCGCCAATAGGGTCTATAACAATGCCTTCCCAGCGCAGAATACGGTCAATGTCTTGAGTTGGACGCATTGAGTTTAATAATGGGGCGATAACAGTGGGCCCGGTAACGACCAATACCGCACCCAGCACGGCTGCAACGCGCCAGTTAAGTTCTAAAATCCAGTAGGCACTGAGGCTAATGATAATACAGGTCGCGATCATCCCTATGGAGCATAGGTTTCGCACTACTTTGCCTATTCCTTTAAGCTCTTTGAAATGTAAGGTCAGTGAGCCTTCAAATAAAATAACGGCAACACTCAAGGAAACAACAGGAAATAGTAAATCACCCAGTAATGCATCTGGATCTAATATACTGGACGCAGGACCAAGTAATAAACCTGTGAGTAGTAAAAATAAAATTGCTGGAACTTTAAAAGCCCAAGCAACCCATTGCGCAAGAACGGAGCAAAGAGCGATCCCTGCGATGTAAATAGCTGACATAAAAGAGGTATTCCTTATTTATTACTTCAGTTAAGAGTAAGGCTAGCAAAACTAATAATACAGGGATATGTTCATTTATCTTAATTGAATTTTAGCTGTATATGGTTTTTTTGTAGAAATAATTTTTCTTGAGAAATTAACGCAACTACATAAAAAATTCATATTAATGCAACACATTGATAAATATTGATATTTTATTTTTCTTAAGGTGGGTGTGGGTATGTGAATAAAATATAGCCTTGATCTCACAGATGATTTTAGCGTATTATAGTTAGTGTTCAAACAATTTGTTGTCTAATTAGTTACTAGTTAGGTATAAGCGAATACATATAGTTATTTTTAAGTTAGTTAAAATTATACTTACTTAAATGAAGGTTATTATATTTATTTGCTTAATATTCAATGAATTAATTGTTTTGAACACAATTTGTATGTATTTACTCATTTTTGGGTATTGGTTCGCTTGTAATAATAAGGGCATGAAATTGCCATTTTTATATTTTGAGTTGAATTGTTACCTGTTCAATATTTGGCGCCCATCGTGGTGAACAAATCTCGGTCCTTGAGTCATCACCCTATCTGTTGGTGTACCTGACTTTAGAGGCTCTATGTATGTTGTTAATAAAGAAGCTTCACACAGCTTTTTACAGCGATGCATAAACAACACTTTTTATTTTACTTTATAACTGTTCAATCTAATGATTGAGTAAAAGTTATGCTATATCTAAAATTCACTTTTTTAATTAAAGGTGTGTGTTTTTGGGTGAGTGTGTAAAAAGTGTATTTGGACATACAAAATGTAAACTCGTATCTTAGTCTTAATGCTAAGAGATTGTTTTCTTACTTCTCTTTTGAGAAGTTACAGTTAAATGGAAAGTTGAAACACATTATGCAAAAGTTAAATTGGCGACGTATTGTACTTAAAGTTGGTAGCGCACTTATCGCTCCGGATCAAGATGGTTGTCGTTCACGTTATTTATTAACTATCGCACAGTTTATTGTTCGCTGCCGTAGTCGTGGCATTGAAGTTATTTTAGTTTCGTCGGGCTCTGTAGCTGCTGGCGCGCATTTATTCCCCGATCAGCAAGAACGCACCGTTACCATGAAAAAAGCCATGGCAGCCGCAGGTC
This sequence comes from Pseudoalteromonas sp. APC 3893, assembly GCF_030408095.1. Classification (NCBI taxonomy): domain Bacteria; kingdom Pseudomonadati; phylum Pseudomonadota; class Gammaproteobacteria; order Alteromonadales; family Pseudoalteromonadaceae; genus Pseudoalteromonas; species Pseudoalteromonas sp. APC 3893. The sequence goes on from NZ_JASDCD010000008.1 coordinate 17,287, forward strand.
AAACAGAAATGATGGCTATGTGGGACCGCTTTTTTGATTTTCCGTCAGCACAAATTTTATTAACTCATGGTGATTTACGTGACCGTGAACGTTATGAGAGCATTCGTGAAACCGTGTTCACATTACTAGAGCATGGCGTATTACCTATCATGAATGAAAATGACACGGTAACAACAGATGATTTGAAAGTTGGTGACAATGATAATTTATCAGCCATGGTTGCCGCAGCAGCGGATGCTGATGCATTAATGATTTTCTCAGATGTAGATGGGCTTTATAACAAAAACCCGAACTTACATGATGACGCAGAGTTATTACCGGAAGTAAAATCAATTGATGAATCAATCTATGCAATGGCAGGTTGTGCGACCAGTGCGGTTGGCACAGGTGGTATGAAAACCAAAATTGAGGCGGCAGAAAAAGCCACTTCGCATGGTATCACAACCTACATTATTAATGGTTTTAAAGAGCAAACATTTAATCAGTTACTAGAAGGGATTAACCCAGGTACAGTCTTTTTACCTTATGAAAAACCGATGCAAGAAGCTGTGCATTGGATGACTCACACAGCTAATGAGCAAGGTGAAGTTGTGGTTGAAGGTTCATTTGATGAATCGCTTGAAGGCGAAACAGGCTGTATACGCGGGGATGAAATTGTTGCCGTGCATGGTGAGTTTGGGATCGGCGACACTATTTTAGTGCGTAGTAACGATGGTACGCGTCTGGCTAAAGCGACAGCTAACTATAGTAGCTGTTTATTGAATTTTATAGCTGATAACGAGCAAAGTGAATTTAGCGACAAAATGCAAGATTCGATTGGTCCCGTTATTTCAGAAAAAGATATCGCATTATTGGAGAAGTCATGAGTTTAATTACGGATATTTCACGCCAAGCAGCAAAAGCTGCTCACCAGTTAGCTTTACTCGATACCGAGACAAAAAACCGTGTGTTACTGGAAATGGCGGCAGCGTTACGTGAGCAAAAAGCATTTATAATTTCAGAAAACGAAAGTGATTTATCAGCTGCTAGAGACAATAATTTAGCTGCATCAATGATAGACCGTTTAACGCTCAATGATGAGCGTATTGAAGCAATGGCTGAGGGTATTGAAGTTATTGTTAGCCTTGAGGACCCGGTTGGTCAGCTTCGAGATATTACTGAGCGCCCAAATGGGATTAAAATTCGTAAAATGCGAGTGCCTTTAGGTGTGGTATGTATGATTTATGAAGCACGCCCAAATGTAACCGCAGATGCCGGTGCGCTGTGCTTTAAATCAGGTAATGGTGTTATTCTACGTGGTGGCAAAGAAGCGTTAAAAAGCTCACAAGCTATCGCTAGCGTAATGCACAAAGTCCTTGAAACGAATGATCTGCCAGCTGCGCTTATTTCGGTGATTCCAGATCCTGACCGTGCGTTGCTTATGGAATTAATGCAGCAAAGAGATAGCATTGATTTGATTATCCCACGCGGTGGTGAAGGGCTAATAAACTTTGTTACTGATAACAGTACAATTCCAGTGATCCAGCACTTTAAAGGTGTTTGCCATTTATATGTTGATAAAGATGCTGATTTAGAAGTGGCACTTAACTTACTGTTAAATGGTAAAACACAGCGTACAGGTGTTTGTAATGCATTAGAAGGTCTAGTCGTACATGAAGCTGTAGCAGACGAGTTCTTAAATTTATGTGCAGTCGTACTTCGTCAAGAAGGCGTTAAAATTAATGCTGATAGCCAAGCAGCTAAATACTTTGATGATGCAACAGTACTTGCCGATAGTGAGTTCGGTCAAGAATATCTGGATTTAGAAATTGCGATTCGAGTCGTTCCTGATTTTGCAGGTGCTATTGATCACATTGCTCAGTTTGGTTCAAACCACACTGAAGTTATTTGTACTAAAAACCAAGATGCAGCTAAATTGTTCCAACGTAGTGTGGATGCATCAGTCGTGATGGTTAACGCATCATCACGTTTTTCTGATGGCTCGCAATTAGGTCTAGGCGCTGAGATTGGTATAGCTACCTCTAAGTTGCATGCTTATGGTCCTATGGGCTTAGAGTCGCTTACAACAGAAAAGTACCTAGTGGATGGTGAAGGTCAAGTTCGCGAGTAATTTACTTATTAATTGTTAAAGTAAGTATTTCATGCCGAGTTTAAGACTCGGCATTTTTATTTCTTAAATCGCTTAACCAATCTTCTGCTGGTTCGGGTCTATGTAAAAAGTAGCCTTGTAAAGTCATATCAGGGAAAGCTTGTAGCAGAGTTAGATGCTCTTGCTCCTCAACACCTTCAGCAATAATTTTTAGATCAAATAAATCACCTAAACTAACTATCATATCGATAATCAGTTTGTCGTTATTGTTTGTTGGTGCCTCTAAAACAAATGACTTATCAATTTTGAGCTCATCAATAGGCAATTGCTTTAAGTAGGTTAAGCTTGAGTAGCCAGTTCCAAAATCATCGATAGAAACCCTTACACCCAGCTGTTTTAGATGGTGCACTGCCGCAATAGCATCATCCATATTGTTTAACAGTGTGCCTTCAATGATTTCAATCGTCAGATTTGCAGGATTGGCCTGTGAATCAATAATACTTTGAGTGATAAAGTTTAGAAAACGTTTTTCATGAAAATGTCTGCCGCTGATGTTGATCGAAATAGCTAGACTTGGGTTTTGCTCGTTAATTTGTTCTAGTAGTTTTAAAGCTTGAGTTGTAACCCAGCAATCTAAATCATAAATAATATCAGACTCTTCGGCTATCGGTATAAATTCAGCAGGGCTAATAAAACCTTTTGTTGTATGTTGCCAGCGAAGGAGTACCTCAGCCCCTTTTAGGGTATGGTTGTGATCATATTGTGATTGTAAGTTAAGTACTAGTTCTTGCTGTGCAATTGCTTGGCGTAAGTCTTGTTCTACTTCGAAACGCCGTTTAGCTTGTTCGCCAAAAGATGTATCAAATGATGTAACTCTATTACCGCCTTTTTCTTTTGCTTTATAGCAAGCAGCTTCACAGTTTCGAATAGTTTCAATTGCGCTTCCTCTTAATTCATTACGAGGAAGAATATAGATCCCGATACTGATCGTTAAACTAATTTTTTGTTCTTCGATATCAAATGGTTCACTGGCGGCTAATAGCAGTTTTTGCGCGGTTACATTTGCTAAAGATTGTGTTCTTTCATAACCAGTGCCTTTTTGTGTTTCACATAGTACAGCAAACTCATCACTGCCAAGGCGTGCAACGATATCTTTATTACCTAAATTATCGTTTATTCGTGTTGAAAACTCTTTTAATACTTTATCGCCCGCCATTAGGCCAAGGCCATCATTAATTGAATGAAAGCTATCTATATCTAGAATAAAAATACAGGTATAGCTTTGCTGTTTATTTTGCTCTCGTAATTGTTGTTCCAGAATTTTTAAAAAGTTATTACGATTAGGGAGGCCTGTAAGCTCATCATGCCATGTTAAATAGTCAATACGCTCTTGAGTGACTTTTACACTCGAAATATCACTAAATACACCAATAAAGTTAATGTTGGTATCGACTTCGTTTTTAACCATACTAAGTGTAAGTAATTCAGGATATAACTCACCGCTTTTTCGTCGTGTAGTCAGCTCACCACTCCAGTAACCCGCTTTGCTCGCATGTAGCCATATATCATCAAAGTTTATCTCTGGTAGGTTGTTTTGTTTGATTTCTTTTAATGGTTTTCCAAGAGCTTCACTTTCACAAAAGCCTGTTATTCGGCAAAAAGATGGGTTGACGGCAATGATAATACCCTTGTGATTTGTGATTACTACGCCATCGGCTGTGCTGGTTAGGGCTTGATAAAATAAAGCTTGTTTGGCTGATAGTTTTTTTAATTCAACATCACGCTTGGTAAGCTCAGAAGCAAGGTTTTCTACCTCAATGAATTTGTCATGTAATTCAAAGTTTTTTTCAATGAGGCGATCGAGCATTCCTTGCACAGAGATGTGTGCGCGTACACGAGCACGAACGAGTGCCAATTTATAAGGTTTGTGAATATAGTCTACGGCGCCCAGTTCGAAACCTTGTTCTTCGGATTCTTCTTCAGTGAGGGCGGTGACAAATATAATAGGGATCCCCTTGCTATTTTGGCTCTGCTTTAGCTTTTTACAGACCTCATAGCCATCCATCTCAGGCATCATAATATCAAGTAATATTAAGTCTGGACGTGTCGTTTCAATAAATTCAAGCGCACTTCTGCCGCTAGTTGATACGCGAACATCATAATCTGATAGCAAGCCTTCAACCAATATATGCAGATTATTGGGTTCATCATCAACGATGAGAATTAACGGCTTTTGACGGTCAGCGTTTTGTGTTGGTAAGCTTTGGGGCACTCATTTCTCAATTACAGTTTCACCATTAGATAAAAAATAGCTCATAGTTAAGAGCTTTGTCTAGTTTTTAAGGTCATTTAAGTAGTTATTAATGATTGTTTTAATTGATTGAAAATTAAATTGATTTATCGCTTCTTTTAACCGTACTAATTGCGTATTTTCTGTTGCGTTTTCTATATGCTGCTCAAGTTGTAAAATAAGTACCTGGGGAATAGGTTTAGCTGACTTAGCTAATTCAAGTATTTCATCTAAGTACTCCATATTACTTTCAATATTAAGGCTGATTGCTTGACTTGCTTTCAATTGGTTAGCAATCGCAAACTGCTCTATTGCGCGCAAAGAAATTTCAAGTTGCAGCTGGCAAGGAGTAAAGTTTATCGGTGTAGATTGTTTTATATCTTTTTGGAGTTTTTTAGCTACTTCCTCTAATCGTTCCAAGCCCAAAGTGCCGGTTAAACCTACAAACGTATGCAACATACGTCTTAACTCAAGAGTATGTTGTTGCTTATAAAGCACTTCTGCTTCTTTTATAAAGTTACTGTAGTCTTTAGTAAACCGGTCGAACGACTCACTTAGCAGTACATCATTAAAGTCTAAGTTCTCTAAAGCCACGGGCAAGTTTATCAATTGTGTCTGGGAGAAATTAGGCGTTGCTAAAAAGGCTGAATTGATATCAAAATTTAAAAAAATGAGCACCTCAGTGCCTTCACCTTGTCTACTCTTGACTTGAATTTCGCCATTTAACAGTTTGATCAGCTTTTGACTAATACTTAATCCTAACCCTGTTCCAGTATATTTACGGGAGTAGGAGTCATCGCTCTGATAAAAAGGATTAAAAATTGCTGATAACTTATCTTCAGGAATACCAATTCCCGTATCTTTTACTGAAAAAACTAAGGAAATTGAGTCATTGCTCAATGAATCGGCCGTTATCGTGATTGTGACACTGCCTTGCTCGGTGAATTTGATTGCATTGTCGACCACAAAGTTTAAGGTTTGGTTTAGCTTTAAATAATCACCTGTCAAGGCGATGTCTTCATCCATATGAAGTAATATATTGAATTCTAGGTCCTTAGACTTACATAAGCTTGAAAATGATTCTGATAAGTACTGTGACACTTCTTTAATGGTAAAGTTAATATTTTCGATAGTGGATTGATTCGAGTCTAGCTTTGATAACTCTAAAATATTATTTACTAATGAAAGCAGGTTGTTACCACTGGTAAGGGATTTAGCAATATACTTTTTATGCGTACCATCTGTAATTTCTTCAGATAAAAGTTGCTGCATTCCTAAAATGATATTCAAGGGTGTGCGCAGCTCATGACTCATATTAGCGACAAACTTGCTTTTTGCCTCATTGGCAATATCTGCTTGATGTTTTGCTGCTTTTAATGCTGAGTTTACCGCTTTCATTTGGTCATTTAGCTCTTGGGCTTCTATCAGTAGTGTGTTTGTTTCATTATTTTTCTTATACAGAGAATTGGCCGCTTTTATTGCATGCGAAAATTCATTATCTAGTTCAGGCTCAGCCAATAGACCACGTTGCTTACCATTGTTCATATCGTTCAAAAGCAAGGAAAGGCTATTTATAGGGGATATTATTGTGCGCACAATAAAAATGCATATTGTAATTAATAATACCAACATCACTAGCGCAAATACTTTACTTTGTTCCGCTTGTTGATCTAGGTGTAAGCTGACTTGCTTTTGGGCTTGGAGAAAGGTGTTTTTTTCAGTACGGTTTATCTGGTCTGTTAAATACAGTAATTCATTTGCAATACCTGTTAAAACAACATTTACCGAGTAGTTATAGCCTCTCGACAGTAAAATAAGCTGGTTATAGCTTTTTCTGATTTCTAAAAACTCTCTATTTAGTAAACTCTTAGGCTGTATTGAGCCTGGTTCAATAAATTTTTCTATCTTATCTAGCTGCAGCTTAAGCTGATCAACATTTTGGCTGGTTGTCTGCGAAATATCAAAGTCAGTATTTTCTAAGTAGTTTTCCGTCGCGTAGTTTATATTTGAAAGCGTTAGTATTGCATCTGCGTAAATTGCCTCATGACTCGAGCCTTCAACGTTTTTCAACGCGTTGAGGTGCAATATTAAATTATTAACCGCGGGCTTGAAGCGTGTATTGAATAAGCGTACACGATTTTTTCTGTTTTTAACGACTTGCTCAAATGTCCGGTTAAAGTTTATTAAGTGCTCTCCTAAACGAGTAAGCAGGTCTTTATATGAACTTGAATGTTTTTGTGCATTGGTATTGAGTTTCTCTAAGTCATTTTTAGCATTCAACTGAAAACGTTTAAAATTATCTACTGAAATTGGCTTGGCTTTATCAACGTAATGAGTTACTTGCCCTTGGAGTGAGATGACGTTATTTTCAAGATCGTTGGTTGCTTCACTTTGGGTTTGAGCATCATTTTGTACTGTCAAAAGTATTCTTAGTGAATTTTGTGCACTTGAAAATAAATAGCTTTGAAACAGTATAATTATAACTAATAATGAGATCGCAGCTATGATTTTTGATTTGATAGAATTTATTTTCATTAGCGACTAATTAGCTCATACCACTTTTGCAAGCTGTAATCATACGTTGGCATAACTGTATTCCAGACAGCTACATTGCTGAAGCGTTTTAAATAGCTACCACCACTGCGAACGTTACCTGCTTCTACAGATACGTTACCTTGCGTATTAAGCAGTGTCTCCGTTGCCTCTTTCCCTTCATACCAATATGCCCATTCAGCTTCTGAAAGTAACGGTTTTGAACGCTCTGGGTTACTAATGTAATAACCTTGTCGAGCAATAAAAGCGCCTGGCCAGCCACTGAGCCACCAATTCATATAATCATAGGCGGCATCTTTTGTATTATTGGTGATTTGGGAAGATAGACACATAACACCGTGCCAGCCTCGGTAACCCTCTTTTGGAGCTGCAAATCGCACATTGATGCCTTGACTATTTAAGCTCTCTACCGCGGGTGAAAACATACTTTGAATGCTAACCCGGTTATTTTTCATAAATTCAACGGACTCAGGTACTGAGTTCCAAAAGCCATTAAAGTGTTTTTGTTTTTTATAATCGAGTAAAATAAAAAATAACCTATCTAGTTCGTCGCGTGTCATAGCGCCTATATCAACAAATTTTATCAAGCCTTTACTTTGCGCTGCGAGCGCCAAATCAAAAATGCCAATTGTTGGCGCATTTACTATGCCTACTTTGCCACGATTTTTTTCGTCGAGTAACCAAGCCCAGCTTTCAGTTTCATATGCGCTTCCAAGAGGAATGCTATCTAAGTTGTAGCCAAATGAATCGACATTGTGGACATACGGTAAATAGCTTATTAACTCTGTTTCTTGTGCGTTTAGAGAGCCATCATCTTGAATGTTAAGTAATTTGTAAGGTGCATCTCCTGCGCCAATAGATGCGTCTTGAGTAAGCTTTCCGGTTTTAGTCAATGAGTTAATTTCATTAAAATGAGTGATGCGCTTTTTTTCGATTGGCTGGATACTGCCTGCATTCCACAAAACATTTATACTATTAGACCATTGTTCATAAAGATCAAAAGAGCTCGGATCCATGGAAGCTTGTTGTAAAACAGATGAACTACCTGCAGGATTAAACACAATGTTGATACCTAAATCTTCCATTGCTTGTTTGCGTAGGGACTCTTGGAGTGTGACATGTGTGCCGAGCACACGTAGAGTGGTTTTTTTACGCGCGAAAACATAGGGTACATGGGTAATAATGCCAGCGCCTACACTTAAAGTGGCGATCTTCTTGAGTGTTGCCCGTTTAGGCAAATCCATAATTGAACCTAATAAAGTAATCGTAGATTAGGTATAGTTAATTAATCTGAAATGCTCAAGAGTTTAGTGCTAATACTGTTTGAAAATATTGAATCTAAAGAGTTTTAAAAGAAGAAATACTGTGATATTGGGGTTAGGAAAGTGGTGGAGCTAAGCAGGATCGAACTGCTGACCTCCTGCGTGCAAGGCAGGCGCTCTCCCAGCTGAGCTATAGCCCCACATTCCTAAAGTTACAAATTTTGTAACCTGCTTAAGGTTCCGTTTAAGCGGGACGAACTTTAATGAGATTTATAAATTTGGTCAAGCATTTTTTATATTTTTTATCAATTTTCACGAAAACAGTGAATTTTTGTTAGACTAGCGACTATTAAAAAGCACAAAGAAACTAATAATGAAAAAATATGCCTGGGTGTTACTGGTTTTGCTCTTTGGTTGCGCCAGCCAAGACGAACCGCCGTTTGAAATAAATAATAAACAATTGTATAAAAAGCTGGATGAACAAGGTAATAAAATCTTTGCTTATGTTGTGTCAGTTAAAGCAAATAGCAGAAAAAGTCGTAATTCAGATCGTCCGCTAACCCGCAGAGAGTTTAAAGACTTTGCAGAGCAAGAGTATTTTGAAGAGTCAAATAGCCTTAAGCTGCAACTTGAAGATCAAGCGGTTGAATTGCTGCAGAACGAGTTAGCGCAGCAACAGTATTGCCCGAGCAATTATGAGATAGATGAAGTTGTTTGGCGTGATCTAAGCGTACAACTTAGAGGGCGTTGTTTATAACATGTTAGAAGATAAGAATAAGTTAGCCGAGTATTTAGCGCATTTAAATATTCAGTACGATGTGATTGAGCACCCCGCTTTGCATGGTAGCCTAGATGCCGATGCGCTATTAATTGAGCGTCCAGGCACGCGCTTAAAAAATCTCTTCTTACGAGATAATGAAGGGAAAAATCATTTCTTAGTGATAACCGCACATGATAAACAGCTTGATTTAAAAGCGGTGGCTAAATATCAAGGCTTATCACGATTAGGGTTTGCTTCAGACGAGCGTTTGGCGCGTTATTTAAAAGTAGCCCCAGGTTGTGTGTCTATGCTGGCCCTTATGAACGACAAACAAAATAATGTGACTTTATGGTTAGACCAAGATATTTGGTTTAGTGAGCTATTTCATTGTCATCCGTTTGAAAACACCGAAACATGGTTAATGAAAAAAAATGATTTAGAGTTGTTTTTTGCCAGTACAGGGCATCAACTTAAGGTGGTTTTTTTACCTGCTAAATAACCACTCAATACTAAGGCCAATCCGCACAAGCATACAAGCAATAGCGCAGCCATAAACGCGATGTGCCCGTAGTGCTGGTATACCAAGCCAGGTAAAAAAGAACCCAGCGCGCCGCCACTATAGTAAAATGATACATAACCGCCATTGGTGACACTCGGTGGCGCGCTACTGATTTTATTAGCCAATGGTGCCGCGGTTGAATGGATCATAAACATTGCAGCGCAAAACCCAGTAAAAGCTAATAAGAATATTATGAGTTGGTTACTCATCAATATTAATATTGTTCCACAATAAAAAATAAATACCCCGCCAAGTAAATACCAAGGACTAGAGCTGCGTTTTAGTAGCCAAGGCGTGGTAATTGATGCCAGCGCACCAATTAGATAGCCACTGTAAACCAAGCCGATATCACGGGTGTTTGTTATTAAAAATGTATTTTGCAAAATAAAAGGCAGGTAATTCAATAACGCTGCAAAGCAAAAAAACATGCAAAATACTGCGCCATACAGCTTTAAAATAGGTGCTGTGGCGAGTTGTTTTAAATAACTCAGCGGTGATAATACCTGCGTTATCGTTACATGGCGGCTTTTAGGGATGGCTAAAGCCAATAAAATTAAAGCGACAGCGATTACATAGTAAAAGCTCTGCCAACTCCATAAGTCTGTAAATACAGCAGCCAATACCCGACCAAAATACCCGCCAGCAATAGTACTGCCTATGTACAAGGTCATATTTTTTTGTAAATAATCAGCCTTATAAGTGCAGCCAATATAGGTGGTCATAGCGGTGAGGGCAGCAGGCAAGATTAACCCTTGAATAAAGCGTAGCAGAAGTAGTAATTCAAATTTGGGCACTAAAGTAATCGCAATACAGCTTAATGCCAGCATCAACATAGCATAGCGTAAAATAGTTAACGGGTTATGTTTAGCAAGCAACAAGCCGTATATCAGGGGCGCAATGGCAAGTGGTAGCATGGTCGCCGTCATCAAGCTGCCAGCGCTGGCGGGCGTGACTTTAAATTGTGAAGCAAAAAGGCCTAATAATGGCTGCGGTGCGTACAAGACAAAAAAGATAAACAATGAGCACAATAATAAGTGGGAAATACGCATTATTTTGACCAAACAACAAAAGTTAATAGCTTACGCTTGGCAACATTTAAAGCAATGATAAAGCGGCTTTAATTACTCAGTTTAAATATCAATATGTTGTTTTCTTGCGCTATATCAGGTTTTATTTTACAGACTTTGTTAGATTACTTTTTAATGCAACAACCTTCATTGTTGAGGTAACTTAGCTATAGGTATAAAATAATCCTAATCTAAGTTTTTAATGGAACAAGGCCATGGGTTCATTACAAGACCAATTGCTACAAGCAGGACTTACTACATCACATAAAGCGAAAGTTGCAAAAAGCGAGAAACGCAAGCAACAGAAAAAGCAGAAAAAAGGTGCCACGAGCAACCCAAGTGATCTGCAAAAGCACATTCAGCAAACTAAATTAGAGCAACAAAAGAAAGCTGAAGAGCTAAACCAAGCTCGTCAAGGCGATTTAAAGCAGCGTGAACAAATAGCCAGAGTTAAACAAATTTTAGAACACCACAATCAAGATGAAATTCGTGGTGAGCGTACTTTTAACTTTACCTATGAAAACAAAGTTAAAGAACTAGACGTTAATGAAAAAACACAAAAGGCACTTGCTGGTGGTCGTTTAGCTATATGTGTTTTAGAAGGGCAATTTTTTGTACTTGAAGATGAACCTGCACGTAAAGTCGCTGAAGTAGATGAAAAGTACATCGTATTTCACGTTGAGCCAGAAGATAAGGGCAAAGATGATGATGACCCGTATGCAGACTTTGAAGTGCCAGATGATCTTGTTTGGTAATTTTTGCAATTGGAGCTTTTAAAACGCCCCCAGTGATCTTCAATGTGTATAAATTGCGTACAAAATTAGCATGCTATTATGCATGGTCTACAATTAAATAAGTAAATTTATAAACCGTCAAAAAGAAGAGAAAATACAATGAGCAAGATAACAACATTACTTTTAGGAGCTAGCCTTGCAATGGCAGCTAGCGCATCTTTTACATCAGTGGCCGCTGAAGGTGAAGCCCTTTATACCGCAAAGCTTTGTCAAACTTGTCACGGCCCTGAAGGCAAAGCGCCAATTATGGCATTGTACCCGAAACTAAATGGCCAAAATAAAGAATATTTACTTGCGCAAATGAAAGACATTAAATCAGGTGCGCGTAGTAATGGGATGACTGCGGCAATGAAGGCTATGGTTGCTAATGTATCTGAAGAAGAAATGGCAGCAATTGCTGACTACTTAGCAAACGTTAAATAATTTTACGTTAATCTGTACTTCAATTAGCGCTTAAACAGCCACATCAATTTATTTGATGTGGCTGTTTTGTTTTCTAACAGTTGATTGCAACTCTAGACTGCTTTAGACTTCTATACATCTATTTCGCACTGTGTTTATACAAGGCATAAATATGTTTGAATTACCGCAACTTGATTTAAAAAATAAAGTATCAGCACAGGAGTGGCAATTACGTGTTGATTTAGCCGCGTGTTATCGTTTAGTTGATCATTTTCGTTGGGGTGATTTAATTTATACGCATTTATCGGCACGGCTACCGGGCACTGATCATTACCTTGTAAATGCATTTGGTCTAACATTTGACGAAGTAACGGCATCAAACCTGGTGAAAGTTGATTTATCAGGCAATATTTTAGATGACACTCCGTTTAAAATTAACCCGGCGGGTTTTACTATTCACAGTGCTATTCATGAAGTGCGTGACGATGCTCACTGTGTTATTCACTTACATACCAAAGAAACCATTGCTGTTGCGACGCAAAAACAAGGCCTGTTGCCACTGAGCCAATATTCAATGTTTTCTTTACCTTCATTGTCTTACCATGGTTACGAAGGGCTTGCAGTAAATGATGATGAGAGAAAGCGATTGCAAGGTGATCTTGCTAATACTAATCACATGTTATTAGTAAATCATGGCGGCTTAACGGTAGGTCCAACTGTGGGTGATGCTTTCATGCGCTTTTATGATTTACAGCGCGCGTGTGAAATTCAACTCGCATTACAATCAAGTGGCGTAGACGTTACGCCAGTTCCTCAAGCCATAATCGATAATATTTATAATCAAGCCAATGTTGTGCACAGTGGTAGCACAGGTGGTCAGTTAGCCTGGCCTGCCATGTTACGTAAAGCCTATCGTCTTGATCCAAGTTTTGCTAATTAAGGAATTTTCATGAAAGTTAATCGCGTTGAAGTGTTTGATATCCATTGCCCTGAGCGTCCAGCGTGGACTCCTGTGTTTGTCCGTATTCACACTGACGAAGGTATTAGCGGTGTTGGTGAGGCAGGTCTTGCGTACGATTTAGGCCATAGTGCCGCTGCTGCGATGATCAAAGAAATGGCTGATGCGTTTTTGATTGGCCATGACCCATTTCAAACTGAAAAGTTATGGTCGCGTATGCTACGTGAAAGCTTTTGGGGTTTAGGTGGTGGTCCTGTGGTTTATGCTGCAATGAGTGCTATTGATACTGCACTGTGGGATATTAAAGGTAAGGCACTTGGTTTACCTGTTTACCAGTTACTCGGTGGTAAAGTTAACGATAAGCTGCGTACTTATGCCTCACAATTACAGTTTGACTGGGATAGTGAATTTAAAGCCCTAGTACAACCACAAGAATATGCAGAAGCAGCTTTAAAAGCGATTGCAGAAGGTTACGATGCCGTTAAAGTTGACCCTATTCAGTATGATAAAGACGGTAATACATATTATGATCGCACTAAGATCATTTCACGTGCTGAAATGAAACTATACCGTGCGCGTATGCAAGCTATTCGTGAAGCGGTGGGTGATGAAGTGGACATTATTTTTGAATGTCACAGTTTACCAGGAGCAACATCTGCGATTCAAATCGGTGAAATAGCTGAAGAATTTGATTGTATGTATTATGAGGAACCGGTTAACTACTTAAATCATTCACTGCATGCAAAAGTTGCAGATAAAGTTGCTGTACCAATCGCTGGTGGTGAACGTTTATATAATCGTTGGGGTGTGCGCCCATACCTTGAAGACCAAAGCATTGACGTACTACAACCAGATATAGGTTTATGTGGTGGCTTTACCGAAACTAAAAAAGTATGTGATTATGCCGATATTTTTGATGTAAGAATTCAAGCGCACGTATGCGGTGGCCCAGTGGCGACTGCTGCTTCTTTGCATTTAGAAACGGCTATTCCGAACTTTTTAATTCATGAGCACCATACTTATGCAATTAAAAAGTGGAACCGCGAATTGTGCTTACAAGATCCACAACCAAAAAATGGCTTCTTTGAAGTATCCGAAGAGCCTGGTTTGGGTATTGAACTAAACGATGAAATTGTGATGCGTTCACAAAGAGTAGAAATAAAATAAGCGACGAGTCGCGAGTTTCGAGAAGCGAGCAGAGCTTGCTTCTTGTTAATATTATTTGTTCTAGGCACTTCTTCTATTAACGTCTTGCTAGCACCTAGCACCTAGCACCTAGCACCTAGCACCTAGCACCTAGCACCTAATTATTATTCACCTTACATTTCACATCAGGCAATGGCTCGGTGGCTTTGCTATCTAAGTGACGTATAAAACATAAATTATCTTTGATCAGCAGTTCAAACCTGTCAGGCATATTCAACTGTTTACCCATAATAGGGTTGCCAAGTTCATCGGCTTTATTGACGTTATCGACGACCATTAAACTGCGTTTCATAAATACATCATCTGCAACGGCAATATTGTCACTGCGCATTAGGCGTGCTAATCCTTGTGCAATCAAATTGCTTTGGGGCTTTTGCAAAAGTGCATGTTGTAGTTTAGGTGTTGGCGCCTCGCTAGGTGCACTGCAACCAAGTAGTAATATACTCATACAGACTAAAATGTAAGGTATTTTTTTCATTGTAAGCTACCTGTTTTGATCCTGAGGCAAGATTTTGTTCTGTTGAGCAAATGTACTTGCGCGCGTATCGATTACCGCAGGGGTATCAGCCAAAAGGGCTGGTGCAAAACCTTGTTGGCTAGCGGTTGATGTTGCACTTGGGCAGCTCTGTGTTTCACGATAATTAAGAGCAGCTGCTAACAGTGCTTCATTTGGATCGCCTAATTGATGACTAAAGTCATCAGCAACAGCGCAACCAGCTACACGCACCGGTAAACGTTCATTATTCACCGTATTTTGCGGTGCAAAGCCATCGGAGTATTCACCAAAGCCTTTGTTGTTTTCACCTGTGAATTGAATGGTAAAATAGGTGGTATCGCAGTTATCTGTAGCGTAAAAACCATAGGGTTTACCACAGGTGCCAGCACCGATTTGTATTACCTCAACATCAATACCTTGAAGCCCATTAATAATGGCTTCACTGGCTGAGCAAGTGCTACTGGTTGTTAATAAATAAACTCGCTCTAGGTTGAGAGAAGGTAAAGGTGTTCCTGGGGCAAGGCCTGGGTTATCTGCAAAGCCAATAAATTCATCGGTGAACATCACAGGTTCTAACCGTCGCCCTGTGACAGGATTAAATGTTGGATGTTGATCATTAAAAATTGTGCGTTCAAAAATTTTATTGTTAGTATTCGCAGCACCTGCAATCATATAGCTTACTTGGCTTGCCATTTGTAGAAAACCACCGCCGTTGTAGCGAATATCGATAATTAAATCAGTGACATTATTGTTCTTAAATGTATTAAATGCGTCATATAATGGCTTTTCAGCAATGGCATTATGACTATTAAATTGAAAGTAACCTACACTGCCATTGGCAAGTATTTTTACATTCGTAACTGGTTGTGATGTTATAGATTGAGCTGTTAAAGTGACCTCACGAACCTCTGAGGTCTCAATGTCTTTAAATGTAAAGTTGGTTGTTTTACCAGACTCACGAGGTGATAAACCAGCATTAAGTGTATCGACTTCCGCTTGCGTGCTTGCATTTACAAAATCAACACCGTCTACTTCCAGTACTTCAAAACCACGGCTTAGGTTAGCATTACTTGCAGGGGTGTTAGCTTCTGTGTATGAGATTACAGCTTGGCGAGGGGCCGTTGCGCTAATTATCTTGAGCTTGAAGCCATAGCCAAAACTAACGCCTGATTGACTTTGGGCTTCCCACTCGGCAGTGGGGAGACTTGAGTGAAAATTGTCTTTATTAGCACCAGACTCCGTTATTTCTTTAGTCTTTAGAAGTTGAAAGTAGTCAGCTACGAAGTCGGTGAGAGCAGGGTCTCGGTCAATAATTTCGTCATACCATAAGTAGGTCTCATTGCTCCATGAACGCAACCAATGCTTCTCATTTAGCGCTTGGCATTGTTGGGCAAAACTAGTTGAAGGCTCAAACACGCCTTCGGACCAGTCAATGGTTGTCGGTACTGGTATATTATTGTTATCGGTATTGGCTGTGTTGCCACCGCCGCAACCAGTTAATACAGCTAGGGAAAAGGCTGAGATTAGCGCTAAATTAAATCTTGATAGGGTCATCAGGCATCTCTTATTAAATAAGTATTTTATAGAATATAGCGCCTTTTATTGATACAAGATAGTAAGTAAAAAGTTAAAACAGGTAGAAACTAAGAGCATTGGAGTAACTAAGTTGTTGCCATAAATCATTGCTTTTGCATAACGAGAAGTGGCTGTGCCAAAGCTCAGAATAGCTTTGTTGAATTTGGCAAACTGGAAAGTTACTAGCAAACATGACTCGCGTTTGGCCAAATTGCTGTACTATAAAATCAAAGCAAACTTGCTGTTGTTGCTTATTTAGAGAAAGTAATTCAAATCCAGAATATTTTATATATACATTTTTATTGTGGGCTAACTTACTAATGCCTTTTTGCCATAACACCAGTTGCTGTGGCAATCCGGCGTGATTAACCACAAGCTTTAAGTGAGGAAGCTGCTGAGCGTAATGCGCAACTCGCTCGCTAATTAAGGTATTTTCAAGTTCAAATTGAGCTTCAAAATGAAGCGCTTGTTCAGCTAAATAAGCAAGGTTCTCTAAAGTATAAGGGTGTAATAGTCGAGAGCTGTCTTCGCCTTCTGTAATATCCCTAATCCCGACAAGTGACGGGTGTTTTAAATTATTAATCGCTTTTTTAAACTCAACAGGATCAGAATCTATTTTCGCAAAACTAACAGCTCTAAATTGCTGATTAGCTAAATGTTTATTTAGCCATTTTAGCTCTCTAATGGGCTGTTGGTTATCGAACCCAGCTTCAATATGTACTAAAGCGGCTAGCTCAAATGGGCAATTTTTAATAAGGTCGTCAGGGGCTATCGGTTTTTTAATTGTCTCAAGGTTAGGCCAAGAGGGAGGATTATCTCCCTTTAGCCAGTTGTAGCAACCTTCATTTAGGTTAAAAAAATGCACATGGGGGTCAATGATTTTGGAGTGCATTTTTAATCCTCTTATTGCGCCGTATAGCCGCCATCAATATTTTGTAGACTGCCTGTTATAAAGCTGGCGTTGTCGCTTGCTAAAAAAGCAACAAGAGCAGCAACTTCATCGGGTTGGCCTAAACGACCAAGTGGCTGAAAAGCACCTTCTTGTTCGACTATCTCAGCTTTATTCGCACCACTTTTGGCGCAATATGCGTCTATGGCATTATGAAATAAAGGGGTTTCAATTGTACCTGGGCAAACGGCATTTGCTCTAATATTAAAAGCAGCATAATCAAGTGCAGTGGTCTTGGCCATAGACGCTAGCGCATGTTTGCTTAGGTTGTAAGCAAAAGAGTTGGTTTTAGCTATGTTAGCTTGGTCTGAAGCAATAAAAATAATAGCTCCATCTTGTTGTACTTTCATGCTAGGCAAAACAGCCTTTACTGCAGCATATGCCCCTTTAACATTGAGAGCAAAAAGATTGTCAAAAGTTGCTTCGTCAGTATCTTCAATATTAGCGCTTAAGTGTTTACCAGCATTTGAAACGAGTACATCAATGCGACCTTGATCTTGGGCTATACGCTCAATAGTATGCTCCACATTAGCGACTTGGCTAACATCACATTGTTGCCAGATGCCAAATTCACCATCTTGAATGTCTAGGTTAAATACTTTAAAGCCTTCACTTTCTAAACGCTGACATATAGCGCGCCCGATACCTAGGCTTCCGCCAGTGACGATTGCAACTTTTTTCATTTTATACCCTTAGTGGCTATGACCACAGCCGCCTTCGCTATGAACATGACCATGGGAAAGTTCTTCGCTGGTGGCTTCACGTACGGTTATAATATCGATATCAAAGGTAAGTGTTTTACCGGCAAATGGGTGATTTAAATCACAGTCAGCATTAAAACGACCCACTTTTACGATAGTAACTTGGTGCTTTCCTTGGTTTGAATGCACCATAGCAGTCATGCCTGGCTTCCAAACTTTTGTGTCACCTTGTAAGTGCTTAAGAGGAATGCGTTGGATAAGGTCGTCAACACGCTCGCCGTACGATTCACTTGGCTCAAGTGTAACTGTTAAGTTGTCACCAGCAGATTTTCCCTCAAGCGCGCTCGCTAAACCTGGTAGCATGCCTTCAAGGCCGTGAATATAGCTTAATGGCTCGCCATTTTTACTGCTTTCAAGTTGTTCGCCGGCTTCACTTAAGGTGTAGTGAAACTCTACAGCTGAATTATTACTGATTTGCATGCCAATCTCTTTTATTTAAGTGTACGAAAACGCCGATTTTACGCTAAATCAAATTGATGTGAAACTAATGCGGCTGTTTTAAGGTTTTTTCTAACCCCGACAGCATTCCTTCATTTTGAAGTTGTGAACTGGGCTTAGTTGCTTGTGGTAAATGTAAAACCAGTAATGAGCCTGGTTTTAAAACACTGGATGCACTGAGCTTATTCCACTGTGCTAAGTCTTTGTGGGGCACATCGTATAGCTGACTTATTCCCCATATAGTGTCTCCAGGCTTAACTTGATATTCAATGGCAATTGTAGGGATTGCTACTTCGGTCTGCTCAAGGTATGGACTAATTTTATAATCGATAGTTAATGAGTCGGGCATAGTACGTGGCTGACCAACAATTAAGGCTTCGCCAATCCCTATTAGGTTGGAGGTTTTATTATTCATCATTTTTAATTTTTTAACTGAAAGGCCAAAACGCCGAGCAATGGAATATAAGGTATCGTCTTTCTTTACTATATATTCACCAGAAAAGTTATTTTTAAAGAACTGACTACGTAAAAGGCTTTGTTGCTCCAGTGGTAGTAACAAGGTGTGGGGCCCATTAGGAGAGCTTTGATTTTTTAAATAGCCCGGGTTTAAAGTGTGTAGTTGTTTGCGGCCAATCCCAGAGAGATTTGCTATTACAGAAAAATCAAACTGCTGACCTACATTAAACTCGGTTGTTAGTGCTTTATTTGCCAATTTAGGGCGCAGTAAACCTTGTTGTGGGTTTTGCACTAGATAGCTTAAAGCTAGCAGTTTTGGTACATACTCAGAGGTTTCTTTTGGTAATTTTAAAGACCAATAATCAGTGCTTTTGCCCTTATTTTTATTATCAGTGATGGCTCTTTTGACTCGCCCTTCACCGCTGTTATAGGCCGCGAGTGCATGTAGCCAGTTACCATCAAAGCGCTTATGTAAATACTTTAAATAGGCAAGGGCTGCATCTGTAGACGCAAGTACATCTTGTCGCCCGTCGTACCATTGGTCTGACTTAATACCAAAATGATGGGCGGTTGCACCAACTAGCTGCCAAACGCCAACAGCTTGTTGCGACGAGCTAACGGTCGGTCTAAAGTCACTTTCGACAAAGGGAAGCAAGGCAATTTCCATGGGTAAATTTTGTTGTTCAATTTTACGAACAATATGGTAAAGATAAGGAGCTGCCCGTTTGCTAACTGTTTTTAAATAGTTGGGCTGCCTGATATACCATTTAATGCGTTTATTTAGCGCTTTATTTAGATAGATTTTAAATTGCAGGTTAGTCGCTATGTGTTGCCATAAATCAGCATTTCTTTTTATTACAGCCGTATTAGGGGAGTTAGTAGTTTGAGGTGTTAGCTGTAATTTTATTGTTGGTTTTGCTGGGGTATCGGTTTTTTTATTTGCAGTAAGTATAGGTTTTTTTGAAGGCTCAAAGTGGTTAAAGATAACGGGTGCTGCTACGTCTTGTGCTTGGGCATTTGCGGGCTCTGTTGTTTCACAACCTAACAACATAAATAGGGTAACAAATAGGGCAAATAAGTAACTGCGCATAAAAACCACCGAGAAATTGTCCTTTATTGAGTTTAGCACAACCGTGTGCGGGGGCTATTTTGACTGTTTAGCGCGTTTAAGTCCAGCTTGTAAAAATATTGGGTAAGCTTTAGCTGAGATTTCATCTGTGATGTACTGGTTAGCAAATTGTTCATTAAAGCTTTGTTGGAGTTGGGTTAAATCTTGCTCAGGGTTGTTTTGTACATGTTCTTGTATGGCAGTTAAAAAAGCGTGAGAGTGTTGTAGGTCTTTTATTGTTATTGGTTCACCGTGGCCTGGTAAAATTGTTTGTTCAATAGTGTTTGCTGCTAACTCAGTTAATAATTCTCGCCAGTCAGTTAAATTGCCGTGGCCTGGGTAAGGTAAATAGTCGACGATATCCCCACCAATTAAAATAGTTTGCTGCTCAGCATAAAGCATTAAATCGGCATTAGTATGTGCCTGGTAGGCATTTATTGTTATAGGGTAATTTCCTAAATCAAGTGCAAGCGAGTCAGTGACTGCTAAAGCGGGTGGCTTTAGTGTGTATTCTTGCCATCGCAGCAGACGATTTTTCGCTAATTCAAGTTTATCACGCCAAGCTGGCTGCTTCTCTTTAGGTTGCTTGGCTAAGCGCTGAAAGCTTAATTCAATACTTTGTTGATAAGTCTCTAGTTTATTATTGTAAGCCTGTTTAAAATCTGCAAAGTTTGCTGCTAATTTTTGATGTGTAATTAATTTAGCATTAGGGTAATGATGCTGTAACACTGCCATACCAAGCAGATGATCGTCATGAAAGTGGCTTGCGACTAAGTAACATAAAGGTACTTTAAGAGTGTGTTTAAGGTGCTTTACCGTTGCTTCAACAGCTGAGAAGTTACCGCTAGCATCAAACATTAATGCACAGTTATCACCTTTAATAAGAATTTGGTTCGAATCATAAAACCGCAAGTTAGCGGACTGCTGAAAAAAATCGACGTGATTAGATATTTTTTGCCATTGAGCATGAGCCTGACTAATCGACAATAGGGTACCTGCAAAGACTAAAAAACGAGTTAAACGAAAGCTGAGAAAGTTGTTAGTCATCATTTATCCCTAAGATTCGAGTTGTTATTTGCAGGTTCAGCAGAAAAAAACAAGCGCAAAATGCGCTTGTTTATTTATGATTAGAGTCACTTAAGTATAAACTTAGTTTATCTATAAGCTCATCTTGCTGCTGTTGTGCAATGGCTTGTTGCTTTTGCACTTCTAACAATTCGTGACTAATGTTCAGTGCCGCCATAAGTAAGGCTTTTTGATCATTTCGTACTGTAGAACGTTGTTTCATTTGCTCTACTAAATCATTGAGGTGCTTTGCAGCAGCTATCAGTGCTTCTTCTTGGCCTTGTGGGCAAGCAAATTGCTGCTCTTTGCCAAGTAGATCAACAGTGACCCGCTGGTTTTGCAACTCAGACATTAGCTAGCCTGTTGGGCGCTTTGCAACTTCTCTAATAGGCCACTTAATGTTGAACTCGTGTCTTTTTGCTTTTCTTCACTATCAAGTACTTCAAGTTGCAAAGTTTCATTTTCGTCAATTAGTTTGCTGTTTTTTTCTGTAAGGCTCGTAACCTCAGCTTGTAGCTCATTATTGCGGCTGATTAGTTGGTCGATCAGTTGTTCGAGTTGAGAAAGAGTTTCGTTGTTCATAAAGGCGCTCATATAACTGTTATTAATAACTAGCAAATGTAAAGCAAAGTTACTTTATATGCCAGCATTTACGCTTGTTTTAGCTGATTTTTATTTGCTGTTAAGGGATAATTCAGCTCATCAGCTTTTTTGTTCAGAATTGGTTCACAGAGTTAAGTAAAATTTTAGTGGATGGTGTTTTAATTTCAACTGAAACTCGTATCTTGGCATAGCTTGCGTATAATGAAGCCTGATTACAGCTTTTATCACTTGGCTTATAGCGAAACTAAAATTATGCTCAGTTACAGACACTCATTTCATGCCGGAAATCCAGCGGATGTACTTAAACACTTAGTACTAGCACAAGTGTTAAGTTATCAAACAATTAAAGATAAGCCACTTGATTATATTGACACTCACTCAGGGGCGGGTTTTTTTGAATTAGCATCGGCTGATGCGCAAAAAACGCAGGAATTCCAAGATGGCATAGCAAAGCTTTATCAGCACAGTAGTGAGCACGAAGCTTTAAATGATTACATCGCATTGATCAAGTCTTTCAACGAACAAGGCGATCTTGCTTTTTATCCTGGCTCACCAAAAATAGCCGAGCACTACTTGCGTCGTCAAGACAAAGGCTGGTTTTTTGAGCTACACCCAAGGGATCTCCTGTTACTTGAAGATAATATGCAGGGCAAGCGCTCAATTCGTGTGCGTGGCGAAAACGGGTTTGCTGGATTAATAGGGTTATTACCCCCTGCGTCACGACGTGCATGCGTACTGATTGATCCACCGTATGAGATTAAAGACGATTATGAACTTGTGGTTAAAACGCTAACTAAAGCTTATCAGCGCTTTGCTACGGGCACTTATATGATTTGGTACCCAGTCGTTGATCGTGAGCGTATTGAGCGAATGGAAGAGGGACTTATAGCCTCTGGCATGCGTAATATTCAATTATTTGAGCTTGCTACAAAAGCAGATACTGACGTACATGGTATGACAGCCTCAGGCATGATTATTATTAACCCGCCTTGGAAATTAAAACAAACCATGGATTCCGTTTTGCCTGAATTAGTGGGCTTGTTAAGTGACGCCAGCGGCTTTTATCGCAGCGAACAGTTAGTAGAAGAATAACTAACCAGAGTTCAGGTTAACTAGAAATTTTTTACGGTTTGAAAGCGCCCAACTTTGCTTGGGCGTTTTCTATGCAATACTCTAATTAAAGTACGTTGCTTGGAATGTAGCAGTGACTTCACCTGCCGCATCTTTCATTGTAAGTGTCTCACCCTTAATAGCAAACTCAGCTGCAGTGTCCAGTACGGCTGACATGGTGCTTTCAACATCCATTTGCTCAGTACACATTTTTTGCGTGCTTGCTAAAGGGTTGAAAGTAAGTGCCTGTTCGCTGATTTCGTAGCTGCCAGTAAAGTTATTACACCCTAAAAAGCCATGAGTTGTACCATCGGCTTTAAATTGAATAAAAGGCTCTTTGGTTTTTACTTCAACAGCTTCACCGTTGAAGCTTACTGCTTTCCAATAAGTGTTTGTCAGGGTTACGTCAGGCTTAGTTGCAGAAGCTTTTGATACAACAACTTCATAAGGTTGATCTGTTTGCTGCTGTGCAAAAGGGTCATTATTGGTTGTGCTAATGTAAAGTAATTGGCCTTGGTTCTCGATACGCGCACTAACACTATAGCGATGGCCCGCTTTAATTTTTGACTGCTCATATTGCAGCGACACATCATACGGAGGGCCCCCATTAAGCTCTATGGTCTGCTCACTAATAACATCTGCTTTAACGTCCATTTTAGACACATCAGAAAGCTTAACGGTCAATACGGAGCCTGGGCGTAACATACTACGGTCTAAATAAGTTACTTGTGTGTTAAGAGTCGCCATTCTTTTTTGCTCTGTTGCATTGTCGGGTGTTTGCTCCTGAGTACAACCTGATAGAGCAATGCTTGCGGTTAATAATGCAAGACAGCCTAATGATGATTTTTGTAATGACATAAAGTTTCCTTGAATGAACTAAAGTTTGCAGCACTATTTACTACAAACGCTATTAAATATATTCCTTCGGCGCTTAATATTAGCTTAATCCAACAAAAAATGGGCTAGCAGCCCATTTTTTATAAAAACTTTAATGTTAGGGTTTGTGGACCCTGGAAGATCAAATTACTTTTTTACATATTTAGTCAAAATCACAATGCGCTGACCGTCTACGCGTCCTTCAATATGCTCAGGATTACTGGTTAAACCAATATTACGCACAGCAGTGCCGCGCTTTGCAACTAAGCTACTTCCTTTTACATCAAGATCTTTGATGAGTGTTACAGTATCGCCAGCCTGAAGTACGACTCCATTACTATCGACATGCTTGATATCATCATCTTCTGCGAGTACTTTTTGTGCCCAAGCAAGTGTGTCTTCTTCAAGATAAATCATATCTAGCGCATCTTGCGCCCAACCATTATCAGGTGCTAAGCGGGTTAGCATTCTATAAGCAACAACTTGAACGGCCGGTGTTTGGCTCCACATGCTGTCGTTTAAACAGTGCCAATGAGTAGGAGTTAACTCGACGGTTGCTTCAACCTGGTCTTTGCAGGTCTGACAGGTGTAAATACATTTATCTGAATGAGCTTCGTTAACTGGTGGTACTTCGTATACAGATAGGTTCTCGGTTGCACTACACAGTTCACACTGGTTATTACTGCGTTCTACTAAGGCTTTTTCAATGCTCATATCTTGAGGCTCTTTTAGTCTTTAGCTAAGGGGGAGCGAGCATTATACCTAATTAGGACTTTGATGAGAATATGCCCTTGTTTAAAGTGTGGGTATTTTGTTAATTATATCGATATACTTTTGTTCAATACTACTAATTGTACCTTCTTGATGCAGTTGTTTGATAGCTTGGTTAATCTGTGGAAGTAGGTGGTGATACTTATGTAAAATACGTATGCGGAGAAAACCATCGGAGTGGGCAGCGCCAAGAGCTACCTGTACTCCTAACTCTCTTGACCAAAATAAAGCAGATAACTCACTAATTATAACGACCTCGAGTCGTTGACGTTGTAACGCCAGTATTAGCTCTTTTTCAGAAGGGAAATCCATGCGAGAAAATTCATCATCGTCATAGTAGTAATAGCCCATTACAGTGCCTACATTATTTCCATTTATGGCAGCTAAACTTTGCCATTTTTTAGCGTGCTTAGGTAATGACACTAAATACTCAGACATTTGAAAAAGTGGCTCAGAATAGACAAAAAGTGGATTATCTCTTTCTTGTTTTGATAACCAAGCGGTACTAATTATATCAAAATCAATTTTGCCAGTGATCAGTGATTTTACCGTTCGCTTTGCAGGTAAGACAACATGTTCTCCCTGAATATTAGCGGTGTTGAGGATTTGTTGTACTATTTCAGGAAAGATTCCAGGTAAGTCAGAGTCACCTGTGTAATAAGGAAAGTAGTTTCCAGAGCCAGTTAAGTTATATTTTAGCGTTACAGATTCGCCTGCTAATAAAGACTTGCAAAACAAGCAGCAGGCTATTAGAAAGTAAAACTTAATTGAAAGCTCCTTACTCTAATGTAAATATTTATGGTCAATTAGTTTAATTGCTAATTTATACAGTTAAAGTTATTAGAGTGTATTTATCTTTTAATTGACCTTTCAGTGTTGTTTAGATTTCTATTTTTGGCAAATTTTAAGTTGGTGCAAGCTTTCAAAAACTCACTATACTGAAGGGATATAGAATAATAATTTAGTTACTCCTTGCAACTAAAATTATTAGCAGGAATAAAAATGTCAAACACTAAAATAACAAAAACAGCACCAACTATGGTAACTCAATATATTGCGCGCCAGCCCATTTTTAATGCGCAAAAAGACATTTTTGCGTACGAGCTTTTATATCGAGATTCAGCAAATAATGTATTCCCCGTTGGTACTACCGATGGCCAAGCAACAGGACGACTATTTTTTAATGCATTAATGTTAATTGGGATTGAAAAATTAACAGCCAACCAGTGCGCATTTATTAATTTATCTACTGACGCTCTTTTAGAGGATTTTCCAAAACTTTTACAACCAAGCAGTGCGGTAATAGAAATAGTAGAGCGCGCAGATAATATAGCTAAAGTAACTAAGCGTGTTAAAGCATTAAAGCAAGCAGGTTATCGTTTTGCTCTAGATGATTATGACGGTGATGAAAAGTGGGAGCCATTACTAGAGCTAGTTGATTACATTAAGCTCGAAGTAGAAGAGCCTCTAATTAAAACGAACATGATGCTTAAAAAACTCAAGCGACGTTTTCCCTACGTTAAAATTATTGTTGAACGCATTGAGACCCACGAACAGTTTTTAATGTTAAAAGCTGCTGGGTGTGATTACTTCCAAGGATTCTTTTTTGCCCGCCCTGAAATGCTTACCTACCATAATGTTGAACCCTCTAAGCTGGCTGTTTTTGATTTATTACGTTGTACCTCGCGCCCAGATTTGAGTTTTGATGAAGTACATCAGCGAGTCGCAAAAGATGTTGGTTTGACTGCCCGTATACTTAAATTGGTTAATGCGCGTTCTAAGAGCCAAAACTTAGTGATTACCTCAATTTCGCAAGCAGTGATTTACTTAGGTGAAGATGCCATTCGCCAATTTGTTCGCGTATTAGCGCTGAGTGAATTGGGAGTCGATAAACCCACTGAGTTGACTAAGCTAGGGTTGATTCGTGCTCATTTTATGCAGCTTATACTGGAGCCTGGGGGCAAAGACATGTCTGAGCAAGGTTACCTAGTTGGTTTGATGTCGGTGCTTGATGCCATTTTAGATATGGAACTTGATGTGATTGCCCAAGAATTTAGCTTAGGCGATGAACTTTCCAGTGCTTTGCTGAGTTTTAACGGTATGTTGGGTGCAACTTTGCAGTTAGCTCGCGGTGTAGAAGAAGACAATTGGCCTTTAGCTGAAAAGCTATTAGAAACAATTCGTCCAGCGTCAGGGATTGAAGTCGTTTACAAGGCCATGCTCAGTGCCCGCCAGTATGGTGATGAGGTGCTAGCATCTATTATTGAACAAAAATAGTTACTTGAGTATGATAACGTGGCTATAAATAAAGTTACCTAAGATACTTCATGCGTTTATTATTACCCATTATCACAATTTTAATTGCCTTAGCGTTATTAATTCCAGGTGTTACTCAGCCTGTGTTAACCCTTGAGGGGAAAATTGATAAATCACAACTTGCTAAAACAGGTATTGCGATGATAGCTGACGAGGGGGATCGTAATACCCGTAACATGCTGATGATGGCCTCAAGTATGTTGGGGCTTGATAAATTGGAAGGTGAAATTAGCGCTTATCAAAAAACGCGTAGTATTTGGGGCACGGTTGATGAACTGGCTGATAATAAAAATTATTTAGTCGCCGTGCTGGTGGCACTCTTTTCGATTGCGATACCCTGTATAAAACTATTGATGCAATTAGTATATTGCTTAATACCAATGAATAAATTTAAGCCGCGGCTCGGTCAAGTAATACAAGGCTTAAGTAAGTGGAGCATGGTTGATGTATTTGTTATTGCGTTGATCGTATTGTACTTAGCCGGTAACGCAGATGGTCAAATGGGCGAATTGATCAATATGCACGCAGAATTCGGCGCAGGTTTTTGGTATTTTACCGGCTATTGTTTATTCGCCATCGCCGCCAGTAGTTTAATTAAAGTTGAGCCAAAAAATAGTTAAATGTTTGTGTTAACTAAGTAGTTATCATAAACTTCGCTAGAACCTAGAACCTAGAACCTAGAACCTAGAACCTAGAACCTAGAACCTAGAACCTAGAACCTAGAACCTAGAACCTAGAACCTAGAACCTAGAACCTAGAACCTAGAACCTAGAACCTAGAACCTAGAACCTAGAACCTAGAACCTAGAACCTAATTTATAAAAGGCATTTTATTGCAACGTATTTACCTTAGTTTATTGACCCTAGTTTTGTTACTCACTTTAGTGGGTCAAGCTGTTGCGTCTGTAACTATGTCGTGCGAAATGCCTCATATGAGTCAATCTCAGTCGCAACCAATTGCAGATGATATGCATCATGCCTTGTCGACTGCTATGATGGACATGGATTGCTGCGACGATGACGCAACAAGTACCCAAGAATGCGCTTGCCCAATGAGCGCTTGTAGTACTCACTCAATGCTGAGTATGGGTAACCTATTTACAGTTACACTACTCAGCACAGAAAAAGTTCAACTCTATCCCCCTCAAAGTCAACATTATATAGCCAGCTCACTATATCGCCCTCCTATGTCTGCCTAATTGCAGGATAGGTGCGTCTAAAATTTACTAAACCATATTTAATATCGCCTATTACTGCCTCTAAATTAATCATTTTTTTAATTTTTAGTGGAGTAAGTGATGAATCACTTAGCAGTACTTAAAGCCAGTTTTTTAGCACTAATGCTAGCAACGGCAAGCTCAATATACAGTAACGAATTGAGCCTTGAACAAGCGCTCGATTATGCGCTTGATAACGAACCTTGGCTGACGGCCAATAAATATCAACAAGCTGCTGTGCAAGCACAAAGCTTAGCCGCAGGCACGCTACCAGATCCGATATTAACCTTAGGGCTGATGAATTTACCAACGAATGGCTTTGCTTTCGCTCAAGAAGGCATGACCCAGTTAAAAGTGGGTGTAAGCCAAATGTTTAGCCGTGGTGACAGCCTTGAGCTCAAACAACAAGCTTTAGCTCAATCAGCGCAGCAATATCCTTGGTTGCGTGCCGACAGACTTGCACAGGTTAAAACCATAGTTATCGAATCTTGGCTCAATGCCTATCGTGCTCAGCAGAGTATTGCGCTGATTGAGCGAGATAAAGCTTTGTTTACACAATTGATTGATATTACTGAGTCAAGTTATGCCAGCTCGGTAGGTAAAACCCGTCAGCAAGATATTATTCGTGCCCAGTTAGAATTAACTCGCCTTGAAGACAAACTCGTGATGCTTGAACAGCAGTTTGAAAGTGCCAAGAAACGGATGTCGCAATGGTTACCGATGAGTATGTTAACTCAACCAGTGAGCGCTAAGCGCGGCGATATCAAGCCATTAGTTGACTTTACAGCGCTCAAATTTGAGCAGCTCATGCCACTGTTGATGGCACACCCAGCAATTGTTGCCATAGAGCAAAGAGTTACAGCCAAGCAGACCGAAGTTGCAGTGGCTAAACAAAGCTATAAACCACAACTAGGCGTAAATATGGGTTATGGCTATCGCGACGATACGCCAATGGACGAGTCCCGTGCCGACTTGTTTTCGGTAGGTATCAGTATCGATTTGCCGCTGTTTACCGACAATCGCCAAGACCAGCAAGTCAATGCTGCTATTGCCATGGCTGAGTCGGTGAAAACAGAGAAATTGCTCGCACTACAAAAGCTTAAAGGGACGTATTTTAAAGAGTTTAGCCAGCTTGCTCGGCTACAACAACGGGATGCGCTTTACCACACAAAGCTATTGCCACAAATGGCCGAGCAAGCGCAAGCCACCCTGAATGCTTATACCCACGATGATGGTGAGTTCTCAGAAGTTATGCGTGCTCGCATCAGCGAACTCAATGCCAAAATCGACGCTTTAAACATCCAAATTGATCAACAAATTATTATTGCTCGCTTGAATTATTATGCCAGTAGCAAAGATGCTGCTGTGATGGCTGAGCTACTAGCAGGAGCGCATAATGAACACTAATTTTAAACTACTGATTGCAACCTTGCTTGGTGCAGGCATTACGGCGCTTGGCTTCACGTTAATGGATGATACAACTGAGCCACTAAGTGCAAAAAAACAGCCCCTGTACTGGGTCGCACCTATGGATAGTAACTATCGTCGTGATGAACCAGGCCTTTCGCCAATGGGCATGGATCTAGTGCCTGTGTATGCAGAAGACGAGGGTAACGACCAAGATGGCCCCGGCGCGGTGACGATATCGCCTGCGGTGGTTAATAACTTGGGTGTCAGAACCGCTAAAGTGCAGCTCAAAGCACTGCAAAGTGAAGTAAACACTGTAGGTTATGTACAGTATAACCAAGACCAACAGGTGCATATTCATCCGCGTGTGGAAGGCTGGCTAGAAACGTTGTTTGTCAAAGCCGCAGGTGATCAAGTCACAGAAGGGGAACCGCTATATACCTTGTATTCCCCGCAATTGGTGAACGCCCAAGAGGAGTTTGTACTGGCAGTTAATCGCAATAACCCAGTACTGATCCGTGCGGCTCAAGCGCGCTTAAAAGCATTAAATGTATCGGATGGTTTTGTTGAGCGCTTACAAAAAAATAAAAAGGTGATGCAAAATATTACCTTTTATGCACGCCAAAGTGGCGTGGTTGATGAGCTTAACGTTCGTGAAGGTTTTTATGTAAAGCCCGGTACTTCAATGATGAGTATTGCTCAGCTTGATGAAGTTTGGGTAGAAGCCGAGGTATTCGAACGCCAAGCTCAGCTCGTTGAAGTGGGCTTACCGGTGACCATGACGCTTGATTATATTGCCGGGCAAAGCTGGCGCGGTAAGGTTGATTATATTTACCCAACACTGGATGCCACAAACCGTACTCTACGGGTGCGTTTGCGCTTTAATAATCAAGATCATCAGTTAAAACCTAATATGTTCGCACAAGTGAGCATTCATGCTAAAGCCGCTGAGCAACAACTTATAGTGCCAAAAGAGGCAGTGATCCGCACAGGCTCTCAAGACCGCGTTGTCGTTGCGTTAGGTGGAGGTCGATTTAAATCAGTGGCGGTAGAGCTTGGTCGTAGCGATAGCCATAATGCGGTTATTTTAGCGGGTATTAAAGCCGATGATGAAGTGGTCACCTCGGCGCAATTCTTATTAGATTCTGAATCCAGCAAAAGCTCTGATTTTAAGCGTATGCAAACACCTGATATAAGCAGCACTGTTTGGAGTAAAGGGGTGATCAACCAAGTAATGGTGGCTCATCGTAGAGTCAATATTAGCCATGGGCCGATAGCAGAATTGGATTGGCCTAGTATGAAAATGGACTTTACAGTTGCAGATGATGTTGACTTTCAAGCGTTGGACGCAGGGCAAACGTTGCATTTTGAGCTGACTAAAAAAGCTGATAACAGCTATATGGTAAGCGCTATTCACATTATGGATTCAACTCATATGATGGTTGATGCGGCTAATATAGCGACCGTAACAGGTACAATCAACAGCATAGATAAAGCGGCGCGTGTAGCCAATATTAGCCGCGGCGCAATTGCAAAGTGGAACCGTGGCCCTGCAACTATGGACTTTAAGTTTGCTGAGAATGTTGATTTAAATTCTCTTGGGACGCAGCAACAGCTGACATTTACTTTTAGTGTGCAAGACGGTGAATTTGTTATCCAGCGCATTGATACAGCATCAAACATGCAATCACACAGTGGTCACTAGGGGGCATTATGATAGCAGCAGTTATACGATGGTCTGTGACTAATCGGTTTTTTGTCTTATTAATAACCGCAATAGTAATTGGTGGTGGTGTATTTGCGGTAAAAAATACCCCCGTCGATGCCTTGCCGGATTTATCCGATGTGCAGGTGATTATAAAAACCTCATATCCTGGTCAAGCGCCGCAAGTAGTGCAAGATCAAGTTACTTTCCCGCTCACCACTGCGATGCTCTCAGTGCCAGGTGCGCAAACAGTACGCGGTTTTTCATTTTTTGGTGACTCCTACGTGTATGTCATCTTTGATGAAAACACCGATCTTTATTGGGCACGAAGTCGAGTGCAAGAATATTTAAGCCAAGTAGCTAGTCGCTTGCCCGATAGCGCAACCGCAGAGCTTGGCCCCGATGCCACCGGTGTTGGTTGGATTTATTTATACGGGCTGGTGGATAAAACCAATCAGCACGACATTAGCCAGTTACGCAGCTTGCAAGATTGGTTTTTAAAGTTTGAATTGCAAACCGTACCTGGCGTGTCAGAGGTTGCGTCTGTGGGCGGCATGGTTAAGCAATATCAAGTTAATGTAGAGCCAGATAAACTGCGCGCATACGGTATTCCGCTGAGTTTAATTCAAACCGCCATCAAACAAGGTAACCAAGAAATGGGCGCCTCGGTGGTGGAAATGGCCGAAGCCGAATACATGGTAACCAGCACCGGTTATATAAAAAGCGTTGCTGATTTAGAGGCCATTCCACTGGGCGTTAACGCCAACGGCACGCCACTACAATTGCGCGATGTTGCCGATATTCGCCTTGGTCCACAAATGCGCCGCGGTATTGCCGAACTCAATGGAGAAGGTGAAGTTGCTGGTGGCGTAGTGGTAATGCGCTTTGGCGAAAATGCGCAAAAAACCATTGAACGGGTGAAAGCAAAGCTCGAATCATTAAAAAAAGGCCTACCAGATGGTGTTGAAATAGTGCCGGTATATGACCGCTCTAATTTAATTAAAAATGCCGTAGATAACCTCACTAGTAAACTGCTAGAAGAGCTAGTCGTAGTGGCGCTTATCTGTATTGTATTTCTGTTTCATGTACGCTCATCCTTGGTGGCAATCATTACTTTACCGCTGGGAATTTTAACGGCGTTTATCATCATGTATTGGCAAGGCATTAACGCTAATATTATGTCGCTCGGCGGTATTGCTATTGCCATTGGCGCAATGACCGATGGCGCAATCGTGATGATTGAAAACATGCATAAACATATGGAAAAAACCCCATTAACCGATGAAAACCGCTGGCAAGTGGTAAGTGACGCGGCCAGTGAAGTCGGCCCAGCGTTGTTTTTTAGCTTAATGATTATTACTGTCAGCTTTATGCCGGTGTTTATTCTAGAAGCGCAAGAGGGCCGTATGTTTGCCCCGCTGGCGTACACTAAAACTTATGCCATGGCAGCATCAGCCGGTTTGGCAATTACCTTAGTGCCCGTGTTGATGGGTTACTTTATTCGCGGCAAAGTCATTTCAGAGCAGAAAAATCCAGTTAATCGCTTATTGGTTAACGCTTACAAGCCATTACTTTATCTCGTTTTACGGTTTCCTAAAATGACCTTAGTGTTAGCACTGGTAGTCGCAATTATTGGTTTTTATCCGGTAAACAAAATTGGCAGTGAATTTATTCCACCGCTGGATGAAGGCGATTTAATGTATATGCCAACTACTTACCCAGGTTTATCGATTGGTAAAGCGCGAGAGATTTTACAACAAACCGATAAGCTCATCGCCACAGTCCCCGAGGTGTTAACCGTGTTTGGTAAAGTCGGCCGCGCAGAAACCGCCACCGATCCTGCGCCACTGACCATGATCGAAACTTTTATTCAGCTCAAGCCTAAAGATCAATGGCGCGAAGGCATGACCTTAGAAAAGTTGAAAAAAGAACTCGACGGCTTAGTGAAGTTTCCAGGCCTGACTAATGCATGGGTGATGCCAATAAAAACTCGGATTGATATGCTAGCAACGGGGATCAAAACGCCAGTGGGCATTAAAGTCGCTGGGCCAAATTTGAGCGAGATTCAAAAGATTGGTCAGCAGATTGAAGTGTTACTTAAAGATGTACCCGGCACGGCTTCCGTTTACTCTGAGCGGGTAGCGGGTGGGCGTTATATCAAGGTGGATATTAATCGTGAAAAAGCCGCCCGTTATAGTTTAAACATTGCCGATGTGCAGCAAGTGGTTGCCACCGCAATTGGCGGCATGAATGTCACCGAAACGGTTGAAGGGCAAGAGCGTTACCCGGTGAACTTACGTTACCCACAGGATTACCGAGATTCACCCGAAGAGCTGATGCTATTGCCTATAGTTACGCCAACAGGCCAGCGTATTGCTCTTGCCGATGTTGCCGATGTATTTATTGAAGATGGCCCACCGGGTATTAAAAGTGAAAATGCCCGTTTAAATGGTTGGACTTTTATTGATATTGATGGCATTGATATCGGCAGTTATGTAGATAATGCACGCCAAGTGCTCGACCAGCAATTAGTGCTACCAGCGGGTTACTCAATAACTTGGGCTGGGCAATATGAATACATGGAGCGTGCTAAAGATAAGCTCGCCTATGTATTGCCACTGACCTTAGCGATTATAATTGTGTTGTTGTATCTCAACTTTCGAAGCTTTGTTGAAGTAGCGATAATAATGGCCACCTTACCGCTGGCAATGATAGGTGGTATCTGGCTCATGTATTTAGAAGGCTTTAACTTCTCAGTCGCGGTGGGTGTAGGATTTATTGCCCTTGCAGGGGTCGCGGTGGAAATCGGCGTCATTATGCTAGTGTACTTAAACCAAGCCTACCAAGAAAAGTGCACTCAAGCACAACAAGCCGGCACAACGCTTAGCTTTGTCAAGCTTAAGCAAGCCATAGTAGAAGGTGCAGGCCTGCGAGTACGCCCAGTGATGATGACAGTCGCCACTATTATAATCGGTTTACTCCCCGTACTTTACGGCACAGGCACCGGCAGTGAAGTAATGAGCCGCATCGCCGCACCCATGGTCGGCGGCATGTTTAGCGCGATTGTATTAACCTTGCTCGTATTACCCGCGGTGTATTTGCTATGGCGCAAGCGGGGTATAAGTTCATAGTCTATAACTTTTACCTAAGGCGTGTAACTTATACTGCTTTATAGTTTATAAGTTACACGACATGCTTATTTAACCTTGATTTTTAAGGTTTTTTGTTTTGGCATAGATCACGCATTGTATTGATGAATAACGTTAGTTAATAAGGAATGCACATGCAAGTTAAAACAATACAACAAGTATACGATTGGACAGTTTTGTTTCACACCCAAATGGCGGCGAATTTTTATAGCGTTAAAGATACTTTAGACGAGCATAATAAAATGCTGGTTGAATACTACCTTAAGTACGAAAAAAAGTTAGCAGAAGATCTTGTGGGCTTTAAAGCTATCACGGAAATTAACACCCTTGATACTTATTGTTATGAGTATTTTGCTGAAAACCCTGAGTTGCTTACTTTTAATGATCTGAACAAAGATAAGCAAGTAGATGAACAAGTAATTCAAGCTTACTTAACGACCCAACATCAAAAAGTTATCGATTTATATGAGTATTTATTAGGGCGTGCTGAGACAGAGCACGGTAAAGAAAAACTACAGCAATTACTTGAGCTGGAGCAGCAAGGTGTAAAACAAATGATGCAAAGCTCTAACCGTCATATGGATATGTAAGTTTATAAGAGTTTGGATAGCGTAACGCTATCCAAACGTCCTATACAAAGTCGATTAAAAAACCGACCTTTCTCAGATAGCGTTGCTCTTGCTGTAAATCAGCTAAAAGCAAAGTTTGTTCTGCTAACCAGTCAACCGGAAATTGCAATAACATGCTGCTGCCTTTCACCGTTACTGCCAACTCTTGGTTTTGACCACTCAAGCGCTTTTGGTTTAATAAAACAGCCAATCTTAGTAATACTATCAGCTGCAATATTTTAAAATGTGGCACAGACAGTAAATTAGGGAATTCTTCTAGGCGTATTTTTTTGCGATAAAAGCGGATCATACAACTTAATAATGTTTGCTGTTGTTGAGTAAACCCTGGAAGCTGGCTATTTTGCACAACATAAGCACTGTGTTTATGTAAACCAGATGAGTTAATACTCAAACCGATTTCATG
This sequence comes from Pseudoalteromonas sp. APC 3893, assembly GCF_030408095.1. Taxonomy (NCBI): domain Bacteria; kingdom Pseudomonadati; phylum Pseudomonadota; class Gammaproteobacteria; order Alteromonadales; family Pseudoalteromonadaceae; genus Pseudoalteromonas; species Pseudoalteromonas sp. APC 3893. Next base: position 52,260 of record NZ_JASDCD010000008.1, read on the forward strand.
TAATTGTGCCGCCCAGCCTAGCAGCTGACGATTATCCAATGAATCCAATTGCCACTGAGTTTGCACTTGCTCAAATAACCAGTCAGCAGTCACAGCTACTCGTCCAGCATGTACTTTATCAATAGCATTTCTTTCACTTAAGTTCGCAATGGTATTAGTACGAATATCCTTAAGAGCCAGCTTTTGCTGCATTTCATGCAGTAGACCTTCACGCAGGGAAAAGTCGCTGTAGTCCATCTCTTTAATGGCAAATAACTCAAAAATAGCAATTAGTATGGCCAAGCCACCACAAATACTTACTTGGCGCTCTGGGCTTAAGCCTGTGATCAATAAGTTATCAATGGTTTTAGCGGCTATAAACTGTGTTTTTAGTTCTTGTAAACGCTCTAAAGTAATGTTTTTTTGTTCTGGATCATTAGCACTTATCATCGCCAGAATTGACTTAATCGTGCCTGATGTACCGACAACCGCTTTCCAACCTGCACTAATGTAGTTAGCGTAGATAATCTCAAGCTCTTGCTCTGCTTTTATTTGTGCTTTCTTAAAGCGCTTATCACTAATGATGCCATCAGCAAAGAATTGCTTGGTATAGCTTACACACCCCATATTACGACTAGCTAACAATTTATGCTTAAAGTTTTTACCGATTATAAGTTCAGTACTACCACCACCAATATCAATAATTAAACGGTTTTCATCATGGTGGATATAGTGGGCAACGCCTTGATAAATTAAGCGGGCTTCTTCTTGACCAGATATAACATCTATATGATATGGAAACACTTTGCTCGCTTGAGTTAAGAACGAGTTAATGTTTTTAGCGCGCCTGAGAGTATAAGTGGCTGCGATTTTGACATTACTCTCTGGGAAATCTTGTAATGTCGCAGCAAATTGCTTTAAGACTGCCAAAGCTCTATCAGTAGCGGCCTGACTTAATTGAAATTTATCATCTAAGCCATCAGCTAAGTACACTCGTTGCTTTTCTTTATGGAGAATTTGCAAAGAGCCATCTACCTCTCTTGCTACCACTAAGTGAAAACTATTTGAGCCTAAATCAACGGCAGCAATTGAAGGATAATCATTCATTGTTATAATTATGTTCCCATTTTTTTAGGTGATCATAAATCGCTATTTGTGAGCGAATTTTTTTACGGTTACCACGTTTAACGTAGTTGTTTTTTTGCTCACTATCGATAATGCGCGCTTTGGTACGGTCTTTAAATTGTAGCTCAATTATATCAATGATCAGCTGTTTTAGCTTTTCATCATAAATAGGCACACCCACCTCAACACGATGATCTAAATTACGAGTCATCCAATCTGCAGATGAAATATAAACTTTTTCTTCGCCATTGTTGCCAAACACCATCACACGTGGGTGCTCTAAAAAGCGGTCAACAATACTAATAACACGGATATTATCGCTAAAATTGCTGATACCAGGTACTAAAGAGCACATACCGCGTACTATAATGCGAATTTTAACACCTTTTCTTGCCGCGAGGTACAAGCAATCGATTAGCTCTTTATCAACCAAGTTATTTATCTTAACGGTGATTTTTCCGCTATAACCATTTTCTACATGCGCTATTTCTTGGTTAATTAAATTTTTAAGTACTTCGCGGGCATTCACTGGCGAAATCATTAAGTGTTCGAATACAAAGGGTTTATAACTACTTTCTATAAATTTGAATACATTGTCACTTTCATCACAAATGCCGGTGTGTTTAGTAAACAAACTAAAGTCAGTATAAATTTTTGCGGTTTTCTCGTGGAAGTTTCCCGTGCCAACATGTACATACTTTGCAATTTGGCCTTTTTCTCTGCGGTGTATAATACATAACTTACTATGTACTTTTAATGCCGGTATACCAAAAATGACCTTAATGCCTGCTGCACTCAGTACCTTTGCCCACTCAATATTGTTTTGCTCATCAAAGCGTGCTTTTAGCTCCACCATGACGGTCACTTTCTTACCATTTTTAACTGCATTAATTAATGATGAAATTAATCGTGATTTACTGGCGACACGATAAATGTTTACTTTAATTTGCGTGACCTTTGGATCAAATGCCGCTTGGCGCACGTACTCCAATAAATGATTAAAAGTGTGGTACGGGTAATAAAGAAGTATGTCTTGTTTGCTAATAGCATCAAACACGCTGGCGTGATTGTTAAAAGCGCTACTTTGTAATGCAGGCAATTTTTTATTTTCTAAATATTGCCTGCCAATGTTTGGAAAGCCAATAAAATCTCTAAAGTTACGGTAACGCCCGCCAGGAATAAGGGCATCATGATGAGTTACACCTAAACGCTTTTTCATTACTTTGAGCATAGATTCAGGCATGGCTTCATCATACACCAGACGCACTGGTTCTGCATATATACGCTGCTTTAGGCCTTTTGACATTTTATCTAGAATGCCTTCTTCGAGTTCATCATCAAGGTTGTATTCGGCATCTCGAGTTAGTTTAATCGAGTGACCTTGTATTTCGTTAAAGCTAAAAAAGCTACTGAACACGTCGTTGATAAAAAATAAAATAATGTCATCAAGCAATACTATTGTTTTGTGTCTGCGGGTTTTTTCTGGCGGTAAGATCACAAAACGCGGAGCTCTATCGGTGGGAACTTCTAACATGGCATAGTGGTTTTTATCACCCAGCATTTCAACAAATATGTAAGTCATAGTGTCGTTGATATGATCAGAGTAATCTTTATTCTCGTCGAGCATTATAGGAGCAATATGCTGTAAGACGTTGTCGAAAAAGAATGTTCTTAACCAATTGATATGAAATTCACTGAGTTCTTCTGGTCGGCCGACATGAATGTTATGTTCGTTTAAATCAATTAAAATTTGCTGATGTATTTGATTAAACTTTTTACCCAGTTGTAACACTTTTTGCTGGATTTGAGTAAGCAGTAGTTCGTCTTCATCAAAGTTCGTATCAGGGAGTTTATTGAGTAGAATACGGCGCTTTACATCGGCAACTCTTACTCTAAAAAATTCGTCTAGGTTATTCGAGAATATCCCTAAAAAGCGCATGCGTTCGATGATAGGGTTGTTTTTATCTTTTGCTTCTTGCAATACGCGGTCGTTAAATGAAAGCCAACTTAGTTCAGGGGCAAAGTAATTTATTGTTTGCGGCAAGTCAGTGCAAGCATTCATGTTCTATTCCTTTATTTAAAGCTAGCTAAAAGATAGAACAAGAAGATGACATTAACATGACAAACATGTCATTTTTATTACACATTTGCCATGGGGATATTTTGGTTTTTAGATCTTAAGCGTCTTCAATATCAACAATGAGATCAGCCGTGATAGCTTCAAGTGCAGCGACAACTTCATCTTTATTCATTCCATTGGGTAACTCAACGGTCGCAACAGCACTAAATATTGGCACACCCCAATTAGGTGCGCTTTGCTGCTTTGAATTTAAATGAGTAATATTTGCCCCTTTATGTCTAATCACACCGGCGAGCTCTTGGATAATACCGGGGCGATCATTACCAGTGATAACAAAATTAAGTTCTTCAACAGGTGTATCTGGTAGCTCATCGCTACCAGTTTCAATACGTACTTCTAGTTGTGGCAGGCCGTGTAATGAATCTTGTAACTCTTGTAGATGCTCAGCTGGTACTGCCACTTCAATAATACCCGCGAAATGGCCTGCTAAATGGCTTAAATTGCTGGTGAGCCAATTGCCATGATGATTTAAAACTGCAGAAGAAATATCTTCTACAAGCCCTGGACGATCTTGCCCTAAAATAGTTATAACTAGTTGCTTCATAGTAGATTCCTAAAAATACCGATTATAAAGAGAGAAGTGCGTCGGCGTAAAATAGTTGCATGATTGTTATGGTTAAAAATTCAGATTGAGTATTGACTCTATCCGCTATTTTGTCCAACTTTTTGACTTTAAGTTTAATAAGTATACAATATATTAGTCCCTTTTTATGTGCTGTTTACGCTAACTAGCTGATAGTGATTAACAAAAATTTTAGTTGAAATTTTCTCATCTTGGCCAGTTTTACTTTAACAGCATGAAAAATAATACCTTTTACATATACCATTCAGATATGAAAACTTAACCTCGGAATTGTGACGGCTGTAACAATACTGTCATCTTGGTGAAATATAATCAGCCCAACGTTAAGTTTTAAAGGTGTTTCGATGACTTCCAATCCGAATAAACCGTCTTTTAATACGGATAGAAGCCGTCTATTTAAAGACAGGTTTGCCCAATTTAGCATTACTGCTGGCGGTATAATGGTATTAATAGCTTTGCTACTAATATTCTTTTATCTGCTTTACGTTGTTCAACCTATTTTCGAATCAGCTAAAGTTGAAACCCGCGATAGCTTTGCATTAAATAATACAGAGCAGGTCGTCGGTTTAGGGGTGGAAGAGCAAACTGAAGTCGCTTTTTTACTTTCTAAGCAAGGTAATGTTGATTTCTACAGCGTAGCAGAAGCCTCTTTTGGCGATAAACTTGAATCACTCGATGTTTCGCTAGAAGCGGATGTAACAAGCTTTGCTAACAGCGCACCATTTCAAGGTTTATATGCATACGGTTTAGAAAACGGTACTGTTAGTATTGTTGCACCAAAGTTCCTTGTTACTTTTCCAAATAATACTCGCAAGTTAACACCTCGACTAGATTATCCGCTGGGTGAGATTTCGTTAGTTGTTGATGATGGAGGAATTGCTTTATCGCAGTTTGCATTCAGCCATTTTGAAGAAAGTACCGCTGTGGTTGCACAAACCGCAGATAAGCGCATTGTATTTAGTAGCTTTGTGGCACAAGAAAATATGTTTACAGGCGAGGTTGAATGGCAAGTAGAGCGCACTGAGCTAGATGTAGAAGGACGTGTTGATCAGCTTCTTATGTCGCCTGATACGACGCGTGTTTTTGTTCGTACCGCAAATCAAATTTATATTTACGATACTCGTTACCCAAGTGAAGTTGAGTTAATTCAAATACTGGCCGCAAACGAAGAAAACGCCAACCTTGTTTCGGCTAAATTGCTGGCTGGGGCTAACTCGTTGATGTTGGCAAATGACAACGGTGAAGTGTCACAGTGGTTTGAAGTAAACACTGATGATGGTCGTGAGTATCAAAAAATTCGCTCATTCGAAACATCTAAACAAAGTAAGTTAGATATCTTCACTGAATTTTATCGCCGTACTTTTTTCACTACTAGCTCTAATGGTGAGTTAGGTGTTTATTACACCACTAGTGAGGCTAAGTTATGGCAAGGCAAAGTAAGTGAAGGCCCAATCGAGAACTTTGCTATTGCGCCGCGTTCAAATGCAGCATTGGTTTTAGCGGATGATAAGTTAACCGTGCTAGAAATTCATAACGAGCATCCAGAGGTAACATGGTCAGCGCTATGGCAAGAAGTATGGTACGAAGGTTACCCTGAGCCAGGTTATATTTGGCAGTCAACCTCAGCCAGTGACGACTTTGAATCAAAATTCTCATTAGTGCCGATTTCATTCGGTACAATCAAAGCAGCTATGTATGCCATGTTGTTCGCTGTGCCGATTGCATTGTCAGCAGCAATTTATACTGCTTACTTTATGTCTGGTTCATTACGTAAGGTGGTTAAGCCAACAGTTGAAATCATGGAAGCATTACCAACAGTTATACTTGGTTTCTTAGCGGGTTTATGGCTTGCACCATTAATTGAAGAGCACCTACCTGCTATTGTCGGTTTGTTGGTTATGCTGCCATTGGGTATTTTAGGTACCGCTTACGGCTGGACTAAATTACCTTCGAGCATCCGTCATCGTATTCCTGAAGGCTCACATTCAATTTTATTAATCCCAGTGGTATTACTTATCGGTTGGCTAGCTTTTGCCATGAGTGGTGCAATTGAATTGTGGGTGTTTGATGGCAATGTACGTCAGTACTTAACCAATGAGCTTGGTATGACCTTTGACCAACGTAACTCATTGGTTGTGGGTATTGCAATGGGCTTTGCCGTTATCCCAACTATTTTCTCAATAGCAGAAGATGCGGTATTTAGCGTGCCAAAACATCTTTCGAATGGTTCGTTAGCTTTAGGTGCAACGCAATGGCAAACCTTAGTGAGTGTGGTGCTACTAACAGCCAGCCCAGGTATTTTCTCTGCTGTAATGATGGGCTTAGGTCGTGCGGTAGGTGAAACCATGATTGTACTTATGGCAACGGGTAATACGCCAATTATGGATTGGAGTATTTTCCAAGGTATGCGTACATTAGCCGCAAACATTGCAGTAGAAATGCCAGAGTCTGAAGTGGGTAGTTCTCACTATCGCATCTTGTTCTTAGCAGCATTTGTATTATTCATATTCACCTTTATTTTCAACACAGTAGCTGAGTTTGTTCGTCAGCAGCTGCGTGATAAATACAGCTCAATGTAAGTGGAGAGACACGACATGGTAAAGCAGTGGTTTAAGTCAGGTTCTCCTTGGATATGGATGACAGGTGGTGCAGTAAGTATCAGCTTAATCTCTGTATTAGGGTTATTAGCAATGATTGCTTGGAAAGGTTTAAGCTTTTTCTGGCCATCAGAAGTTGCGCAGTTTGAGTTAGATGGCTCAGTTGCAAAGCAAACTGTTATTGGTGAAATTTATGACCGTGAAATGGTGCCAAAGTCTCGCTTAGAGGCGATGGGTATTGATTTGTCAGGCTTTGACAAAGAGCATTTAGAGCGTTTATTGATTAAAACTGGTAACCGTGAATACGTTGATTTAGATTTTCGTTGGATTTTAGAAACAGACATAAAATCAAAATCTATGCCTGCGGACTTAGCAGTATTCGAACGTAGTAAAAACGGTAACTTCTACGGTTATGTTGAACAGGTGATAAAAGACGGGCAAGTCATCACTAATAATAAAACAGAGCTATTAGAAGAGCTTGTAGAACGCGCTGTTGAGTTAAACGAAGAAGCGCTTGATTTACAAAATGGTGATATTGGTCATATAAACTACGAGTTAGAGCGTATTCGTTTAAGAGAGAAATCTTATTTACTTGATGATGCATTAACAGACGAACGCGTGGCAGAGTTAGCACAAGAAAGGGCTGAACTTCGTGCTGAATATCTCGTGTTAGAGAAACAGTTGTTCGCATTACGTAATCAAGCAAAGCGTGACCAAGTCATGGTTAAAGATATGCGTGGTGAAGTGGTAACGATCCCGCTGTACCAAGTACTCGATTTTTGGCAACCAAATGATATGGGCTTCTTTGCAAAGCTAGGCCATTATTTTGTGCAATTGGGTAAGTTTGTTGCTGATGATCCTCGTGAAGCAAATACTGAGGGTGGGGTATTCCCCGCAATCTTTGGTACTGTTTTCATGGTAATGCTGATGGCGGTGATTGTGACTCCATTTGGTGTTATTGCCGCGATTTACCTTCATGAATACGCGTCTAAAAATGCCGTCACAAAAATGATTCGAATCGCGGTAATCAATTTAGCGGGTGTACCTTCGATTGTTTATGGTGTATTTGGTTTAGGTTTCTTTGTATACATGCTCGGTGGTAGCTTAGACCAATTGTTCTACCCTGAAGCGGCGCCAAGTCCTGTATTTGGTACCCCCGGTGTAATGTGGTCTGCATTAACCTTAGCTATTTTAACCTTACCGGTTGTTATTGTTTCAACGGAAGAAGGTTTATCACGTATTCCAAGTACCGTTCGTCATGGTTCGTTAGCTCTCGGAGCAACTAAAGCTGAGACGTTGTGGCGTATCATAGTGCCAATGGCAAGCCCAGCCATTATGACAGGTTTAATATTAGCCGTTGCTCGCGCAGCGGGTGAAGTAGCACCATTAATGTTGGTCGGTGTAGTTAAAATGGCACCTACATTACCACTTGATGGAAACTTCCCATATTTTCACTTAGATAGAAAGTTTATGCACTTAGGTTTTCATATATATGACGTAGGCTTCCAAAGCCCTAACGTTGAAGCGGCTCGTCCGCTAGTATACGCCACAGCATTCTTGTTAGTATCGGTGATTATTACATTGAATATCACAGCAATCGGCATACGTAATCATTTACGTGAAAAATTCAGATCGCTTGAGCATTAATTAGTAAAGGTAAAAAGACATGATTACAGTCGCTCCACAAGTTAACCAGTCAGGCAGTAGCTTGAAATTGGACTTAGAAAATTTAGCCTCTGAGCAAACGGCACTCGAGATCAAAGACTTAGATCTTTACTATGGTGATAAGCAAGCGCTAAGCTCAGTGAATATGAAAATCCCTAAAGGCCAAGTAACTGCCTTTATCGGGCCATCAGGTTGTGGTAAATCAACACTATTACGTTGTATTAACCGCATGAATGACTTAGTTGATATTTGTCGTATAGATGGTGAAATACTGCTACACGGACAAAATATATACGATAAAAGCGTTGACGTTGCAGCCCTTCGTCGTAATGTTGGTATGGTGTTTCAGCGTCCAAACCCATTTCCTAAATCAATTTACGAAAATGTGGTTTATGGCCTACGCTTACAAGGGATCAAAGAAAAACGTAAGCTAGATGAAGTTGTAGAGCAGTCACTTCGTGGTGCTGCATTATGGGATGAAGTTAAAGACAGACTTCATGACAGTGCATTTGGTTTATCAGGCGGTCAGCAACAACGTTTAGTGATTGCCCGTTCAATCGCGATTGAACCAGAAGTTTTGTTACTGGATGAACCAACGTCTGCACTTGATCCTATCTCTACGTTAGTTATTGAAGAATTGATAAACGATTTAAAAAATAAGTTTACCGTTGTGATTGTTACTCATAACATGCAACAAGCAGCACGTGTATCTGATCAAACAGCATTTATGTACATGGGTGAGTTAATTGAGTACGCAGATACCAATACTCTATTTACTACACCGAGCAAAAAGAAAACTGAAGACTATATTACAGGTCGTTACGGTTAAGGTAATTGCTACCGATTTTGCAGTGTTATTACGAATTTGATAAGAAGGTAAACAATGGAACACAATATTAATAAGCATATCTCAGGTCGCTTTAATCAAGAGCTTGAGAACGTACGTAACCATGTTTTAAGCATGGGAGGCTTAGTTGAGCAGCAGCTCAATAGTGCGCTAGATGCTGTCAGTAATGGTGATGCGGAGCTTGCGCGCAAAGTACGAGAAAATGATTATAAAGTAAACGCAATGGAAGTGAACATCGACGATGAGTGCACACGCATTATTGCTCGTCGTCAGCCTGCTGCGAGCGATTTACGTTTAGTCGTTGCGATAGCTAAAACCATTGCCGATCTTGAGCGGATTGGTGATGAAGCTGAACGTATTGCTAAAGTTGCGTTAGATTCGTTTACCAAAGATCAGCAAGATTTATTAGTGAACATTGAAAACATGGGGCGTCAGGTATCTAAAATGCTGCATGATGTATTAGATGCATTTGCGCGTATGGATGTACAGAAAGCATTTGAAGTTCACAAAGAAGATGCCAAGGTTGACCGTGAATATGAAGCGATCACACGTCAAATTATGACCTATATGATGGAAGACCCACGTTCAATCCCAAAAATTATGGATTTAGTGTGGTCTGTTCGTTCATTAGAGCGTATTGGCGATCGTTGTCAGAATATTGCTGAATACATCATCTATTTTGTTAACGGTAAAGATATTCGTCATACATCTCAAGAAGATATAGAAAAGTCATTATAAAAATGACTTTGATAATTTATTATTGAAAGCGGCTTTAGGTCGCTTTTTCTATGAGTGCTGTTATTAATATTGTATTCAGGGCGCAGTGAAGTAATAAAAAGCGTTCACAATCGTTGTGAATGCTGTAAAATTCACGCCGCAAAGCATACTAATTTGATTTAAGGGTCAGTTATGCCTACAAACGCATTTTTAGGGGTATTCGCAAAATCTCCTATCAAGCCAATGGAAGATCACATCAAAAAGGTACATCAAGCAAGTAAAGCTTTGATCCCTTTTTTCAATCACGTATTTAAAGAAGAATGGGCTCAAGCAGAAGAGATTCGCTTGAACATTCGCAATTTAGAGCGTGAAGCCGACGATATGAAACGAAATATACGTTTACAACTACCGCGTGGCTTATTCATGCCGGTAGAACGTACAGATCTGCTCGAACTCGTCACCCAACAAGATAAAATTGCTAATAAAGCAAAAGACATTGCTGGTCGTGTAATTGGTCGTGAGATGACCATCCCTAAAGAGATTCAAACTGATTTCTTAGCCTATCTAACTCGTTGTGTTGATGCAACTAAACAAGCATCCAATGCGATTAATGAGTTAGATGAGTTACTAGAGACCGGTTTTAAAGGTCGTGAAGTGACCTTAGTAGAGAAAATGCTAGTTGAATTGGATGCAATAGAACAAGACACGGATGATATGCAAATCAAAATTCGTCGCCAATTACGCGTCGTTGAAGATGATCTAAACCCAGTTGATGTAATGTTTTTATATAAAATCATTGAATGGGTTGGCGAGCTTGCTGATATTGCAGAGCGCGTAGGTTCACGTCTTGAGCTGATGTTAGCTCGTTAATTTACACTCAGTTCAATAACGAAAGATTAAGGTTACACAATGGATATCATTGCATCTTATGGCACGGTATTAATTTTAATTGCCGCAGCAGTCGGTTTTTTTATGGCTTATGGTATTGGCGCGAATGACGTTGCTAATGCTATGGGTACCTCAGTAGGTTCAAAAGCGTTAACTATCAAGCAAGCTATTTTTATTGCGATGATTTTTGAGTTTGCTGGGGCCTATCTCGCAGGCGGCGAGGTAACATCGACGATTCGTAAAGGTATTATCGATTCAACTCCATTCTTGGATATTCCAGAATTGATGGTGCTGGGTATGATCTCTGCTCTTTTTGCAGCAGGTAGTTGGCTACTTATTGCATCATTTTTAGGCTGGCCTGTTTCAACAACTCACTCAATCATTGGTGCAATTATTGGCTTTGCTCTTGTTGCAGTAGGCAGTGAAGCCATTCAATGGGGTAAAGTTGCAGGTATCGTAGGTAGTTGGATTGTCACCCCTGCTATCTCGGGCTTTATCGCTTACCTCATCTTTATGAGTGCGCAAAAACTGATTTTTGATACCGAAGCTCCACTTAAAAACGCTAAACGCTTTGTGCCTGTATATATGGGTCTAGCCGGTTTTATTATGTCTTTAGTGACTATTAAAAAAGGCTTAAAGCATATTGGTATTAATTTAGGTGCGGTTGAAGGTTATGCGTTTGCTATCGGTATTGCTGTAATCGTTGGTATTATTGGTAAAATTGCTATCTCTCGCTTAAAGATAGACCCACAAGCGGATAAAAAAATGCAGTTCAACAATGTTGAAAAAGTATTTGCTATCTTAATGGTATTAACCGCTTGTTGTATGGCATTTGCCCATGGTTCAAATGATGTAGCCAATGCAATTGGACCACTAGCTGCTGTTGTTAATATCGTTGAAAATAACGGTGAGATTGCTAAAAAAGCGGCCCTAGCTTGGTGGATATTACCATTAGGCGGCATCGGTATTGTGGCAGGCCTTGCTATTTTAGGTAAAAAAGTAATCAAAACTATTGGTGAAGGCATTACGCATTTAACGCCTAGCCGTGGTTTTGCTGCGGAACTTGCAGCAGCATCGACTGTTGTTATTGCATCAGGTACGGGCTTGCCTATCTCTACTACACAAACCTTAGTTGGTGCTGTGTTAGGTGTGGGTATGGCCCGTGGTATAGCTGCACTTAATATGGGTGTAGTAAGAAACATTGTGGTTTCTTGGGTAATAACATTGCCAGTTGGTGCAGGTCTTGCTATTGTTATTTTCTACATATTAAGAATTGCGTTCGGAGTCTAATTCCCGCAGCTTTTAAGTAGCACAGACTTTTAGCTTGAAAAGATCTCAATGCCCTAGGTATTGGGGTCTTTTTATTTGTAGGTAACAAAGTAATGACTAATTTACCCAGTATTAAACAGCTGCAATATTTATTGGCTGTGCATCAGCATCAACACTTTGGCCGTGCCGCCAGTGCTTGTTTTATCGGTCAGTCAACGTTAAGTAGTGCAATTCAAACTCTAGAAGAAACACTCGGTTGCCAGTTAATTGAGCGTGAAAATCGCAGCCTAATGTTTACTGCTATTGGCGAAGAAGTTGCTGAACGTGCCCGTAAAATCATTGACGATACACTAAGCGTTAAAGAGCTGACTAAAAGTCATTTAAACCCATTAAGTGGTAAATTAACGTTAGGGGTAATACCTACCATAGCAAGCTTTATAGCTGCGCCTTTATACCATTTTTGCCAGCAAAACTTTATCGAATTAGAACTGATACTGGTCGAAGATACCAGTGATCAGTTGCTAGATAAGTTAGAGCATGGCCATATAGATTTAGCACTACTTGCCTTACCCTATGATACCGATAAGTTTCATACCCAAGTATTGGCTCAAGATCATTTTAGTTTAGTGCATCACTCAGATTACAAACCAGCCGCAGGTATTGAAGACTTTAATTTATTACCAGATGCGAGTGTATTTTTATTAGAGCGTGAACATTGCATGACAGGGCACGCACTAAGCGCTTGTCATTTAAATCGTTCAAGTTGTATTAATCCCTTTGAAGCGGCAAGCCTGCATACGTTACTAAGCATGGTTGAACATCAGCTCGGCGTAACATTCCTACCACAAATGGCGATCAATGCAGGGATTCTTGCCAATAAAAATATGCTTGCAACACCATCAAAGGGTGATGCATACCGCGATATTGGAATATTGTGGCGTAAAACGACCGGTCGAATTCGAGATTTTAGATTGTTTAGCCAAGCGCTCGAGGAGTTTTTAAATAAGCAATGTCAAATGGGCAATGCCTCCTAGCCACAAATACTGAAAAAGCTCAATTTATTTGAGCTTTTTTGATCTCATTTCAAACTATTTATTTTCTCCCCTCGACTAATCTAATAAGTAAGTTAATTAAAAATTGAGAATTGTGTTTTTTCAATCACTAGAAACATTAATCGCAAAGGCACAACAAGGTAATAAACGTGCATGGCTTAAGCTGGTTAAACAGCATGAGAGCCAAGTTTATAACTATTGTTTGCGGATGCTGAGCAACCCTGATGATGCAATGGACTTAATGCAGGAAGTGTTTATTTCTGTGTACAAAAGTTTGCCAAAATTTCGCGGTGAATCAAGTTTTAACACCTGGGTATTTCAAATAGTGCACCGGCGTAGTGTTGAGTATTATCGGCGCCGTAAGCAGTTTCAGAGCCTTAATGAAGTGCCTGAACAGGTGTGTGAGCATAGCGAACTAGAGAATAATCAGTTAGTGCAAGTTGAGCATCAACAATTAAAAATAATGTTAAATAACTTACCGTGGGAGCAGCGTTTAGTGGTCGAGTTAAAGTTTTTTCAGCATTGCACTTTCGAAGAGATAGCTGAGCAGCTCGATATTTCCATAAATACCGCCAAGTCACGGTTATATAGTGCATTAGGCAAATTAAAAGTTCATTTGGAGGCCGTTGATGGCTAATTTAGAGTCGCTTTTTGAGCAATGGTTAGAAGGCAATGTTTTGAATGCTGCGCAATTACAGCAGCTTGAAAATGATCCTGAATATAGTGCGCTGATGAGCCAAGCACAAGTCTGGCAGCAGCATAGTAATGAATATAAAACGGTGCCAGTGCCACAGTGGGATCGCCAGTCGACCATGCTACAGTTCGCTTCTGTAAGCGTATTTAGTATGGCTGGGGTATGGGCTGTTGCGGCATCAGTTGTGGTTTGTTCGTTAATTTTTTTAGTGATGCCAAAACAACAGGCGCCAGAATTACTGAATCAGGTCGCTAAACAAACACAGTTATTAGAATCACAGCAAAAGCAAATAGACCAGTTACAGAAAGTTATAACTGCACAAAATGAGTTACAACAGCAACATATGTATCAACTAGCAAAAGAGGCAATAGCTACCGGACGGGTTGAGCGCCAGGAAGATCTTAATAATTTACTGACTTATTTCAAAACGCAGCGTGCTCAAGATCAAGCTTATCTACGGATGCAGTTAAACGATTTAGCCGAACAAGTTCAAGAGCAGCCATTGGCAGCTATCGCAAAAAATTAGGAGTAAATGAATATGAATAATAAACTGATTAGCGGCGTTATTATTGCCATGCTAGGTTGTACGAGTAGCAAGTTATTTGCACAAAGTCCGGATGATTTAGCTGCCATACAGCGAGAAGTTGGCATTATGGAGAACATTCTTAGCGCAGCATTAAAACAAGATACCGATAAAGCTGTGCGTGCTATAAAAGCTCATTATCTTGTTAAGCAAGGTGTTGTTTTTGAATTAGACATTAGAAGTTCGAACCGTTGGCAAAGTTTTTTTAGTAGCGTACCTAATGCGCCATTACCTCCTCTGCCTGAGATTGATTTTTCTGAAGTGAATATTGAGTTTATTAGCGACCATGCCCAAGCAATAAGCGAACATGCTGTTGAGTCATCCCGTAAAGCTTATCAACAAGCTATGGAAGTAATGAGAGAAGGGGCTGAACAAGTAAGAGAAGCAGCAGAACAAGAGCGTGATATAAGTCGTGAACTACGCGATTTAGAGCGTGAAAAGCGTGATCTTGAGTTTGCTAGCCGCCATGATAATAGCGCAGAAGCAAAAGAGTTAGCGCAACGCAAAAAGAGCCTTGAAAAAGAAATTGCAGCACTTGAAAAACAACAAGTAAAGCTCACTAAACAGCAACAGAAACTGCGTCAAGATATAACTGAAAAACAAGCAGAGCATGCCAAACAGCAAGCCGTAGAGCAACAAAAATTGCTCACCCAGGTTAATAACAGCATCAGTTTAACTTTGTGTGACTATGGCAGTGGGTTGCGTAACTTACCTAATGATGAGCATGTAAGTTTTGTGCTCAATGGTTTGGCTGATAACAGAAAAAGTATGATCAAAGTATTTAATAAGGCGGATATAAAAAAGTGTGTAATGGGCGATATTAAAGCTAATGACTTAGCCCTTAAAGCCATTAGCTATGAGTTCTAATACAACTTATTAAGAACGATCCCTGACCAACAAAGCAGCCTGTCATAAAGGCTGCTTTTCATTGTGTTCTTCATACTCAAACTGCTTATTGAATGGAGTAATATCCGGTAAAAACAATAAATACACCCATACCACTAGATTAAAGTAGGGTACTAAGCCTAGGCAAGTAAATGTAGTAACAGGGTAGCCTTTTAAACAAGCATAGCGGTAGCACTGATAAGTTATCCCTAAATTTACCAATAGCAGTAGTACGATCAATTGCGTCATAATTTAACTCCTTAAATTCGACAATACCACTAACAAAATGTTAATTGCTCAGTAGTATGTTCTAGCTAATTAGTGATGTCATGTGAATTTTTGTTTATCACAGTAAAAACAAGACATTTAACAACATCGTGTACAAAGTATAGATGAGTTACAGCTATATGGAAGTAAAAAATACGCAGAATTACGCAAGAAAGTATGTTTTTTGAGCTAGGTTATTGTTCGTAAAAAGTTTTGTTTTGAGATATTTTTTCAAGCTCATTTTTTATTTTTTCTACCGGTACAGGGCGTGAAATAAAGTAGCCTTGTCCGTAATCAACACCAATTTCTTTTAGTGCTAAAAATATCTCTTCATTTTCAACATATTCCGCTACAGAGCGCTTATCTAAAGAGCGGCTAATATCATTAATCGCTTTTACTAAGGCCAAATCGATAGGGTCATTAAGCATATCCCGAACAAACGAGCCATCAATTTTTACATGTTGCGCAGGGAGTTGTTTTAGATAATTAAAGGTGCTAAAGCCTGTACCAAAATCGTCAATTGAAAAGTGGCAGCCAAGACGGTTTAGTTTTTCAATCATGGCTCTTGTTGCAGCTAAATTGTTTATACTGGCAGATTCAGTTATTTCAAAAATCACCCGAGTTGCCGGTAAATTGAACTTCTCAAGGGTTGATTCAATATGGGGTAGTAACCGCTCATCTAAAAATGATTGAGCAGATAAGTTAATCGCAATTTGATTGAGCTCTGGATTAGCTGCGATAGCTGCAACAGCATTACGAATTACACATTGATCCATTAAGTAGGTGTCATTGAGTAATTCAAGAGAAGGTATAAATTGGTTTGGATATATCAATTCACCATCAAGCTTTAATCTCAGAAGTGTTTCAAAGTAGGCGACTTCACCTTTTTTGAAGTCCCAGATAGGTTGATAATGCAGTTCAACTTGATCCTGCTGAAGGGCTTGGCGGATGCTGTGGCCCCACTCTAGGCCAGCTTGTAATGTATTATGGCTGGCGTCGTCTTTAGAATAGCAATGAACCAAATTACGGCCTAAATTTTTGGCAATATATAAGGCGATATCAGCTTGCTTTAAACACTCACTCGGGTCGTGATTGGCTGCTGTTATTTGTGTTAAACCAATAGAGCAGCTAATTGAATAAATTTGTTCTTCCGATTTGAATTGATGGCCTTCAATTGCCATGCAGATGCTTTCAGCTACCAAATGAGCGTCTAACAAGTTTATGTTTTTTAAGATAACCGCAAACTCATCACCACCAATTCTACAAACAAGGTGTTCATCACTAATATTGGCTGTAAACAACTGAGCGACTTCTTTTAAAACAATATCACCTTGTTGATGGCCTTTGCTATCGTTGATAATTTTAAAGTGGTCTAAATCAATGTAAATCAGTGCATGTTCTACATCAGCAAAGGTATTGCTTGTTTGGCAAATACGATTTAATTGTTGATCAAAGTAATATCGGTTATGCAAGCCGGTTAAAGTGTCATGCAAAGCTAGGTGGCGTAATTGTAGCTCTGCTTGTTTACGCTCATGAATGTTATCAATGGTTGCAGTGATAGTAGTAGCGCTACTGCTATTTTTTATTAGTTGTAAGCGACACTCAACCCATATTGCACGGCCATCCTTATGGATGATCTGAATTTCAACTTTTTGTTGTTCTATACCATCTTGTAGTATCGTGCTGATTGTACTTAACAATTTTACTTTGCATTCATCAACACAAAAATCAGTGAGTGATTTAGTTAAAGTATGTTTTATGCCAAAGCCACTGAGTGACTCCCAAGCCGGATTAATAAAGCGGATAAGCCCTTGTTGATCGAACTCAAGCACGACGGTATTTAAGTGTAATAAAATACGCTGGTGCGCAGAAAACAGTTCTTTATAGCGGCTTTGGCTTTGACTTAATTGTTCAACCTTCTGTGCAAACTCAGCGTAACTTACCATAAAATCTTCACGGCGCGCGGCATGGTCGCACACTTTGCTCAAAAAAGACTGTTCGTAAGGGGCGCGTATAAAATCGGTAACACCAGAAAGAAGCAATTGCTCTGTGTAATCAGCATCATTCGTTTCAATAATGGTTACAATCGCTTGCTTAGAATTGTGTTGCAATATCTCTTTGACTAGCTCATTGGCAGGTCCTGCAAGATCTGCAGTTGCATCCAGCAACACAATAGAAAAGTCTTGCTGTAAATAAGTTGCTAATGCTTGTTTGTTGGTTGTAGCGCGATTACAAGCAAAATTTAGCGCCAAGGTTTGCTCAATTTCAGCCGCTTTGTCATCGTCAACTTCTACTAACAGTAAGTTTAAGCGACTACTCTTTTCTAAGTGTGTGGACAGTACATTGGCTAACACTTGTGGCAGCATATCTTGGCGTTCAAACGGCAGCACAGCATCAATACCATAACTACGGGC
This sequence comes from Pseudoalteromonas sp. APC 3893, assembly GCF_030408095.1. Classification (NCBI taxonomy): domain Bacteria; kingdom Pseudomonadati; phylum Pseudomonadota; class Gammaproteobacteria; order Alteromonadales; family Pseudoalteromonadaceae; genus Pseudoalteromonas; species Pseudoalteromonas sp. APC 3893. The sequence continues at coordinate 69,965 of NZ_JASDCD010000008.1, forward strand.
TGTTGTTTCAGCTATACGTTCACAATAAATAGGAGGAGTAAGTAGAATGGGCGTATTCTTTTTAGTTTTTAACAGCCCAGAGCGTATCATCCGAGAAAAGCGCCAGCCATCAATTTTACCCACATCGAGGCCAGTGATTACAACATCAACAGCTTGATGTTTTAAAATCTCTAACGCTTGTTGCGTGTCGCTAACTTCAATGAAAGTGAATACATTTAGTTTAGTAAGAGTTGACCTAATAGTCTGACGCTCAGTCACACTGGCGTTTAAAATCAGCAACTTTAGCTGCTTAGCCATGAAGTCATTACCTCTTATTAACCCATGCTTAATTCAATAGATTAGGATAATGCCATTTGTTCCTAATCACAAGCAAACATTCTGGCTATTTTATAACTGAGTTAGTTGAGCAAAGCGGCTGATACAGTTAAACTTGGCGCGACTTTTTTGATCTGGATATATTTAATATGCGCGTTGCTGACTTTAGCTTTGATCTCCCTGATGAATTGATTGCTCGTTTTCCAAAAGAGGATAGAACAAGCAGTCGTTTACTTACTTTAGATGGCCCATCAGGTGCACTTGAACACAAAGTATTTAGCGATATTTTAGCGCTAGTGAACGAAAATGATTTACTGGTCTTTAACAATACCAAAGTAATTCCAGCGCGTATGTATGGGCAAAAAGAGTCTGGCGGTAAAGTTGAAGTGTTAGTTGAACGTGTACTTGATGAGCACAGAGTACTTGCTCATGTGCGTGCAAGTAAATCACCCAAGGAGGGCACCACGCTGACACTTGAAGGTAAAGCGAAAGCAACCATGATTGGCCGCCAAGGGGAGTTGTTTGAACTAGAATTCACCGATAGCCAAAATGTATTAGAGATTTTAAACGATATTGGCCACATGCCACTACCGCCTTACATCGACCGCCCAGATACAGACGATGACCGTAAGCGTTACCAAACAGTGTATGGCGAAAAGCCTGGTGCAGTAGCTGCGCCCACAGCAGGACTCCATTTTGACGATATTTTAATGGCCGCGCTAAAAGAGAAAGGCGTTAACATGGCCTTTGTTACGTTACACGTAGGAGCAGGAACTTTTCAACCTGTACGTGTTGACTCTGTAGATGATCACATTATGCACTCGGAATACATTGAAGTGCCTGATGAAGTGGTTGCTTTGGTGGCTAAAGCAAAAGCAAATGGTGGACGAGTAATTGCAGTAGGTACCACGTCGGTTCGTTCTTTAGAATCTGCCGCAAAGATTCACGGCGGTGAACTCGCCAGTTACTTTGGTGATACTGATATCTTTATTTATCCGGGCTATCAGTTCAACGTAGTTGATGCCATGGTTACTAATTTTCACTTATCTGAATCAACACTTATTATGTTAGTGAGTGCTTTTTCTGGGCAAGATAACATCATGAGTGCGTATCAAACAGCGATAGAACAAAAGTACCGCTTTTTTAGTTATGGTGATGCAATGTTTTTGACCCGTAAGTAAATAAGACTCAGATGTAAGTAAAACCCTAGCTAAATGCTGGGGTTTTTTACTTTTAATCTGGGCTTTTATCCCAATTAATAGTAATGCCATAGTAACTAATGGTAGAATCGAGCGGTTAAATTATAGCTTGTTGGTGTTATTCACCGGCATCAGTAGTTGGACTGTTTTTCCGACATTGAGGACGATATGAAATTTGAATTAGACCGTACTGACGGTAAAGCGCGCCGCGGCCGCTTGATTTTTGACCGAGGTGTTGTAGAAACACCTGCATTTATGCCTGTTGGTACTTACGGTACTGTTAAAGGCATGACCCCAGATGAAGTTAAAGATACTGGCGCACAAATTTGCTTAGGGAATACCTTTCACCTAATGCTGCGCCCTGGTACTGAGATCATCAAACAGCATGGTGATTTACACGACTTTATGAACTGGGATCGTCCTATCCTAACTGATTCAGGCGGCTTCCAAGTGTTTAGTCTTGGTGCAATGCGTAAAATTTCTGAAGAAGGTGTATTGTTTAGCTCGCCAGTTAATGGTGAAAAAATCATGCTTTCTCCTGAAAAAGCGATGCAAGTACAGCGCGATTTAGGCTCAGACATCGTGATGATTTTTGACGAATGTACGCCATACCCAGCCACTGAAAAAGAAGCAAAAGATTCAATGGAGCTATCACTTCGTTGGGCTAAGCGTTCGAAAGAAGGCCATGGTGATAATCCATCAGCTTTATTTGGTATTATTCAAGGTGGTATGTACCCTGAGCTTCGCGCACAGTCGCAGCAAGGCCTTGAAGAAATAGGCTTTGATGGCTACGCGTTAGGTGGTTTATCTGTAGGTGAGCCAAAAAATGAGATGATCAACATTTTGGATCACTGCGCATATAAAATGCCAGAGAACAAACCACGTTACTTAATGGGCGTAGGTAAACCTGAAGACTTAGTTGAAGCGGTACGTCGTGGTATTGATATGTTTGACTGTGTTATGCCAACGCGAAATGCGCGTAATGGTCATTTATTTGTGACTGGCGGCATTGTTAAAATCCGTAACGCAGTACATAAGACAGACACTGGCCCACTTGATCCTGAGTGTGATTGTCATACATGTAAAAACTATTCTCGTGCATACTTACATCATCTTGATAAATGTAATGAAATTTTAGGTGCGCGACTAAACACAATCCATAACTTACGTTATTATCAGCGTGTGATGGAAGGCCTACGTAACGCAATAAGCGAAGGCAAATTAGATGAATTTGTTAATGATTTTTATGCTCGCCGTGGCCAAGAAGTGCCAGAGCTGGCAGATATAAACGATTAAATTTTATAAAAATTAAAGAGGAAGTGTTATGAGTTTATTTATTTCAAATGCCCACGCAAGTGCGGCTGGTGCAGCCCCAGCAGGTGGTGGTTACGAAATGCTAATCATGTTAGCTATTTTTGGTTTAGTGTTTTACTTTTTGATCTACCGCCCACAAGCTAAGCGTGTAAAAGAGCACAAAAGCTTAATGAGCTCGATGGCAAAAGGTGATGAGGTACTGACCCAAGGTGGTTTAGTGGGCAAAATTGTAAAAATCGCCGAAGACAAAGACTTCATCGTTATTGCATTAAACGATCAAACTGAAGTGACGGTACAAAAATCTGCGATTTCTGCAGTACTGCCTAAAGGCACAATGAAGTCGCTATAATTAGAATAATAAGGACAGGCACGTGTTAAACAAGTTTCCATTATGGAAGTATTTACTTGTTATCGCTGTGATAGCTATCGGCCTTTTATATGCTTCACCAAACCTGTATGGCCGCGATCCGGCCATACAGGTTTCTGGCGCAAAAGGTGCTGATGTTGAACTCAGTGTACTAGATACAGTAAATGGCATCCTCAAAGATAACAACGTAACAGTGAAATCTACAAAACTTGAAAGTGGACAAATTTTAGTTCGTTTCAAAAACGTAGAAGAGCAACTTAAAGCGCAAGATTTACTGCGTAATTCATTGGGCGAAGATTACATCTCAGCCATTAATATGGCCCCGGCGCAACCTCATTGGCTGAAGAGCCTTGGTGGTAATCCAATGAAGTTGGGCTTGGATTTAAGTGGCGGTGTTCACTTCACGATGGAAATCGACATGGTGACAGCCGTTGATAACGCGCTGGAACAGATGGAGCAAGACTATAAAAGTGACCTACGTGGTGAAAAGCTTCGTTATCGCTCAATTCGCCGTGTCGCTAATAGCGAACGTATGCGAGTTGAAATGCGCAGCGAAGAAGATAAAGATGCCGCTGAACGTTTTCTTCAGTCTCGCTACCCGTTACATACTTTCATAGATGACAGCTCAAACGATAACGCCTTTTATGCCAATCTTAGCGATTTAAAGCTTAAAGAAATTCGCGATTACGCTATCAAGCAAAACGAAACTATTATTCGTAACCGTATCAACCAAATTGGTGTTGCAGAGCCAAACGTACAGCGCCAAGGTGCTGAGCGTATTATCGTGCAATTACCTGGTGTACAAGATACAGCTCGCGCGAAAGAAATCCTCGGTGCAACAGCAACTCTTGAGTTTCGTGAAGTAGACGAAAATGCCGATCCAACAGCGGCAGCACAAGGGCGTATTCCTGCTGGCACAGAAATGATCATGAGCCGTGACGGTTACCCTGTAGTGCTTAAAAAGCGCATCATTCTTGAAGGTAGCCACATTACAGGTGCACAATCAGGTGCCGATGAATATCAACGTCCGCAAGTGAGTATTAGCCTTGATAGCAAAGGTGGCGCTAAAATGAATGCGTTCACTAAGCGTGCCATTGGTAAACGTATGGCAACGGTATTTATCGAATATAAGCCATCAGGTAAAAAAGATGCTAACGGTAAAGCGCTTCCACCAATTAAGGTTGAAGAAGTTATTAACGTCGCTACAATTCAGGCTCGCCTTGACCGATCATTTCGTATAACTGGGATTGATAACCCAGCTGAAGCCCATAACTTAAGCTTACTACTTCGTGCAGGTGCACTTGTTGCGCCAATTCAAATTGTTGAAGAGCGTACTGTAGGTCCAAGCTTAGGACAAGAAAATATCGAAGCGGGTATGACTGCCGTTGCTCTTGGCTTCTTATTTGTACTGATATTTATGCTAGTTTATTACAAAGGTTTTGGCATGGTGGCAAACATTGCGCTTGCAGCTAACTTAGTATTGATCATTGGTGTGATGTCGTTAATTCCAGGCGCTACACTAACGCTACCAGGTATTGCCGGTATTGTATTAACCGTCGGTATGGCAGTTGATGCCAATGTACTTATCTTTGAGCGTATTCGTGAAGAACTTGCTGATGGACGTAGTCCGCAACAAGCAGTTCATCATGGTTACGACAGTGCATTTAGTACTATTTTTGATGCAAATGTTACGACTTTAATTGCAGCTATTATCTTATTTGCTGTGGGTACCGGTCCAATTGCAGGCTTTGCCGTAACATTAGCGATTGGTATTTTGACTTCAATGTTTACAGCCATTGTTGGCACGCGTGCCGTGATCAACTTATTTATCGGTGGTAAACGTGTCGATAAGCTGTCAATTTAAGGAGCGATGATGCAAATTTTAAAATTAGGCGGCAGAACGTTAAAGTTCATGTCGTTACGAAAAGTTGCAATGGGTATCTCAACGCTACTTATTTTAGCTTCATTAGCTTCTATTTTTGTAAAGGGCTTAAACTTTGGTTTGGACTTTACTGGTGGTACGGCCGTTGAAGTAGGTTTTTCACAGCCAGCGGACTTAAAAAAAGTGCGTGCGGTCCTGGCTGAAAACAACTTTGCTGACGCATCGGTACAGTTATTTGGTTCTAGCCAAGAGATATTAGTGCGTTTAGCACCGCGTGGCGATGACGTAAAAGCTGAAGTAATTGGTAATCAAGTAATTGCAGCATTAAAACAAGCTGATGACAGTGTAGTAATGCGCCGTATTGAGTTTGTTGGCCCAAGTGTCGGTGAAGACTTAAAAGAGCAGGGTGGCCTAGCCATGTTAACTGCACTTATCTGTATCTTGATTTACGTTGCATTTCGTTTTGAGTGGCGTTTTGCCTTAGGTGCGGTTTCGGCACTTATGCATGACGTTATTATTACTTTAGGCTTGTTCTCAGTACTTGGTTTGGAGTTTGATTTAACCATTCTTGCTGCAATACTTGCAGTAATAGGCTATTCACTTAACGATACCATTGTTGTATCTGACCGTATTCGTGAGAACTTTCGTAAAGTTCGTATTGACGACACGATAGAGATTATCGATATCTCGCTTACGCAAACACTTAACCGTACATTGGTTACATCAATCACCACTATTTTGGTATTGATTGCACTATTTGTATGGGGCGGACAAACAATTCATGGCTTTGCCACTGCATTATTGTTTGGTGTTTTTATTGGTACGTATTCATCAATATATGTTGCCAGTGCGGTAGCCATTGCTATGGGTGTGAGTAAAGAAGACTTAATCCCTGAAGTGATTGAAAAAGAAGGTGCCGATTTAGATCCAATGCCTTAGATGTTGCTCTAAACAGCAGAACTAAATGTACTTTTAAAAACCGCTCTTTGAGCGGTTTTTTTATTGCAGGAACAAGCTTCAGCCGTAACTGTCTTTAAGCTTAGGGTTATGTGTAAAGCTTATCGGCGCTAAAGCGCTCTCCTACGAATTTAATTATTGCTGTTTCTAGAACGTGATTTTTCATATAATAAGCATTATTCTTCGTTTTCATACAAGTTACCACTTTATGCTTAAGTCACTTCTTCTCACCAGCCTTTTAATCATGCTTAGTGCATGTGGTGACAATACTGAATCTACACACTCTGAACAACTCGATGAGCCAGTGCAATTAACCTTACTTGAGCAATATCGTAATCAAGCAGTATATGTATTAGATATTATTAATATCAATAATGATGCGAATAAATTACAAAAAGAATCAGCGAAACTAGTGACACTGTCGCAATCATTATTGAAAGATCTCACTGTTGAGGTTCCGCAATGTACGAACTATTTAGTTAGCCTAAATGCTGCTGCCGCGGACATGACGAGTTTACCAGTTGAAAAAATTGCAAGTGATTACCTACGTGGTAAAAAGTTACCTAGCTTCGAACAACCCATTTGCTATCACATTAAAGAGCTACTTGTTCATGGAGCTATGGTGCAAGCTATTGCTGATAAAGGGCTTAACAACAGCGTAGAATATAAAACGGCTGAGCTTGATATGATTGAAGCCATAGCTCACTTTGAGCAAGTTGAAGCTGAGCTGGCGGATTAGACATATAACTGTCATACTTAGTTGCTACTTTAACCGCCTCTTAATAATAACTGTCGGTTTGGTGCTAGGTGAGTATTCAGCGAATTACATTAGAAAAAATATTACACAACAGTAATATAACAACCTTATTCCAACCGATTTTTGATATTTCTAATAAGCACATACTAGGTTATGAAGCATTAAGTCGTGGCCCTAAAAATAGCCTGCTAGAAATGCCGAGCGAGCTTTTTAGTGCAGCAATCAGTTATGATAAAATTTCAGAATTAGAGTTGTTATGTCGTTCAAAGGCGATTGAAAACTTTGTGAAATTAAAATTGCAGGGTAAATTGTTCTTAAATGTTAGCCCAAAAACACTCCTTGATCCATGTCATCCTAATGGTGAAACCTTACATCTTATTGAACACTTTGGCCTCATCGCAAGTCGGGTTGTTATTGAAGTAACCGAGCAAGAAAAAGTAGATGATGGCTTTTTATTATTAAAAACGATTGCGCACTACCGCAAACTTGGTTTCTCTATAGCGATTGATGACTTAGGGGCTGGTTACTCGGGTTTAAAGCAATGGTCTGAGTTGTGCCCTGACTTTGTAAAAATAGACCGTTACTTTATTGATCATTGCGATCAGAGTGTGGTGAAAAAAGAGTTTTTAAAATCGATTATCGAACTTGCCAAAGTGACTAATACAGAAGTCATTGCAGAGGGTATAGAGCGCATTGAAGAGCTTTATTTATTAGAAAGTTTAGGCATAGTAAATGCACAGGGGTTTTTACTCGAACGGCCGAGTAGAAAACCAAGTGCAGAATTTAAAAGCCCGCAAATAGAGCAGCTTAATTTCACACCTTTAAGTAATCAGTTTGAACAATCAATGGCGATCGGTTGGTTGGCCGTAGAGCAAGCCGCCATCGTCAGTGAAACACGTTGTAAAGATGCTCATAAAATATTTGAACAAGATAAAACAATAATCAGTATTGCCGTATTAAACGAGCAACAGCAGCCTGTAGGCTTATTACATAAAGACCAACTGACCGAAGTATTTGCCGCACCTTATGGACATGCACTTTATGATAAACAACCTGTCACGGCTTTAATGCATAAGCAGCCGTTAATTGTAGATGAAAACCAATTGCTTGATACGGTAAGCCAACAAATTACCGAAAACGACTTTGATATTCGACGCCATATTATAATTACGCGCGAAGAACAATATTTAGGTTTGGCACCATTGCGCGATATTTTAAAGCACATTACCGATGAAAAAATTCGTCATGCGCAGCATGCAAATCCACTGACTATGTTACCGGGTAATGTGGCAATAAATGAAGCTATCGAACACCGCTTACGCGGTAAAAATGGTTTCTCTCTTGCGTATATAGACTTAAATCACTTTAAGCAATTTAATGACCTGTATGGTTATGCCAGCGGCGATAGTGTGATCAAGCTATTAGCTGATGTCACTGTAAAGGCCTGTACTAATATCCCTAGTTTTGTTGGTCATATAGGAGGGGATGACTTTATGGTGGTATTTGACAGTGATGAAGCCACTCTCGTGTGTAATTACATAATTAATGATTTTGAAGCCAAAGCTCGTGCATTTTTTACTCCTGAGCATATCGCCAGTGGTGGCTATTGGGCAAGTAATCGTGAAGGGCAAAAGCAGTTTGTGCCATTACTCACCTTATCAATAGGTCTAGTAGAGCCTGATTTAGCTCTATGTAACAACAGTCACCAAGTGGCTGCGCTTGCAACTGATGCTAAAAAAGAAGCAAAACGATACCGAGAAAGTCATTTATTTGTTTGTAAGCGACGAAGCCCTGCACCTGCCGTGGTTAGGCTTAATCTGGATAAACACGCTTTATAACTTTATAACTTTATACTTGAGTAATTACTCACCAGCGTGTAGTTTAGAAAAAACACTCTTTATTAGCCCAAATGAAACGAGCCTTTTTTTATTTGCCCATACACGCGGTATTGTTTTATTGCGCTACGCTGACTGCACAAACCATTAATGTAGCCCAAGAGCCGAGAGCACAATATAAGCGTGATGAATACTTAAGCATCTTGTTAGAGCAAGCCCTTATAGCGGCACAATACCCTGCTAAAATTAACCACGTTATTGTACATCCACATCAACAACGCACTTTGATTAGCTTAGAAGATAATAATGTCGATTTATACTGGAGTATGACCAGCCCAGAACGAGAAACCTTGGCTATAGCAATAAAGATCCCACTATATCGCGGTTATATTGGTAAACGCGCGCTCGTAACTAATCGCCAGCTGCTACCATTATTTGAAAAAATAAGCACTATTGAACAACTCGAACAACTAAGCGCAGCTCAAGGGCATGATTGGCCAGATACAAAAATATTGGCTCATAACGGGTTAACCGTCAGGCCATTTGCGAACTACGAAGCAATGTTTGCTTTGACAGCCAAAGGTAAAATAGAGTACTTCCCGCGTTCATTTATAGAAGTAACGTCTGAGCTTAATGAGGTTGATAATCCTGACTTAGCGATTGTGCCTAACCTGTTTATTAGTTATCCAGCTGCATTTTATTATTTTGTATCAAAAGAAAAGCCCGAGCTCGCCAATGCGATTGAAAAAGGGTTGCTTAAAATGGAGCAAAACGGGGCGTTTAGTCAATTATTTGATAGTTACTTTTTAGAGGACTTAAAATCATTGCCCTACCAAGTAGATAAAGCAACAGAGCTTAAGTTAATAAATCCATACTTTGAAAATTAAATACTTTATATAAGGCGTGCTTTATAAGGCTTAAAGCTGTGCTTTTTGCTTTATCAGCCTATTTGCACGCCATTTTGCTACTTTAAAGTATCGTAACATTCCTTGTCCTTTATTGTTTAAAGTAGAGCTTTTAAATAATGCCCGGTATGTGAACGCTCACACTCAGCGACTTCTTCAGGTGTGCCTGCGATTAATATTTCACCGCCGCCAGCACCGCCTTCAGGGCCTAAATCAACAATCCAGTCTGCGGTTTTTATCACATCAAGGTTGTGCTCAATCACCACAATAGTATTACCGTGGTCACGTAAGCGATGCAGTACAACTAATAGCTGCTCGATGTCAGCAAAGTGCAAGCCTGTAGTTGGTTCATCAAGAATGTACAGAGTTTTACCGGTATCGCGCTTAGACAGCTCACGAGCCAGTTTAACACGCTGTGCTTCACCACCTGAGAGTGTTGTAGCGGCTTGACCTAAGCGAATATAAGAGAGTCCTACATCCATTAAGGTTTTTAGCTTGCGTGCAATTGCTGGGATTTTATCAAAATAGTCATGGGCATCTTCAACCGTCATTTCGAGCACTTGGTGAATATTCTTACCTTTGTACTGTACTTCTAAGGTTTCACGGTTATAGCGTTGACCTTTACATACATCACAGGGTACATAAACATCAGGTAAAAAGTGCATTTCTACTTTGATAACACCATCGCCTTGGCAGGCTTCACAGCGACCACCTTTAACATTAAAGCTAAAGCGGCCAACTTTATAGCCTCGAGAGCGAGCTTCTTGAGTACCGGCAAATAGTTCACGAATACCGGTAAATATACCGGTATAGGTCGCAGGGTTTGAGCGTGGTGTGCGGCCAATGGGGCTTTGATCAATATCGATTACTTTATCAAAGTGTTCAAGCCCTTTAATTTCTTTATAAGGAGCGGCTTCTGCGGTGGTTGCACCATTTAGCTCGGTGTGTGCTAATTTGAATAAGGTATCGTTAATGAGGGTTGACTTACCTGAGCCAGACACCCCAGTAATACAGGTCATCAAGCCAAATGGAATCTGCAAGTCGACATTTTTAAGGTTATTACCTGTAGCGCCAAATAACTCAAGCCATTTATCATTGATCAGATGGCGCTCTTTAGGTACTTCAATTTTGCGCTTGCCAGATAAGAACTGCCCAGTGACAGATTTTTCGCTGGCTAAAATGTCATCACGCGTACCTTCAGCAATGACATAACCACCGTGCACACCAGCACCAGGGCCAATATCAATGATATGGTCGGCGGCGCGTATTGCGTCTTCATCATGCTCTACCACTATAACGGTATTGCCTAAGTCGCGTAGATGAATCAGTGTTTGTAATAAGCGGTCGTTATCACGTTGATGCAGGCCAATAGATGGCTCATCAAGCACGTACATAACACCAACTAAGCCTGCGCCAATTTGGCTCGCTAGGCGAATACGCTGCGCTTCACCGCCAGAGAGGGTGTCAGCGCTGCGCTCTAATGATAGATAGTTCAAACCAACGTTAATCAAAAATGATAAACGATCGCGAATTTCTTTTAGTATTTTTTCTGCTATTTGGCCTCGTTGTCCAGTTAAAGTAAGCTCTTCGAAAAAGTCCATCGCTTCGCCAATACTCATTGACGTAATATCAGGTAAGTTTGTTTGGCCGATAAACACACTACGTGCTTCTTGGCGTAATCGTGAGCCTTTACAGCTTGGGCAAGCTTGGCTGGTTTGATATTTTGCCAGTTCTTCACGAACAGAATTAGATTCAGTTTCGCGGTAACGGCGATTCATATTATTGAGCACACCTTCAAACTCGTGGTTACGAGTAATTAAGTCACCTCGGTCATTGCGGTAATTAAAGGCAATTTTAGTACTGCCAGAGCCTTCTAAAATAACTTTTTTAGCGTCGTTACTGAGCTCTTGAAAAGGTACTTCTAAATCAAATTTATAATGATCAGCAACGGCTTGTAGCATTTGGAAATAGTAAAAACTGCGCTTGTCCCAGCCTTTAATAGCACCACCAGATAAACTAAGCTCTGGGTTTTGAATAACGCGGTTTGGGTCAAAATACTGCCTAACACCTAAACCATCACAGCTTTGACATGCGCCTGCAGGGTTGTTGAATGAGAATAAACGAGGCTCAAGTTCGGTCATAGCGTAGCCACATGTCGGGCAGGCAAAGTTTGCTGATAGCAATAACTCTTCGCTGCCGTCATTATCCATTGAAGCAATTGTTGCAACACCAGACGACAACTCAAGGGCTGTTTCAAATGATTCAGCTAAGCGCTGCTGTATACCATCTTTGACTTTAAAACGGTCGACCACAACTTCAATGGTGTGCTTTTTATGTAGTTCTAAGGTTGGTGGATCAGATAAGTCACACACTTCACCATCAATACGGGCGCGAATATAGCCTTGGCTTGCTAACTGTTCGAGTAACTTTACATGCTCGCCTTTGCGTTCTTTTACTACCGGAGCAAGCATCATCAGCTTACTGCCTTCTTCAAAGGCCAAAACAGTATCAACCATTTGGCTTACAGTTTGCGCTGCAAGCGGTAAGTTATGGGTAGGGCAGCGAGGCTCACCAACACGAGCAAATAATAAACGCAGGTAATCGTAAATTTCGGTAATGGTTCCTACAGTAGAGCGAGGGTTATGTGAGGTAGATTTTTGCTCTATGGAGATTGCAGGTGAAAGACCTTCGATGTGATCAACATCGGGTTTTTCCATTAATGATAAAAACTGTCTGGCGTAAGCAGATAAAGATTCTACATACCGACGTTGCCCTTCTGCATATAAGGTATCAAATGCTAAAGACGATTTACCAGAACCAGATAGGCCAGTGATAACAATTAACTTATCACGGGGAATGGTTAGGCTGATGTCTTTTAAATTGTGCGTGCGGGCGCCTCGGACTTCAATGTTTTCCATGCTATCTCGTTTCATTACCAAATGTATTTACTGAGTATCTCATAATACGCAACAAGATTAATCCTTGATCAATGAAAAAATCATCGCTTTAGGACGATTATTTCTTATTAAGCTTGTGGTAGAATCCCTGCTCGAATTTTAATAGACAGCAAGAACACGCGAATCATGACAGCTTCTTCACTCAACTCTCGAGAAAAACGCGCCGCAGTATCACTGGCCAGCGTGTTTGCATTTCGTATGCTTGGCCTTTTTATGCTGATGCCGGTACTTGCTATTTATGGGCAAGAGCTTTCAGGCTTTTCACCACTGTGGATAGGTATCGCGATTGGTGCTTATGGTTTAACGCAAGCTGTATTGCAAATTCCTATGGGCTGGTTGTCAGATAAAATAGGCCGGAAAAAGGTTATTATTGGTGGTTTGAGTGTATTTGCTTTAGGCTCGGTGATTGCTGCCACGGCAGATTCAATGCAAATGGTCACGCTAGGCCGTGCTTTACAAGGTATGGGAGCGATAGCCAGTTCTTTACTTGCTTTTGCTTCTGACTTGAGCCGTGATGAACAAAGACCTAAAGTGATGGCAGTGATTGGTATGAGTATCGGCATGAGCTTTGCCTTTGCGATGTTACTCGGACCGATGGTTGCCGCTTCTTGGGGTATTGCGGGAATTTTTTGGTTAACAGCTGCATTGGCAATTGTAGGTATTTTTATTGTATTGTTTTTGGTGCCTAAAGCCGTTAATAAAGCTCCTAAAGGCGATACATTAGCAAGCTTTACCGATATTAAAAAATTGCTGAAGCACCCACAGCTTGCACGTTTAGATTTAGGTGTGATGTTACTGCACTTAACGCTGACCACTATTTTTGTTGCATTACCAGGACAACTCATCGCCAAAGGTTTGGTCGCAGAGGCACATTGGCAAGTGTATATTCCGGTATTAATATTAGCGTTTTTATTGATGGCACCAGTTATGATTATCGCCATTCGTAAAGAAAAAGAAAAACACGCTTTTCTTGGCTCAATTGGTGTATTAGCGCTGAGCATGATAGCACTGGCAGCTGGTGTCGATTCTGTGATCGGTATGGCGCTTTGTATGCTTGCATATTTTGTTGCTTTTAACTTTTTAGAAGCCACAATGCCAGCGCTTGTCTCACGCTTAGCACCAGCTAATCAAAAAGGTTCAGCGATGGGCGTGTTTTCATCGGGGCAATTTTTTGGTGCATTTTTAGGTGGTATTTTAGGGGGTTACGTTGCGCAATCAACAACCCCGCAAGCAGTGTTTGCCGCAGCCGCACTTGTTGGGGTAATATGGCTTATCCTTGCGTGGCAAATGCAAGTCCCGCCTAGAAGTAAAATGATTAGCTTAATGACAGAATTAAGTTCAGAGCAGCAAGCACAAGCGCTTGCCTCTAAATTGGTTGCTTTACCCGGTATATTAGAAGCAACTGTAGTATGCGAAGAAAATCGCAGCTATTTAAAGATTAATGATAAAGAATTTGACCTAGACCAAGCCCGTAAAGTGGCTGGTTTGAGCTAACGTAAATAGGAGAAAGGTCCATGGCACGCGGTGTTAATAAAGTAATCTTGGTTGGTAATTTAGGTCAAGATCCAGAAGTACGTTATATGCCTAATGGCAATGGCGTAGCAAACATTACTTTAGCTACTTCAGATAGCTACAAAGATAAAAACACCGGCCAAATGGTCGATAAAACTGAATGGCATCGCGTGGTGTTTTTTGGCAAATTAGCTGAAATCGTGGGTGAATACTGCCGTAAAGGTTCACAAATTTACGTAGAAGGTAAACTGCAAACACGTAAATGGACTGATCAACAAGGCCAAGAAAAATACACCACAGAAATAGTTGTAGATGGCTTTACTGGTCAAATGCAAATGTTGGGTGCTCGTGGTGGCGACCAACAAGGTGGTGGCTACCAAGGCGGTCAACAATCTCAAGGTGGTCAATCACAAGGCGGTTACGGCCAGCAGCAAAACGCACCACAACAAGGTGGCGGTTACGGTCAACAGCAAAGTGCACCGCAACAAAGTGGTGGTTACGGCCAACAGCAGAGTGCACCACAGCAAGCACCAGCTGCACGCCAACAACCAGCAGCTGCACCGCAGCAGAATAACCAATACCAATCAGGCGGCGGTTATAACCAGCAGCAAAGCAGCAATGCCAATGCTCCGCAGCAAGGTGGTTTTGCTCCTAAACCGCAAAATGCACCACAAGGCGGCGCATCAAACCCAATGGAACCACCAATTGACTTTGATGACGATATCCCGTTCTGAGGAATACAAAAATAAAATGTTGATAAACATTCAAAGGCCGCTTTTTAGCGGCCTTTTTGATTCTAAATATTAAATAACCAGATCTCAGGTTAAATACTCTATTTGCTTGTACTCGTTACTTCTATTTTTAAACGCGATTATGGAGGGGCACTTGCCCTACCTGTATCAAATAAGTTTGACTTGGAAAACTTTACATGTAAAATTCCATATATTCAGAATTTCATATGTGCGGATCGCTAGGAGCCAAAACCAATGACAGAAAAAATTGAATTACCAAATATCGACAAAGAGCAAAGTAAAGTACCAAGTATTGCTGACTTTAACGTTAACCTTTCAGCACATAAACCAAAGATTTTGTTGCTGTATGGGTCTTTAAGAGAGCGCTCATACAGTAAGTTAGTTATTGAAGAGAGTGCGCGACTACTCACGCATTTTGGCGCCGAAGTTAAAATCTTTGATCCACAAGGCTTACCGCAAACCGACAGTGAGGATGAGTCACATCCTAAAGTGCAAGAGCTACGAGAATTAATGCTTTGGTCTGAAGGGCAAGTGTGGTGCTCGCCTGAGCGCCATGGCTCTATGACAAGTGTATTTAAAAATCAAATCGATTGGGTACCATTAAGCTTAGGCGGTGTTAGACCTACGCAAGGAAAAACATTAGCTGTGCTTCAAGTATGTGGTGGCTCTCAGTCTTTTAATGTTGTAAATCAATTACGTGTTTTAGGCCGTTGGATGCGTATGGTCACTATTCCTAACCAATCATCTGTGCCAAAAGCATATTTAGAGTTTGACGATAATGGCCGTATGAAGCCGTCTTCTTTTTATAATCGCATTGTTGATGTGATGGAAGAGTTAATGAAGTTCACTTTGTTACTACGGGATCAGAAAGACTACTTTGTTGATAGATACTCTGAGCGAGTGGAGTCAGCGGAGCAAGTGAGTGAACGTGTAAACCAACGTTCTATTTAAATTGATCAGGAGTTGAGCATGGTTGTTATTCATCATAATCCGGATTGTGGCACGTCGAGGAATGTATTACAGCTGATTAAGGCCTCAGGGTATGAACCTACTGTAATTGAGTATTTAAAATCCGGCTGGACTAAGCCACAGCTCCTCGCCTTATTTGCTGCGGCAAATTTAACCCCCAAGACAGCCCTTAGAGTGACTAAGTCACCGGCCAAAGAGTTGGGGTTATTAAATGAAAATGTATCTGATGAACAAATTTTTGAAGCAATGCTGAAGTACCCTGTTTTAGTCAATAGACCCATTGTGTGTACAGCTAAGGGGGTTAAATTAGCGCGTCAGAGTGAAACGGTATTAACACTATTAGATAAGTGGCCGTTAGGCCCGTTTCATAAAGAAGATGGTGAGATGATTTTAGATGAAAATGGCAATCTTATTAAGCCGCAATAGTCAGTCGTTTTCTTTTGACAAATTAGGTAAAGAAAAAATAAAACCTTATAGTGGCTTAGGTAATTAAAAATACGATAGTTTTATTTACTATCGTTATCGGTAACATTTAAAGTGAGCGCTAAGCCTTGTGTTTATTGAGATCTTGAACAACACTTTACCTATTCTAACTAACTCTGTGCGTGCTATGGCAATTAAATCAAAGAATGTGCGTATGCATATGCTGAGTGTTTATGTTGGTGTTTGTCTATTGCTGCTTGGTATTTTTAACCTTTTGCTAGGTGAGGTGCTACATCAAAAAGTTCACGTTACAGGCACTGAGCTTGCTAAACAAATTTACAGTCTCAAGTTAGATCTAATTATTGATAGAGATATTATTTCTGCTTTGGCAAGTGCGCGTGGTTTTATGTTAGAGCCAGATGAAGCCCCTACTCATTTTTCAGCTTTAATGAATAAAGAAAGTGAAGTATTTAATTATAAATCAACCAGTCTAAAGCTTTATCATTGGCCTTCTTGGGTGGTTGAAAGCTATTTATTTATCTTATTAAACCTTGTTGTTGTAGGTGCCGCCGTGTGGGGGTACCGTTGGTGGATTTTGTTAGTGAAGCGCTACGAAAAAAATGCTTTTAAGAACCCAAAAAAAGAACACGTGTATCAGCCTTTAATTACTCATAACTCACATCCACAGAGCAAGGTGCCAGTAGACAAGGCGCCTGTAACACAAAATGCTAAAGAAGATGCAATGAGCAAGTTGTATTGTTTACATCAAAATAAACAGAGTTTTTTTGCTTTATTTTATTGGTCCTATCCTTTTCCCGAAAGTATTGATTTAGAAAGCCACTTTAAGCTAGTTTTAACTAAAGGGTTTATTGAGTTACCACAAGTGTCGGTGAAGTTACTTGGCTCGGGAGGAGTGGCAATTACTTTACAGGGCATATCGTTATCAGAGATAGACCAATATACACAAAAGCTCCATCAAACTATTTATCAGGCGTCGTTAGTTTACCGTGGTGATTTGTCTCGCAAAGATATTAAAGTAGGCGTTTGTAATTACCGTACAGGTGCTGATCAAGCAATTGTTTATCAGTTAACAAAATCGGCCCTTGAGCAAGCCAAGCAAAGCCCTTGGCAGCATGTGCATAGACTGCCGTTTAACCATACTTATGCCGAGGTATTAAAAAACAGTGATGAGGTGTTACCAGAGTACATCACCAAGAAAAGGTTTATGTTATTTTTTCAGCCATTATTTGAGCTTGATACTGGTGAGATGCTACAGCATGAAGCGCTAATTCGGATTCGCCATAAATCGCTAGGCTTGTTATCGGCAAAGCAGTTTATTCCATATCTAAAAACCAACAACGAAGTTATGCAATTGGATATTGCCGTTATTGAGCATGTAATCGCTTTACTAAAAAGCGAACCGAGCTCTTTAATTGTGAGTATCAACTTGCATGCTTTTAATTGGTATAGTGTAAACTTTTGGCAATGGTTTAAAGGTAAAGTAGGGGCATTTAATAGGGCGGATAAACTGCAGTTTGAAATATCAGCAGATGACTTTTACACGCAGCAACATAAATTATCTTTGGCGATTAGTCAGATAAAATCAATTAATGGAGCAATTGTAGTTGATAACGTGATGAGTATTGATAAGTTAACTTTTCTAGCTGAGTTTAAGCTAGTAAAAGGAATAAAGCTTGGTTATGAGGTAATTCATGGTATTGATAAGAGCCTGAAGCAACAAAAAATTGTACGTCAAATTGTAATAAAGAGCAGTAAGCTAAATCTACCTGTATATGGAGTAGGCGTTGAAACCCAGCAAGAACTTAAAACGTTACAAATGCTAGGAATTACTGCTGCTCAAGGGTTTTATTTTACAGAGCCACTGCAAGAGTTTACTCAGGTAACATCTTGAACTAAATAACCTGAACTCTGGTTAAGAGATGTACTAATGTATTGATATTAAATCACAAATATATTTATTAGTCTCCAGAGTTCAGGTTAATTGCCGATAACGTAATCCATCTAACCCCTGTAATCCACCGGTGTGAATTGCCGTAATTTTACTTCCCGCAGGAAAATAATCAGCTTTGATTAACTGCCATAATGCGAACATCATTTTACCAGAATAGATAGGCTCTAATGGTAGTTGATGTTGAGCTTGCATTGTTTGACAAAAGTGCCAAAGCTCCGGGGAGAACTTACCATAACCACCCCCGTGATGATTACATAATAATTGCCAGTTATTTTGTGTACGAGCGCGCATACTCAATGCTTTAATCTCGTCAATGAGATAATCAGCCTGCTTTAAGACGGCGATGCCGATTACGTGAATGTGTGGTTTAGCTCCTTCAATTAGTCCTGCTAATGTACCACCACTGCCGGTGGGACAAATAATATAATCAGACTCAGGTAATGATTGGGCAAGTTCTTTACAGCCTTGCAAAGCAGCATGATTTGTTCCGCCCTCTGGCAATAGGTAGGCATTTGGAAAGCGTTGCTGTAATTGTGCTAAATACTCTTCATTGTGGCGTTTTTTATATTCAATGCGTGTTATCGGATATAGCTGCATACCGCACTGCTTAGCAAACTTAATGGTGGGGTTGTTTAAATCAAGCTCAGGCCCGCGAATAATGCCGTGGGATTTAAAATTAAAGTGTTTTCCGGCTGCTGCACAGGCATGTATGTGATTTGAAAAAGCCCCGCCAAACGTCACTAATTCGTGTTTTTTTTGTGCTTGCATCTCAACTAAATTGTACTTGAGTTTTCGCCACTTATTACCACTAATGAGTGGGTGTAGCAGATCGTCACGCTTTATGCGTAACGAAATATTTCTTTTTTTTAACTCGAAGCTATCTATTTGTTGTATAAGGCTATTTTCATCAATGCTGAGGCCGATATGCATAAAGTACCTTTTAAATTAGATTGAAACTTGCAGGCTCGTAAAAATATACGATACTTTAAAAATCGACAATTAATATAAGTAGCTATATGAAAAAGAAGATTTTTTCATTGTTTCCTTGGTTGCAACAAGGGTTAGAGCCTAATTGTGTAATAGGGATAGCTACATATGCAAAAACAGTAAATGCTGTCAGCTTAAAGCGATTGCAGGGGCGTTGGCAAATAGATAAAACCCACAGTGTTACAGTTACAGAGCGAGGGGATTATACAAAAGCAATTACAGATTGTACAAACGAAGTGAGTAAACTTAGTTGCGCCATTAATTTCGTGATACCTCACCACTATTATCAAATTGTACAAATGGAAAAACCGAACCTAACAGATGACGAAATAGTGCAATCCTTACCATGGACAGCTAAAGACGTTGTTAATATTGCGCCCGAGAATATCATCGCTGATTTTATTGATTACCCCATCTCATTACCAATGCAAGTACGTAAGATGAATGTGTTTATTACCGATAAAACACAGATACAGCCGTTTATTAACAGCTTTGCAAATACTAATGCAGTGTTACGCTCAATGACTTCAGAAGAAATGGTACTACTCACTTTATTTGGTAAAGATAAAGATGCGCATATGCTGGTGGTACAGCATATTGAACATGAGCCGAGAATATTAATCATTTGTGACGGTAAGCTTGTATTGGCGAGGCGGCTAAATGGCTTTATAGGCATTACTGAAAAAGATCAAAACACTGCTTTTATAGATGCTTTAGGGTTAGAGATACAGCGTTCGATGGATTTTTTCGAAAGTCAGCTCAAGCAGCCTCCTATTCGCAGTATTCAGCTGCAATGCGACGATTTATCTTCTTTAACACTTAGAGCTGAGCTTGCCGAGCTGTTACAAGTTAAGGTTATTGATTTTAAACCAAACCTTGCCTTATCAGAGGGCTTAGATAGTCAGTTTTTCTATGCCTTAGCTGCAGCTATATCTATGGCTGAAAGTAAAGAGCCGCGCAATGAAGAATAGAATCAATTTCTACCAAAAATCATTGCGCCCTCGTCGTGACTTAATGCCATTACAAAGTGTATTAGCCTTGTGGGGCATCGCATTATTTGTGATAGCCATTAGTTGGGGGGGGTTTGCATTATCAGTTCACTTTAACCAAATAGAGGCTCAGCAAAGTGAATTAACATTAAATGAAATTAGTAACCAGCTACAAGCTGTGAAAGCTAAATTAGATGAAAAACAAAATAAGGATCAGTTTGTTAAGCAGTTAAAAATGATTGAGCAAGAGATTGCTCATAAACAACAAGTATTTGGTTATTTGGAGGCTGCACAAACCTTATCTAGCATGGACTATAGCCAAATAATGCTTGATTTAGCGCGTTATCATGTGGCGGATATTTGGTTAACTCAAGTAACGTTTTCTGAGCAAACAGTGACTTTAAAAGGGCAATCAAGTCAATCGGCTCAGTTACCTGTTTGGCTAAGTAGTTTAAAGCAGTCAAGGTATTTTGCAGGTAAGGAGTTCTCAGTTTTAGAGTTTGAAGATAAAGACGGCTTAAGTGAATTTAATGTGGCCACTGAGGTTGCCGCTAAGGAGGATCAGCCATGAAAACTGAAAACTCCTCTTCTCGCAATTGGCCGTTATGGGTGAAGTATCAAACACGTTTTGCTGTACTGCAAATAAGAGAAAAGCTGGCTATTTTATTTGCAGGGTTATTTATTATTTTATATTTAGGCTATCTTTTTATTGTTGAGCCAATACAAATTCAAACAAATAAACAGCACCAAGCTAACACTCAAGCACAACAAAAAATAACTCAAAATAGAACACAATTAGCGATGTTGGAGCAAGCTCTAAATAATGATTACACAAAAGAATTACGCTCACAAATAGTACAAGCCAAGAGTGAACTTGCACTTACAGATGAAAAGTTGAGCCAATTTAGCAAAGGCTTTGTCAGCGCTGAACGGGTTCCTAATATGTTGCAGCAGCTATTAAAAGAAAGTACCGAGGTTAAGGTTGTTAGTTTTAAAGTGTTAGAGCCTAAAGCTGTCGATGTTACTAAGGTTGGTGCAAACGAAGCTAAAACACTGTTTTTTGAACATCAAATGGTGCTCACATTACAGGGACAGTATTTTAACTTGCAACAATATTTAGCATCGCTAAAACAAAGTAAAGAAAAACTCTTAATCCAGCGCTTTGACTATCAAGTAGAGGATTATCCTCGGGCGCAATTAATCATACATATAGCAACGGTGAGCGCGAATGAAAAATTTATTGCTCTTTAGTGTGCTTGGGTTATTTGTTTGCTCAGCAGACGTGGTTGCGCAGCAGTTGGCCGATCCAACTAGGCCACAAAATTTGCTCGCTACTAGCGTAGTTAAAAATCAGCAAAGTAGTCTCAAGCTGCAATCAATAATTAAAAGGTCAGGCCGCTATAAAGCGATTATTTCAGGACAGATTTATACCGTAGGCGATCAAATAAATGACTATAAAGTGCTAACCATAAGCTCTAAGCAAGTTGTGTTAGCGAATGACAATAAGCAAATAAAATTAGATTTATATGATTATGAAATTAAAAATTAAATTACCTAGTCAGCTGACTATTTTATTGCTGTTACCTATCTACCTTGGTGGTTGCCATAGTTTTGCTCCAGGTAAAGAAATAAAGCCCCATATAGAGCAAGAGCTCACCGCTCAGCCTGAGCAGCAAACTACAGTAGCCCCACTGACAGTGCCAGATGAAGTTACACAAAGCTTATTGTCGTCATTTGATAGCGAACAAAGCCTTAATACAGAGCTGGCAGTTAAGCGTTTTGAAGTGGCTGCAAATGAAGTTGAAGTGCGAGCTTTTTTTACCGGCCTAACAGATGATACGCCCTACAGTGTCGCTATACACCCAGAGGTAGCTGGCAGCATTAGTCTTACATTAAAAAATGTTACCTTTGATGAGGTAATAAATGTAATTAAACGTATGTATCCACTCGATATTGTTCACGAAGGGCGAGTTGTTCAGGTGTTACCTGCAAAAATGCGCACTGAAACAATACCCGTTAACTATTTAATGATGAAGCGCAGTGGTCAGTCTACGGTGAGTGTTGTAGCGGGCGGCGTAAGCCAAATGGCTGATAATAATAGCTCAAGCCAAAGCACTGCTTCAAATAATTACAGTAATAACAATCAGCAAGATGGAGAGTTTGGTAATAATCAAAATATTGAACTTAACGGTTCGCGGATTCAAACCACTAACAGTAATGATTTTTGGAAAGATCTAGAGCTGGCTTTAAAATCTCTTATTGGCAGCGGTGATGGGCGTTATGTTATTGCCAGCCCACAAGCAAGCTTAGTAACGGTTAATGCATTACCAAGTGAAATAATGCAGCTAAAGGACTTTTTAAGGCAAACCCAAGAAAACTTACAACGGCAAGTAATTTTAGAAGCCAAAATAGTCGAAGTCACGCTTAAAGATGAATATCAGCAAGGTGTTAATTGGAACGAAATAGCGGGTTCAATTGGCAGTACAAGCCTGTCGTTTGCGACCACAGCAGCTGGGCAAATTAGTAATAGTATCACTGCCGCTTTAGGTGGTGTATCAAACTTAGTCATTAATAACGCAGACTTTACTGGAGTGATTAGCTTATTAGAAACTCAGGGCGATGTGCAGATGCTCTCAAACCCTCGAGTGACTGCAACTAACAACCAAAAAGCGGTCATTAAAGTAGGTCAAGATGAGTACTTTGTTACCAATGTTTCAAGTACCACAGTGACAGGGAATGCAACCACAACAACCCCTGAAATTGACCTAACCCCTTTCTTTTCAGGGATTGCGCTTGATGTAACCCCACAAATAGATAAATACGGTTCGGTGATCTTACATGTTCACCCCTCAGTCACTCAAACTGAAGAGCAACAAAAGGTTATTACTCTTAATAATGATGAGTTTATTTTACCGTTAGCACAAAGCAACATTAGGGAATCAGACACGGTAATTCGTGCTCAAAGCGGTGAAATAGTTGTGATTGGTGGCTTGATGCAGACGATAACCACCGATGAAGAGTCTAAAACGCCAGTATTAGGTGATATTCCCTTATTTGGTAATTTATTTAAAAGTATTAGTAAACGCCAAGAAAAGAAAGAGCTCGTTATATTGCTAAAGCCAACGGTTGTAATGCCAGATACTTGGAAAAAACAACAAACACGCAGCCGCCAATTACTTAATACTTGGTATGAGAACTAGCTATGTATTTGAGCTTCTTTAATTTAAGTGAAATGCCTTTCACCTTAACCCCTAACACCGAGTTTTTTTGTGCGCTTGCGCCACATAATGAAGCCATGCAGGTGCTTATTACTGCACTTGAAATGGGAGAGGGGTTTATTAAGGTAACTGGAGAGGTTGGCACAGGTAAAACTTTATTGTGCCGTAAATTACTTAATCAAATAGAGCACGATTACACAGTTGCCTATTTACCCAACTCATATTTAAGCCCCGATGAGCTACGCTGGGCGCTTGCTGTAGAGCTTGGTATGGACGTTGATAAACAGTTAGATCAGCAGGCGCTTAGCCAGCTGATAAATCATCATTTATTAGCACTACAAAAAGAAGGCAAAAAAGTTGTTTTACTGATAGATGAAGCGCAAAGCCTAAGTTGGGATGCTCTTGAAGCGCTTCGTCTATTTACCAATATTGAAACTGAAAGCGAAAAGCTGATTCAAGTGGTGCTATTTGGTCAGCCTGAATTAGACGAAAAACTAGCGCATACAAGGGTTCGCCAATTACGTCAGCGTATTAGCTTCTCTTACCAGTTAAGGCCAATGACCACTGGCGAAGTTATTTATTATATTAATCATCGGTTACAAATTGCGGGCTTTAAAGGTGCACCGCTATTTACCAAGCAACTAGGCTTAAAAATAGCACAAGCAAGTCGTGGTATTCCTCGGTTAGTGAATATCCTATGCCATAAAACTTTGCTACAAGCTTACGGTGAAGGGCTCACTGAAGTAAGTAGCCGACACATAAAGCTTGCGGTAAAAGACACCGAAGATTGCACGGTGAATAATTATATCAATGGTTGGAATGTTGCAGTGGTGAGTGTTTCGGCGCTTGCCATAATGATGATTTGGGCTTGGAGGCAATGGCTATGAGCGTCATTAATTCTATGCTTAAAAATATTGAGCAGCGACAGCCAACAACTTCGTTAAATGGGCAAGATACTGTTGTAGTTGAACCTGTGTATGACTCACATGGCTTTATTAAAAAGCTACTAATAATCACCATCGCCTTGTTAGTGGTTGTATTGAGCTATATTTATTTACCTACAGCAAGTGATGATGCTGCCGCTCAATTACCAGAACGAATAGATGTAGTTACTAAAGCTCAAAGCTCAAAAGAGACTGAGCAAAATAACACGCCTGTGTTAATCAATGCTCCTGTGGTGAGTAACTCTGATGTAATTAAACCAGTTGCTAAAGTAGAGCCCATTATTGAAGAAGTAGTGACGGTAAAAACGGACACTAAAGAGCCGGTTGTAGCTGAAAAACCTATGGTTGCAGCTGTCGCTATCGAGCCAAGTAAAGTACCTACCGCCAATAAAGAAAGTAGTTTTCAGGTTAAAAAGGTGACTCAGCAACGTACCGAGCAACAGCAAATTGCTGAGTTACTGCGTCAAGCTAAGCAAGCCCTTGAATTTGGTTTATATCAGGAAGGCATAGATGATTTAAGCCAAATTCTTAATCGAGATAAAGGGAATATAGCAGCAAGAAGTCTACTGGCAGCGACTTATTTTCAGCAGCAAGATATTTTATCCGCGCAAAGTATTTTAGAGCATGGCATTGCGTTTGACTCGCAGGTACTCGAGTGGCGTGTACTGCTTAGTAAAATTTATATTACTCGTAAGCAATATTCAGTTGTACAACAATTATTAAGCGATGACTTCGATAGCCAAGGAGATTCGCAATATTGGGCGCTTAAAGGCACTGCTGCGCAGCAATTGGGGGATCATACACGTGCATTAGTTTGCTTTGAGCAACTCACACAACTACAACCTCAGCAAGGCAAATGGTGGTTAGCCATGGCAACCTCTAAAGATGCACAAGGAGATTACCTCTCGGCGAAACGCTATTACTTAGCTGCTATCGAAGTGGGTAACTTAAACCCCGCTGTGCTTAAGCATGCAGAGCAGCGATTACAGGCCTTAGGAGGTGTGTCATGAGACCCAGTCTACGTCTAAGGTTAGGTGATTTGTTAGTTGAAGAGCATATGATCACTGAAGCGCAATTAAGTGAAGCGCTAAACGTTCAAGCTGCAACTGGCCGTAAGCTCGGTGCGACGCTAATTGCCCTGGAGTTTATTAGTGAGCCACAATTGCTAAGGTTTTTAGCTCAGCAGTTAAAAGTTCCCTTTTTAGATATTTCGCAACGTAAAATCTCGCCAGAAGTATCTAAGTTGCTTTCTGAGGTAATGGCACGCCGTTATAGAGCGTTGGTTATAGAAGACAATGGTGACTCAGTCCTTGTGGGCATGAGTGATCCAGCCGACTTAAGAGGACTTGATCAACTCGCGCCAATTTTAGCGCCTAAGCGAATTGATTTAGCCGTGGTGCAAGAAAGCCAGATCATGGCGGCTTTCGATAATGTGTATAGAAGAACTGAAGAAATAACCAGCTTTGCCGAGCAGCTACATGAAGAGTATGAAGATGTAGAAGAATTTGACTTAAATTCGTTAGGTGATGAATCCTCTGATGCTACTGTAGTGAAGCTATTACAATCGATTTTTGAAGATGCGGTTCAGGTCAGGGCGTCAGATATACATATTGAACCAGATGAAGGGTTGTTACGAATTCGTCAGCGTGTTGATGGGGTATTACAAGAGCATGTTCTCAATCAAGTTAAAATAGCATCAGCATTAGTTTTACGACTTAAATTGATGTCTGGCTTAGATATTTCAGAAAAGCGCTTACCGCAAGATGGCCGTTTTAACATTAAAGTGCACACTCATAGCATTGATGTTCGTTTGTCTACTATGCCGGTTCAATATGGTGAATCGGTTGTTATGCGGCTATTAGATCAATCTGCTGGGTTGTTATCATTAGATGAAACCGGTATGCCAGCGGCGCTGCTAAAACGGTTTCGCTCAATATTAAAACGCCCTCATGGCATGATTTTAGTTACTGGGCCAACAGGGTCCGGTAAAACAACTACTTTATATGGTGCATTGAGTGAGCTAAACCAGCC
This sequence comes from Pseudoalteromonas sp. APC 3893, assembly GCF_030408095.1. NCBI lineage: Bacteria > Pseudomonadati > Pseudomonadota > Gammaproteobacteria > Alteromonadales > Pseudoalteromonadaceae > Pseudoalteromonas > Pseudoalteromonas sp. APC 3893. The sequence goes on from NZ_JASDCD010000008.1 coordinate 96,250, forward strand.
AGAAAATAAAATTATTACAGTAGAAGATCCGGTGGAGTATCGCATTGGCCGGATAAACCAAGTTCAAATCAAAAATAAAATAGGGCTTAGTTTTGCCAGTATTTTAAGAACCGCACTACGCCAAGATCCTGACATTCTAATGGTGGGGGAAATGCGTGATAAAGAGACGGTTGATATAGGTTTACGAGGCGCGTTAACAGGGCATTTAGTTCTTTCAACTCTGCATACTAATGACGCAATAACCAGTGCTATGCGGTTAATTGATATGGGAGCACCTGCATATTTAGTTGCCAGCTCACTAAGAGCCATTATTGCTCAGCGTTTAGTTAGGCGGGTATGTCAAAACTGCAAGCATACATATACACCCGATGCTCAAGAGGCTAGTTGGTTAAAGTATTTAAATGTTGATGTAGACAATACTGAGTTTTTTTATGGCAAGGGGTGTACCGCGTGTAATCACTCTGGTTACAAGGGTCGGGTGGGTGTTTTTGAGTTACTCGAGATGGATGAGGCTATGATGGAATGTCTTCGTCAAAATGATACTCAAGGTTTTGCTAGGGCGGCTAAAGATAACCCTTACTTTGCACCGTTATCCACAATGGCTTTAGAGTATGCCAAGCAAGGGCTCACTACTTTAGATGAAGTATTTAAAGTGGCTGAATATATTCCTGAAATGGTTGGAGGTGATGATGCACCTTTATAACTATCAAGCTAAAGACCAAAAAGGGGTCTTGATTAAGGGGCAACTAGAAGCCGCCAGCCAAGCTGGAGTCGCTGATAGTTTATTGAGACGCCAGTTTATCCCTATATCTATTACCCAGATAGACCGTGAAGGTGACATCAGCTTACCGCTAGGCCAGCTATTTAAAGAGAAGATCGACCTTGACGATATGATTATGTTTTCACGGCAAATGTATTCGTTGCTCAAAGCGGGTATACCGATAATTCGTGCCATGGTGGGATTAGCTGATACCACACAAAATAAAGAGTTTAAGTTGGTTTTAACAGACATAATCAAACAACTAGAGCAAGGACGAGATCTTTCTAGTGCCATGACTATGCACAACAAAGTATTTAGCAGATTAACTATCGCAATGGTATTGGTCGGTGAAGGCTCTGGGCGCTTAGAAGATGCTTTTCATCAACTTGCTAGTTATTTTGAGAAAGAGCAAGAAACCCGCAAACGTATAAAAGCGGCAATGCGTTATCCAACTTTTGTTATTGCTGCATTATTAGTTGCTATGGTGATTTTAAATATATTTGTGATCCCGGTGTTTGCCACCATGTTTGCAAAATTTGATGCTGAGTTACCCTTAATGACCCAGATTTTGGTGGCAACAAGCTACTTCTTCGTTAATTACTGGTGGCTTTTATTACTAATATTGGTTGGCAGTGTGATCGCTTGGCGCCGATACCTAGCAACAGAAGTTGGTTTATATAATTGGGACCACTACAAATTAAAAATACCTATAGTGGGAAACATTATTCATCGCTCATTACTTGCAAGGTACAGCCAAAGTTTAGCTATGGTATTGCGCTCAGGGGTGCCGATGACAACGGGGTTATCTTTAACCGCAAAAGCCGTTGATAACACCTATATGGAACGTGCAATTTTAAATATTCGTCAAGATATTGAAAAAGGCGACAGCTTACTCAGAGCTTCTAAAAGCAGCGATTTATTCTCCCAGTTAGTGCTGCAAATGGTCGCTGTAGGTGAAGAAACAGGGCGAGTTGATGAGCTTTTACAAGAAGCCGCAGATTATTATGAGCGAGAAGTTGATTACGATTTACGCAGTTTAACCGCCAAAATAGAGCCTATTTTAACGGTGATAGTTGCAGTTATGGTGCTAATTCTCGCGCTCGGTATTTTTATGCCGATGTGGAACATGATGTCAGCGATCAAAGGTGGTTAACAATGCTTGGTAAAACACACCATCAGGCAGGCTTTTCTCTTTTGGAACTTGTACTTGTGGTTATTTTACTGGCTATCGTAATGAGTATTGCTGTACCGCAGTTTTTAGATATTAAGGAGCGAGCTCACCGTTCAAATATTGATACCGTTGCTGGTGGTTTTGCCAGTGCTGTAGGTTTAATTCGAGGACAGTGGGAACTGGACGCGAGGCCATCTGGAAGTGATGTTTCGCAGTTTGTAACGCATATAAATTATGGAGGTGTGGTAGTTGGTGTTGATGGTCGTTTTGGTACGCCAACGAGTGATGAAACAGAGCAAGAGAACACGCAGGCATTAGCGATGAGTAGTACCAAATGCCAACAGGTGTTGAATGTAATTTTACAAGATGCACCAAGAAGTACCCTAAGTAGTGACGCGTCAGTAGTTGAAGATACAATGTTTTTAGTGAGGTATAACGCAGATAAGCTGCAATGTATTTACTATTTAACTCATTCTTTAGATGCGAAAAATATTCCAACTGATGGTGAACCACATGTTGGCACCAGTGGATTTTCGTATTTTCCTGTAACAGGCAAAGTACAGATTTTTAAATCTTAAGTAATAACAAAGAGGCTTACTTATGAAAACGCAATCAATGAACAGTAACGTAGTGAATAAACAAGCAGGTTTTACTTTAGTAGAACTGATAATCGTAATCGTCATTTTAGGTATTTTGGCTGTTGTAGCCGCCCCTCGCTTTTTGAATCTGCAGGGAGATGCTAATGCATCAACACTTGAGGGCGTTCAAGGCTCTATTCGCAGTGGGATGAATATAGTCAATGGTAAAGCGATAATCGCAAGCGTGCAAAACTACGCATATGACGACGCAAATGTAACCCCAGAAGTGGAAGGTGTTGCACTTCATTATGGTTACCCTGTTGGTACCATTGAAGCATTTGAGAAATTCTTAGATATTGATTTTGCAGATGTAACTGATGTTGCTTCAAATGTAAATGGCGCTGATTTTAATCTGGTCGATGGTGATAGTGAAACCACAATAGTTACTATCTTTCCTAATAGTTATGTTGTGACCGACAATTGCCGTGTTGAATACACACCAGCAACGGATAAAGACACTCCACCAGTAGTAAATATCTTATTGGATGGTTGTTAATTCATTAACAATGAAATATACGTGTAAGCAACGATTGCGTGGCTTTACTTTGGTTGAATTGATTATCACCTTAGTTATTTTGGGTATCCTGTCGGTAACGGCAGGGCCCAAGTTTCTAGGGAGTTCAACGGAAGATTCTTATGCATATCGCGACCGGGTATTAGCAGTGCTAAGAACAGCGCAGTTACAAGCAATGCAAGATACTGGGCTTACGAGTTGTCATAAATTGTACATAACAGCGACCTTAATTGCAGGGCCGTCACCGGATACCTGCACAGGTGGTGCTGATGGAAATAATCCAGAAGATTCAGTAGTAGCGATTAAAACAAAGCGCAGTGACTTTGTTTTTACTGCATTGGACGATCAAGGTGGGCAATTTACGCAGATCAATTTTGATCCTTTAGGGCGAAGTGATCAAAGCTGCAATGGCACTTGTCGCATTGATATATCCCTTGCCGGAGTGTGTATCAGTGGTGAAGGACTTATATATGCGTGCCCATAATAATGGGTTTACCTTAATTGAATTGATTATCAGTATTGTCATTTTTGCCATTGCACTGACGATAATTACGGGCTTAATTGCACCTCAAGCGAGACAAAGCGCAGATCCTATCATACAGCTGCGGGCAAATGAGTTAGGGCAATCATTAATGAATGAAATTTTGGCCAAATCGTTTGATGAGCACAGCGAGCGTGCTCCGCCATTTAGGCGTTGCTCTGAAAGTTCATTAGGTGCCAAAGACTGCACAAAATCAGCGAAGTTAGGCTCAGACAAAGATGAAACACGCACCACTTATGATGATGTTGACGATTATATTGCACTGAGTAATCTGCCTATAACAAATAGTTTGGGTGAAGTACTTAACCAATATCAAGGTTTTAATGTGGTCGTTACAGTTACGTATGACAGTGACTTTAATAGTGTAACGGTAAACGATGGTGTACTTGCAAAGCGTGTCACGGTAATTGTAAGTAGCCCTAATGGTGAAGAGTACGGATTTAGCGCATATAAGGGTAATTATTGATGAGTAAATACCTAAAGCAGTCGGCATTTACGTTAATAGAACTCCTACTTGTAATGGTTATTTTGGGCATTCTTGCTGTTACTTCTTTTGCTTTTATTAACTCAGGGTTTAATATTTACAGTCAGGGGGTGGAGCGCCAAGAAGCCGTTGCACAAGCACGTTTTATGTTAACTCGTTTAGCAAAAGAGCTGCGCCATGCGATGCCTAACTCTTTACGTTTAAGCTGTGAAAATAATTGTGGTTTGAGCCAATGCCTTGAGTTTACGCCCTTTCAATCGGCTACCCATTACACTGGTTACTTACCTAACACTGCTCCCTTTATTGTTACGGCAGTCGATTTTGAATTAAATGATTCAGCTCAACCAAGTATTGGCGATTGGGCCAGTATTTATCCATTAGATCCGACAGAAGTCTACGACGTAAGTAATAATAAACGTCTGCAATTAACTAATTTCGTATCATCAGCAAGCAGCGAGTTAGATCAATGGCAATTTGCTCAAGCATTTGCACAAGAGTCACCAGCAAAACGAATTTATTTACTGGCGACGCCAGTTAGCTTTTGTGTAGAAGGCACACAGTTATACCGTTATCAAGATTATGGCTTTCGCAACGCCCAACTAGATGCCGTTGAGTTGCAAAGCACCAGCGCAGTAAAACGAGATCTTTTAGCGCTCCATATAGGTAATAACCTAGCAAGTAATGCTTTTTTTAGATTAAGTGACACAGCATTAACTCGTAATGCAGTACTGAATATTCACGCGTTCATGGCGTTTAATGATAACGAAGCCATGATGTTTAATCATGAGGTGCATATTCCTAATGTACCTTAGTTCACGAGTTAAAAAAGCAGTAATTAATAAAGCATATCAAGGTGGGAACCTACTGATTGTCACTTTGGTGATCATCGTTGTACTGCTAGTACTTGGCTTAGCATTGGTTAGAATTTTATCGGCATCTTCGCAGCAAAATGTGATCGAGTATTTTGGTTCTCGCGCCTATTTAGCAGCGCAAAGTGGTTTAGAAAGCGGGCTAACTGAAATATTTCCACTTAATAGTCCAGCGTTAAACTGCGCAGCAGTAACTACATCCCCTGTTTTTCAAACTCAGTATTTAGAAAACTGCACAGTAACAATAGCATGTCAGCAATACTTAAATGTACCCGATATCAGCAATAGTACGGGGGCGGTGAATATTTTTTATTTAAAAAGCAGTGCCACATGTTCACCAAGCAGTTGTGCTATCGGCGAGTCATGCCGTAAAGACTATTGGCAAACACAACGGACAGTGAGTGTGGGAGCGAAGACGCTACCATGAGGTATACATTACTAATTTTCATCTCTATATTGCTTTTTAGTGCTTCTAGCATTGCTGTAGTGCCTAAAATTGAAGGCCGTTTTATTGAGTTGCAAGATACCTATGTTTCGCCGATTTGGACCAAGATCAATTTTCAGCAACAATACGATACACCACCTGCAGTATTTATGTTGTCGACCAATCAAGGAGGAAACCCTGCGATTGTGCGCATTCGTAATGTAACGACAACAGGGTTCGAAGCGCTCCCTCTAGAGCCTACAGGGGAAGATGGTGAGCATATTACTATGGGAGCACATTATTTAGCGGTCGAATACGGTGTTCATGAGTTTCCTGATGGCACAATAATGGAGGTCGGCAGTACAGATATCCAATTAGAGATTCAATATGGTCCTAAATCTAACTACGTTTTGCCTAAAAGTTATCAGGCAATAAATTTTGCTCAACCCTTTGCCGTTAGGCCAAACTTTTTTCACTCTCTACAAACCATTAATAGCTTGGACAGCAATCCACCTACAGATGCATTACGGCCATTTTTAACGATTGCAGTCGAAACTAACTCGTTAACAACTTCGGGGGTTAATATTGCCCTAGAAGCCTCAGAAACAAGAAGTGGCTTAATAAATAGTGAAAAAGTGGCTTATTTAGTTGTTGAGCCTGGCAACAATCGTACATTTGTTGATGATAATCAGGTCGAAGTTTTATGGGAGAGCTTTTTTACTGGTTACAATGTTGATGGTTGGAGTGACGGTTGTAACTATTTTAATTTCTCAAATAATTTTGCTACCAAACCATTGGTTGTCGCAAGTAAAAATAGCCGAGTGGGTGAAGATGGTGGTTGGCTACGGAGCTGCAATTTGACTCGCAAAAGATTAGGTATTGTGGTCGATGAAGACCGTGATGGAGATAATGAGCGTAGGCACCCAGACGAAGAAGCCTCTATCTTAGCTATGACCAGTACGTTTGTATCAAATGGTGATATTCTAAGTTGTGACACATTATTTCCAGGCGCGATTGCAACATATAACAATGGCCAGATTCAGTTAGTCCAAGGAGTGACTGTCACCGATAACAACGCGAATGTGCTTACGACCACAAACTATATTTCAACGGCATTAACTAATATCCCTCTTTGTAATGGTCAGCCTTGTGCTGCAAAAGGTGACAATGCGTTAACTGCAGGGCAAGCTTCGCAAGTACCAACAGTGGCCAATGATGGCTCATCGGGTAGTGCAATACCTACAACACTCGGTGGTGACTACTTTTTTGATGAGTTACAAATGACCATGATTGCGCCTGAGTATAGAGTAACTGCACCCACACGTATTTTTTTACAAAATTCTACTACGTTACTGTCGACGTCATTTTTAACAGTGGCGAATACTAAAATTACAATAGAAAATGGGGCGTATTTAGCGATTTATGTAGATGGTGCGGTGTCGATTGGTGCCGCAGTCGATTTTTCAGCTTTTTTAGTCGCCACGGGAGAAGTTCGCATAGCGCAAGAGGTAAACTATACTGGCATGATCACTTCAGGTACTGAAATTATTGCAGAAGAAAGCTCGTCATTTACTGGTACTGCAGTGCCAAATAACATTCCAGGTTTTTGTGGTATTAATACCCCAGTTTTATTGGATCATTACCGATTATCAATGAGTGATAATAAAGGCCTTACCTGCGCAGCTAAAGAACTTACGCTGACTGCTTGTGCTAATGATGCATGCGATATAATTTATGATGAAGTATCCACTTTAGATTTATCACCAGATAATAATACTCAACAAAGCTGGGTGACGGGGGAGGTGATAACTTTTACTGGCATTACAGATTTACAGTTTGCTAAGCGTACTACAGGGCAAGTGCAGTTTGGCTATAACGTGGCAGACCCATCAGCGCCGCTACGTTGTTATATTGGTGGTACAAATGTGGGCTTAGGTGGTTGTAAGGTTACTTTTTCAGACGCTGGGTTTATTTTTACCAATGAAACTAATAACAACACATCAATTTTAAATCAATTATCAGGTAAACCGTCAAACACCGGGTTCAATGCATCGCAACTATCAATCCAAGCCGTGAAAACCAATACCACAACGGGCGTATGTGAAGCAGCTTTCCCTGCTGGTGGAGAAGTTGCTATAGATTTAGCCTATAGCTGCAGTGCAGGCTCTACGTGCATCGATAATCTTGCCCTAACAAATAACAGCACAACCCATAGCATAGGCCAAAGTTATCAAACAGTGCCTTTAAAGTTTGATAGTGACTCAAAAGCACCTATTGTTATTAACTATCCGGATGCTGGTAAACTAAGTTTAAATGCAAAATTAAATTTAGTGCTAGACCCAGTAACTAACTTATCGGTAAATCTAACGGGTAGCTCAAATGAGTTTGTGGTTAAGCCATTTGGTTTAGCTATGAGCTTTCCTGATGCTGGAGCAAATGCTTACGCTGATGATGCTAGTGGCAGTTTATTTAAACTCACAGGGGAGTCATTTTCCTTAAAAATGAACGCCGTGCAGTGGCTTGATAACCAAGACACCAATAATGATGGCTACCCAGACGATTACAGTGCAATTTCAAGTAATCCAATCGCTAAGCACTTTATAGGTGAGCAACCTGATGTACAACCGAGCATTTACTTGCCAACGGCAGGAGTGCTGGGAACATTACAAGAAGAGAACTTAGTTGCGTTTGCAGATACTGGTAGCTTCAGTGAATCGGTATCGAGTTATAGCTACGACCAAGTCGGTATTATTGATTTAACTGCAGGGCTCAAAGGTGGCGATTATTTTGGTGCTGGCGATGTGCGAGGTGCGATTACTCGTGTTGGCCGCTTTGCGCCCTCGCAATATGCAGTACAAAATATTCAAGCCAGTGCACAGTGCACCCGCTATGGCAGTAATGGCACTTATATGAATGAGCCATTTACTTTAGGGTTTACTGTTCAGGCGCTTAATCAAAATAATCAAGTGATGAAAAACTATATCGGCGGATTTGTTAATTCAGCGGTAAGCATCAATGCAGAAAACAGTGAAGTAGGTAATTATATATCGGGTAATAGTTTAACCCCTAGACTACAAAATTTAGAGACTAGTCTATGGGGGAGTACGTCAGCCTTAGCAGGACTTTTCACTATAAGTGATAACGATACTGTATTAGCGCGGCGCGGCTTTAATGATCCAGATGGCCCATTTGAAAGTGTAAATTTGATGACAACAGTGACAGGAATTGAAGGCGCAGTCTTACTCGGCGCTGATGATAACCCCACTTTAGCAACTGACTGTGCGCTAAGTAATAGCTGTAATAGTGTGGTACTTAATGATACGCCTATTAGTTTTCGCTTTGGCCGTTTAGTGCTGGGTGATAATGCAGGCTCTGATTTAGACAATTTACTGGTGCCTATGCAAGCGCAGTATTTTAATGGCAGTGAGTTTGTACTTGATACTAATAATAATTGCACTGTGTTTGAGCACCCACAAATAACACAAGTATCTCCTGCCACGCCTGAGCTCAGTTACATATATGGTAATGACATAAGTGGTCAGCTTGAACAAGGTGTTTACCCAGCGAGTAATGGTGTTTATGCAGAGCCTAAAGGTCCGGGTATTTTTACCCTTGAGTACGATACAGAAAATTGGCTTGAGTGGGATTGGCAAGGTGATGGCAGCCAACTAAATCCACAAGGAATTTTACAATTTGGCCGTTTTAGAGGAAATGATCGTGTTATTTACTGGCGTGAGGTACGGTAATAGTTGTAAACTCAGATAATTTTTGAACAAAGCTTGTGTTTTGTGTTGCAAGTACATAGCATAAGAGTTTAATTATTAAAAAAATAAATAATGACCAAATAATTGCCGCTTTTTGGGAATGGAATATATGCGAATTGCTCCTTTATCTCTGTTAATTTCAGCAAGTTTGTTTGCATCAAGTGCATTTGCACAAGATACAGCAACGGTTTCTGGAATTGAATCTGAGATCAGTATTAAACAAGCTGAATACGATAACTCTACACAAATACTTGAAAAACATTTAAAAGAAGAAAGCCAGTTACAGAGCCAACTTGATTTATTACGTACACGTTCAACAGAGCTAGACAAAGAAAAAAACCAAGCTCTTGATGCGATGAACGAAATGTATCGTCGTTTAATCGACGACCCCACTATTGATATCAGTACTGCGCAAGCACGGTATCAGCAAGCTGTTGTGGATCATAAACAAAATAAAGATGATATCGCGATGCAGTTAGCGGCAATTGCATCTCATCGAAAAGACATTGAGCAAATTCGTGTAGCTAAACACACTCAGTTAAATACCTTAGAAAGCTTAAAAGAGCAGTTAACAACCGCTCGCGTAGAACGCTTGCGCAATGAATTTACCCGTGAAGGCACGCTTGAAGTAAACCATACAATTAATTGTAAGCGTACAGAAACCCTTGCAGCGTGTGAGCAACGAGGCCAGCAAATGGGCTTACAAAAGGCGACAAAACGCTTTGTAGACCAAATTTTTGCTAACTTAACAGAAGAGCGTTTAGTTGAGCCAAAGCGTAATATGGCTGGTGCTCAAGTGCAAATTTTAAGTAGCCATGTCGTGAACAGTGCGTTCAGTGGCCAAGGTAACTATAACGTAAACCTTAGTGTAACAATGCGTGGCGATGTAAATAGCAGTCGTTTATGTAACTTACTAAGTGTAGATAATCGTTACTGTTCAGAATATGGCACGCCGCTAAGTACTCCTTATCAAGCCAGTTACGGTACTACCTTCTCTGATAGTCAGTTAACATTCAGCGATAGCAGGGATAATAGCACAGTCGCTGTGTCGCGCATGAGTGAACAACCAGTGCAAGACTATTCTGTTAAATCAACGGCAATGGTTAATCCATTAGTTGTTGATAACAATAAAAACAAAATGGTTGAGTTAACATTGCGCTCAAACGTGTACGACGATGAAGTATTTATTGATGGTGTGAGCTTTGGAGCTACTCGCTTAGCGACAACCTTACCAAGTGGCATTCATGATATTGAAGTGCGTAAACAAGGTTATCAACCTTACCGAGTGCGAATTGATTTGCGAAAGGCGCAGACTATTAACGCCAAGTTGGTAAAAAAGCCTGAGTCGATTGCTGCACCGACAAACACCCGAGAGCAAAGTATAAAGCCTGTTGGTAATGCATCTGGCGCTGCAGTTGTTGTTATTCCAGCTGGTACATTTGAAATGGGTGATATTAACGGTAATGGTCTTGCGAATGAGCGCCCTGTGGTTGAAAAAACCATTGCCAACTCGTTTGCAATGCAAAGTAAAGAGGTCACTGTTGGCGCATACCAACAATTTGTGACAAATACAGGTTATCAAACTGAAGCCGAGAAAAATCGCGGTTGTGCTTATTATTTAAATGGCGAGCCAGTGTGGGAAGCTAATTTAAATTGGCGTAACCCAGGATTTGAGCAAGGTAATGATTTCCCTGCTGTATGTTTAACTTATAATGACGCCAAAGCGTATGCAGATTGGTTGTCAGGTCAAACCGGTCAGCGATATCGTTTACCCAATGAAGTTGAGTGGGAGTACGCTGCTCGTGCAGGAACCAAAACTGAATACCCTTGGGGCAATGAGATAGGTAAAAATTTAGCGAATTGTGGTTGGTGTGGTAGCGAATGGTCAAATCAAAGCGCAGCCCCAACAGGTACATTTGCACCCAATGCGTTTGGGCTTTACGACACAGTAGGAAATGTATGGGAATGGACTCATAAATCGGCTGACCAGTCAGATGTTACTGTTCGAGGTGGTGCATGGAATTTTGCTCCTAGCTTAGCTCGCGCATCAACGCGTTTGATTTTAGCGCCTGATTTTCGTGCAAACTACATAGGTTTTCGTTTAGTACGCGAACGATAAATATTTAAAAGGAAGCTTAGCTTCCTTTTTTAGCTAATTTACATAGGTAGTTGTGCTTTATATTGCTGATCTAGCTCAGCGTGATAAAGTGACAAGCAGCTAACATAAGAACGTTTTTCAAAGGTCATCCAGCCTCATGTTTAAGAAACTCCGTGGTATTTTTTCAAACGATCTATCGATCGACTTGGGTACAGCCAATACCCTAATTTATGTCAAAGATGAAGGCATAGTCCTCAATGAACCATCAGTAGTCGCAATTCGTCAAGAGCGTGCTGGTGGCCCTAAAAGTGTCGCCTCTGTAGGCACCGAAGCTAAGCAAATGCTAGGTCGTACGCCAGGTAATATTAAAGCAATCAGGCCAATGAAAGATGGTGTAATTGCTGATTTTTACGTTACCGAAAAAATGCTTCAACACTTTATCAAACAAGTACATAACAATAACTTTATGCGTCCGAGCCCGCGTGTACTAATTTGTGTTCCATGTGGTGCAACACAAGTTGAAAAGCGTGCTATTCGTGAATCAGCCATGGGTGCCGGTGCGCGTGAGGTTTATCTAATTGAGGAGCCTATGGCTGCCGCTATTGGTGCGGGGTTACCTGTATCAGAAGCAACAGGCTCTATGGTTGTTGATATTGGTGGTGGTACAACTGAAGTGGCAATTATCTCACTTAACGGTGTTGTGTACTCTTCATCAGTACGTATTGGTGGTGATAAATTTGATGAAGCCATTATTAACTATGTGCGCCGTAATTTTGGAAGCTTAATTGGTGAAGCCACAGCTGAAAACATCAAGCATCAAATTGGCTCTGCATTTAAAACTGATGAACCCATTGAAATTGAAGTGCGTGGCCGAAACCTTGCTGAAGGTGTACCGCGTTCATTCACATTGAATTCCCATGAAATCTTAGAAGCCTTACAAGAGCCATTAATGGGCATTGTTAGTGCGGTTATGGTTGCATTAGAGCAATCACCTCCAGAGCTTGCCTCAGACATCTCTGCTAAAGGTATGGTGCTAACAGGCGGCGGTGCGTTACTAAAAGATTTAGATCGCTTATTAATGGAAGAAACCGGCATTCCGGTTGTGGTTGCTGATGATCCATTAACCTGTGTTGCACGTGGCGGCGGTAAAGCACTTGAAATGATTGATATGCACGGTGGTGACGTATTTAGTTACGACTAATGAAGTTAATGTTTGGACGTGCCATTTCTTTGCAACTGCGACTCTTTGTCGCAGTGCTTTTGAGTATCGTATTGATTGTTGGGGATAGGTATACTCAAGGTGGCACAACCGTCCGTACCAGTTTAAATACCCTTGTTAGCCCGTTAATCTACCTTGCAAACCTCCCTTACGAAGTGTTTAGTCTGGGTGCTAAAAGCCTACATACTCGAGAACAATTACTTCGTGAAAATGAAGCATTAAAGCAAAAGCAATTAATGCAAAGTGAGCAGTTACAGCAATATCAGTTCCTAGATAAAGAAAACCAGAAACTGCGTGCATTATTAGGCTCATCTGCTAAGCAGCCTAACCGCAAAATTATTGCGCAAGTACTGTCTGTACATTCAAATCCTTATAGCCACCAAGTGGTGATCAATCGCGGTGCCATTGATGGCCTCAGCGAAGGACAAGCGGTCATCGATGAAATGGGTGTCGTTGGACAATTAACTAAAGTGGGCTCAACTACCTCACGAGTCTTGCTGATGACCGACACCACACATGCAACCCCCGTACGTATTTTACGTAACGATGTGCGCACTGTGGTTGAAGGTGTTGGTAAAATCAATTTAGTAAAGCTTTCTCATGTGCCTCATAGCTTAGACGTGCGCTACGGCGATATTCTTGTTACGTCTGGCTTAGGTGGGACATTTCCTGAAGGCTACCCTGTTGCTGTAGTGACTGAAATTAATCGTGATGAAGGGCGTCCATTTGCACAAGTGTATGCAGAACCTATCGCTTTGTTAGATCGCATTCGTTTATTAGTCATCTTGTGGCGCAATAAACAGGAAAGTATATCAGATGAATAGTCGCTATAGCTTATTGATTGCTTTGAGCATATTTTTTGCCTTGATCATGGCATTGATGCCACTGCCATTTTCATTCGAACCGTTTCGCCCTGATTGGGTTTTATTGGTTTTAATGTATTGGTCATTAGCAGTACCACACAGGCTTAATATTGGCATTGCCTGGGTGGTAGGGTTGATTATCGACTTAGCCTCAGGCTCGCCGCTTGGCGTAAACTCACTGACTTTTTCGATTTGTATTTTTATTACTGCAAGTAACTTTCAAAAAATACGTAATTTCTCACTGTGGCAGCAAGCAATTTTGGTTGGCTTGTTTTTAACCTTTTATCACTTAATGCAATTTTGGTTAAATCACTTTTTAATGGATGTTTACTTTAACCCGCAGTATTTATGGCCTGTTGTTACAGGTACGCTTAGCTGGCCTTGGGTATTTTTATTACTACGTAAATATCGTCGTCATTTCAGGATTAGATAATGCAAAACGCCATTTATTTAGCGTCAGCTTCGCCACGTCGCAAAGAGCTTTTAACTCAGCTCGGTATCGAGTTTTCGCAATTTAGTGTTGATGCTGATGAAACCCAATTAGAAAATGAAACGCCGCTTGTTTACGTTGAACGCTTAGCACGCTTAAAAGCACAAAGTGGGGTGGCAATGGGCTATCACGATCGTCCTGTACTAGGGAGCGATACTGTGGTCGTTATTGACAACCAAGCACTTGGAAAACCAACAGATAAAGCTGATTTCATCGCAACATTAAAGCGCTTATCAGGGCGTACTCACCAAGTACTTACCGCTATTGCGTTTGCCAGTTCTAATAAAGTAATGAGTCAGGTTGTGACAACCGATGTTACATTCAAAACACTTACCGATGCAGAGTTAGACGCTTATTGGCTAAGTGGTGAGCCGCAAGATAAAGCGGGTGGATATGGTATTCAAGGCTTAGGAGGCCGATTTGTAACACATATTTCAGGTAGCTATTTTGCAGTTGTCGGCTTACCTTTATATGAGTGTGAAAAATTATTAAGTGAATTTTAAGTAGGTAACATGAGTATAGAATTACTAATTAACGTCACCCCGAGTGAAAGCCGTGTTGCCTTGATTGAAAACGGTGTATTACAAGAAATACAACTCGAGCGAATTGGCAACCTAGGTATCGTAGGGAATATATATCTAGGTAAAATCAGCCGCGTACTGCCAGGTATGCAAGCCGCTTTTGTGGATATTGGTTTAGACAAAGCCGCCTTTTTACATGCATCAGATATTGTTAATAGTGCCTCAATTGTTGAGGGAGTTGACGAGCAACCAATCAAAAAAGTGCAAGACATTCGTGAGCTGGTGCGCCAAGGTCAATATATTATGGTGCAAGTGGTTAAAGACCCCTTAGGTACTAAAGGCGCGCGTTTAACTACAGATATTACGATTCCGTCTCGCTACTTAGTGTTTATGCCTGATGCAACGCATGTGGGCGTAAGCCAACGTATCGAGACAGAGGAAGAACGTACCCGATTAAAAAATATCGTTGCCGACTACTCAGATGACGATGGTAGCTTTATTGTACGTACCGCCGCAGAAGGTGCCAGCGAAGCTGAATTGCGACACGACGCCGCATTCTTAAAAAAGCTGTGGGAAAAAATCGTTAGCAAGCGTAAAAAAACCAGCAAAGAAAGTATTCTACACGAAGATCTAACTCTGGCATTTCGTACCCTACGTGATTACGTAGGCGAAGACATGGAGCGTATCCGTGTTGACTCGAAATTAACTTACCATGAGCTAAAAGAGTTTACCGAAGAGTTTGTACCTATTCTTGCCGGCGCATTAGAGTATTACCCTGGTGAGCGACCTATTTTTGACTTGTTTGATGTTGAGAATGAAATTCAAAAAGCGTTACACCGTAAGGTTGAACTTAAATCGGGTGGATACCTGATCATTGACCAAACGGAAGCCATGACCACGGTTGATGTAAACACTGGCGCGTTTGTTGGACACCGTAATTTAGAAGAAACCATTTTTAACACCAATGTCGAGGCGACATCAGCCATTGCTAGACAGCTTAGACTGCGTAACTTGGGTGGCATTATTATTATCGACTTTATTGATATGATTAGTGAAGATCATAAACGCCGAGTGTTACATTCACTTGAATCAGCTCTAGGGAAGGATCGCGCTAAGTCAAATATTAATGGCTTATCCGCATTAGGCCTAGTTGAAATGACCCGCAAGCGAACTCGTGAAAGTTTAGAACATATACTGTGTGATGTGTGTCCTGCATGTTCTGGGCGCGGCTCGCAAAAAACTGTCGAAACCGTCTGTTACGAAATCCTTCGAGAAATTGTACGAGTAAACCGTGCTTACGCTGCGGATAAATTTATGGTGTACGCAGCCCCAGCAGTAAGTGAAGCATTGATCAACGATGAGTATCATAACTTAGCCGAGCTTGAATTATTTATTGGTAAACAAGTAAGTATTCAAACTGAAAGCCTATACAGCCAAGAGCAATTTGATGTGGTTATGATGTAATGAAAGCAAAAACGGTCTGTTTTTTTTGCTTAAGAAAGTTATGGCAGGTGTGCGCCATAACTTTAGTGTTGTTGGCCGTTATTGTATCCGTTTTAAAGTATACCTTACCTTACGCTAATGATTATAAAGGTGATCTTGAAGGTTACTTATATAATAAATTTGCCGTAAACCTTTCCATTGGTGCTATCTCTGCAAGTTGGCAGGGCAAAGGCCCCGCCATTGTTATGGAAGAAATCTCTTTTGAAGATAACAGCACCTCACCCATTGCGCTGACGATTGCTAAAGCGAGTTTAGAATTGAACTTGTGGGAGAGCATCAAAACTCGACAGCTAAAATCTAACTACTTCGTGATTAATGGCTTTCATGCTGATGTAGATTTACCTAGCATGTTAAATTCAGCTGAAGGTGAAGTTTCATTTGAGCAAAAAGAGCTTATCGAAGGACTGTTCTTAGGTGAGACCGGGCACTTTGCTGTTGAAAACAGTAGTCTTAATTTTTTACTTGGTGATGGTAAAGAACACCGTTTAATCCTAGAAAATATAGTCTGGCAAAACTCTCCTGAGCAGCACAGTGGTAGCGGTACTTTAGCTTTACCGGGTATTTCTGTCGGCACATTCGATGCACGCCTCGCTTTGACAGGTGCAACATTAGAGTCAACCGCGGGTGATATTTACGTGCAAGCCAGCGATGTAGATGTATCTAAATGGTTAGCGCAATACAGTAATAAAGAAAAGCATGAGCTAAAATCAGACCTTAATTTAGAGTCTTGGTTGAGTATCGATCACGGCTTGATCACTGATGTTAAAGTTAAGTGGCTACCGAGTCATATAAACTGGCTACAAGGCGAAAAACAGCAGCCTCATCAAATAAGCTTAAGCGAGGGTGGCTTTCAGTTATACCCATGGCAACAGGGCTGGCGCTTAAAAAGTACAGGTTTGGCTATCAGTAATGAACAACACAGTTGGCCTGATTTTCAATTTGAAGCTCAATTAGATACACAAAAAAAACAACTTTGGTTAAGCCAGCTAGATTTTGACTTAGTAAATCAGCTCGCACAGCTGAGCAGTTTTACTGAACTTGAGCCATTGATTACTCGCCAACCGAATGGTCAGGTTGAGCAAGCTTATGTGCAATATACTGCCAACACAGACTGGCAGTTATGGTTTAGCGCGCAAAAAGTTGGCTGGCTTGCAAAGCAAGGCATACCAGGGGCACAAGCGCTGCGAGTCGAAGGAATTATAAATCAGCAAAGTGGGCGAGTGAGTTTATTTGGTGAAAATAATCAGCTACTAACGGCTGATACATTTACTCAACCGATTAAATATAATCAACTTAATTTAGATATAGACTTAGCAAATACCCCGCAAGGCTGGCAGATCAGCAGCGACAATTTATGGTTAGATAACGATGAAGTGACTCTAGCGGCTGAAATGAAAGTAAGCTTAGGCGATTCCCCACGATTTGATCTATATGCCGAAGCGTTTGCCCCCGACGCTAGTATTGCTAGTCATTACTTTCCATTACCTGTAATGAGTGAAAACTTGGTTGACTACTTAACAGGTGCCATTAAAGGGGGAGAGCTCACACAGGCACAAGTTTTGTTTTCTGGCCCCGTAACAGGGTTTCCTTTTGCGGATAATTCAGGGCAATTTGAAGTACTTGCTCAAGTAGATAATGCTAATTATCAATTTGCTCCAAATTGGCCTGCGGTTATGCAGGGAAGTGCTAAGCTGCACTTTGAAAACGAACGCATGGATATTTACACACAGCAAGGTAACTTAGTTAACTTAGCTGTAGATGATGCTGTGCATGTAAGTATTGCTGATTTAATGAATGCTGACGCTCTAAGGGTAAATATTAAAAAACGTGCTGCAGCACAAAAATTACTGCCATTTTTTCAAGCCACGCCGCTTGCTGAGCCGCTTGCGAATGTATTTACTGTAATTCAAGGTCAGGGTAATGCCAAAGCGGATATCGAATTAATTGTGAACCTTACCGAATTAGATGTGAATGCAAAAGGGGTGGTTTCTCTTAATGAAATGCCAGTTTTCATCGCTCAACCAGGGTTACAACTGGAAAATGTAACCGGGCAGCTATATTTTAATGATGATCATATAGAATTAAAAGATGCAAAAGCTCAGTGGTTAGGAATGCCCATCGCGTTTGACTTTGATGGTAAAAGTATTGGCCAAACATACCGTGGAGATATTGATATTAAAGCTCAACTTGATGCTGATACTTTAATTTCACATGGTCAAGGCCTGTTAAAAAACTACCTGTACGGTGACACCGAAGTGGCTATTAAGCTTGCACTGAATTTTTTACCAGATGGCTTTAATTATAGCGCGAATATTAGCTCGCAGCTGATTGGTTTAACAAGTGAACTGCCTATACCGTTTGGTAAATCAGCGCAGCAACCATGGCCACTGATGGCGCAGGTTCAAGGCGATGATATATCTAATTTGATTACCGCGAGTATCAATGAACAACTTTACTTTAATGGCATTTTGGCAAACGAAAACGGCAAAATGACGAATGCCCACTTAATTTTAGGTGAGCAAGATTTAGGGTTAAACCGAGAAGATTTAACCGTTTCCATTAATCTGGATGAGACTCCTTTATTACCCTGGCTTGGGCTAATTGAGCAAATTATTACAATTAACCAAGTTGAATCGCAGAGCGAAGGGGTGTTACCCCCATTAAAAGAAGTGGTTGGGCAGATTAATCAGCTTTCAATCGATGACATTGTATTTAATGACTTTGAAATGCGTTTAGCGCCTTCACAAAATGAACTCGATTTACGGTTAAATGCAAAAGAGCTTCGCTCTCAAATTACCATTCCGCTGGCACACTCTAGCCGACCTATTCAAATTAATAGTGACTATTTACGAGTAAACTTTAAGCCTGAGCAACCCGTTGCTAAAAGTGAAGCACAGGTTCAGCAAACTGCTGAAGATTTAAGTTGGTTGAACACCTTACCTGCAATTGAATTTGAGTGCGGAGATTGCAAAGTAGCAACGTATCAACTCGATAAAGTAAGTGCTTCTCTTTACGGCGATGGTCAAAAATTAACGATATCAGAATTAGTTGTTGATAAGGGTGAACATATTTTACGCGCGAAAGGGCTGTGGGAAAATGGTCTAACTCAGTTAAACGGCCATATGCATAGTGATGATATCGGCGAGTTATTTGATGAATTTGATATTACCACCACAGTTAAAGATTCCACAGCCGAAATAAATTTTGACTTAGCTTGGCAAGCAGCTCCCTATCAGTTTGATATCCCCAGCCTTGCGGGTAATTTAGCATGGGATTTAGGGGATGGTCACCTAGCTGAAATTAGCGATGGCGGCGCCCGTGTATTCTCATTACTTAGCTTGGATTCATTAGTACGCAAGCTCAAACTTGATTTTAGAGATGTATTCTCGAAAGGGTTTTTCTACAATAATTTTCAAGGTACCATGCAGCTTGATAAAGGCATAGCCTACACCCAAGACACTAAAATGGATGGGGTACCAGCAGATCTCACTATTAAAGGTCACACCAATTTAAACACAATGGAAATTAACTATGATTTAGCCGTGGCACCGCAAGTTACCTCGAGTATTCCGGTGATTGTGGCATGGATGGTTAATCCCGTTACTGGATTGGCGGCGTTAGCAATAGATAAAGTAATTCACTCAGCTCGTGTTATTTCAGAGATTAACTTTAAAGTGACCGGCAGCATGAGCGACCCTGTGGTACAAGAAGTTGATCGTAAGAGCCGAGAAGTAACAATTCCTCAGGCGGCACAAAACCAGCCACAAACGCCATCACAACATAAAGAATTAAACCTCAAAGATGCAGCGGCCACAGCAACACAATGAATGATTCACAGCCATCAGGCACCATTATCGCGGTACAAATGTGCTCAGGAATTAACCCTGAGCAAAACTTACAACAGCTTGAGCAACAATTAAGCCAGCTACCAAGTACTCGACCACTGTTAGTCTGTTTACCTGAAAGTTTTTTAATTTTTGCAAAACATGGCAAAGATGCTTTAGTTATTGCTCAGCAAAGTGCTGAGTACCAGGCTAAATTGGCTAGATTGTGCAGCAAGTATGACATTTGGTTGGCTGCTGGCACAATGCCAATAGCGACTAGCGATGATAAATATTTAGCAGCTTCCTTGTTATTCAATAATCACGCAGAGGTGGTTGCGCAATATAACAAAATGCATTTATTTGATGTAGATGTCGCTGATGGAACGGGGGCATATAGAGAGTCGAACTTTACCCAAGCAGGTAATGATGTGGTGGTAGTTGATTCGCCATTTGGTAAAATAGGCCTCACAGTGTGTTATGATTTACGCTTTAGTGGCTTATTTAGTGCATTACAGCGCCAAGGCGCAGAAGTTATTTTGGTACCCAGTGCATTTACCACGGTGACCGGAAAAGCGCATTGGCAACCTCTGTTAACAGCAAGGGCAATAGAAACCCAAAGTTATGTTATTGCTGCAGCACAAGCTGGGCAGCATGAAAATGGGCGTGCAACTTACGGCCACAGTTTAATTATTTCTCCTTGGGGCAACGTCCTGAGTGAACTTAAAAATGGCACAGGGTTTATTGGCTGTCAGCCAGAACTCCTTGCATTACACGCCATTAGACGAGATATGCCAGTGCAATCTCACCAACGATTTAGAGAGCATTTATTATGAACACGGTTGAACAGCATTTATTACACGACAGCCAGCTAAATCGAGAAGAACTCGAAAAAACGCTTAGCTTTATCCATCAACATCAAGTTGATTACGCAGATCTGTATTTTCAATCAAGTCACCATGAATCATGGGTATTAGAAGATGGCTTGGTAAAAGAAGGCTCATATAATGTTGAACGTGGCGTAGGTGTACGTGCCGTGAGTGGTGAGAAAACAGGCTTTTCATACTCAGATGCGATAAACCTTGAAGCACTCAATAAAGCAGCCACAGCGGCACGTAGCATTGCTGACGCTGGCGAAAATAAAGCTGTTCAAGTGTTTAGTGATACTTCAGCAAAACAACAGTACGCACCGCATCAACCAATTCAAAGCATGACTGATAACGACAAAGTAAGCTTATTACGTGAGCTGGAAAACTATATTCGTGAATTGGCACCTGATGCTGAGCAAGTGATCAGTTCAATGTCGGCGGTGTATGAAGAAGTATTAATCGCTGCAAGCGATGGCACATTTGCAACAGATATTCGCCCATTAATTCGCTTAAACTGTTCAGTTTTACTTGAAAAAAATGGCCGTCGTGAACGGGGCGGTGCCGGTGGCGGTGCACGCTTAGATTACGGTTACTTTAAAGAATTAGATAATGGCAAACCACGTTGGATGGGATTCGCAGAAGAAGCAGTGCGTCAAGCAAGGGTAAATCTTGAAGCTATTGATGCGCCAGCTGGGACAATGGAAGTTGTATTAGGTGCAGGCTGGCCCGGTGTACTGCTACACGAAGCGGTAGGACATGGTTTAGAAGGCGATTTTAATCGCAAAGGCGCTTCAGCATTTAGCGGTAAAGTAGGCGAAAAAGTGGCTTCAGAGCTATGTACAGTAGTTGATGATGGCACTATTGCCGATCGTCGTGGTTCACTGAATGTTGATGATGAAGGCACACCCGCGGCTTACAATGTGCTTATCGAAAACGGTATTCTAAAAGGCTATATGCAAGATAAAATGAATGCCCGTTTGATGGGGGTCAACCCAACAGGTAATGCACGCCGTGAATCGTACGCGCACTTACCTATGCCACGTATGACTAATACTTATATGTTAGGTGGTGAGCATAGCCAAGCAGATATTATCAGCACTGTTAAAAAAGGTATTTTTGCGCCCAACTTTGGTGGCGGCCAAGTTGATATCACATCAGGTAAGTTCGTATTTAGCGCATCAGAAGCGTATTTAATCGAAAATGGTAAAATTACTCAGCCAATCAAAGGCGCAACATTAATTGGTAACGGCCCAGAGGTTATGCAACAAATCTCGATGGTCGGCAACGATCTTGCACTGGACAAAGGTGTGGGTGTGTGCGGTAAAGATGGTCAAAGCGTACCTGTAGGTGTTGGTCAACCAAGCCTTAAAATTGATAATTTAACCGTGGGTGGCACTGCTTAAGTTTAACGTGCAAGGAAGCCTTTTAGGCTTCCTATATATTGCCGGTCTAGTTGTGCTACAATTCCTGCCAATTTTTTGTATAAGTTAAGTAACATCGCAATGATCTTAGATGACATCCGTATTGTTTTAGTAAACACCTCGCATGCAGGTAATATTGGTTCTGCAGCACGTGCAATGAAAACCATGGGCTTATCAAAGCTTTACTTGGTTGATCCAGCATGTGAAGTTGATAGTCATGCCAGTGCATTGGCAGCGGGTGCGACCGATGTACTAGGTAATGCGGTGATTGTTGACACCGTTGCGGATGCCATTGCCGATTGTGCACTAACTATTGGCACCAGTGCGCGTTCACGTACTTTGTCTTGGCCTATGGTTGAGCCGCGTGAATGTGGTGAAAAACTTGTTGATGAAGCACTAAATGGTCCTGTCGCGTTAGTGTTTGGTCGTGAAAATAGCGGGCTAACTAACGAAGAACTACAGCTTTGTAATTACCATGTATGTATTCCTGCTAACCCAGAGTACAGCTCGCTAAACTTAGCGATGGCAGTGCAAACGCTATGTTATGAAACGCGCATGGCGTTTTTAAATCACCAGCCTAAAAAGGTTGAAGAAGACGAAGCGGTATACCCAAGCTCAAAACAAACCGAGTTGTTCTACGACCACCTAGAAGAAACACTGCATAATACCGGTTTTATTATTAAACAGCACCCAGGTCTCGTTATGACCAAGCTGCGCCGTTTATTTAACCGCGCACGCCCTGAAGATGCAGAAATGAATATTTTACGCGGGATTCTAACGTCAATAAACAAGTCTATAAAATAAGCGAAAGTTATAAGCTAATACTTGACTAAATTACTCAGGTAATTACAATGAACACAATACTTGACCAAAAAGGTCGGGTATTGAACTGAGTTAAGAAGATAAAGGCGCTAGGAAGACAAAGGTTCTAGGAAAAAACCAGAACACCTTAACAGTCAAGTAAATGACTCAATACTGTATTGTAGAACCTAGAACCTAGAACCTAGAACCTAGAACCTAGAACCTAGAACCTTGTCTTCATAATAATACTTGACTATTTTACTCTGGTAATTAAAATTTGCACTCTTTTGTGCGGGGGCTCCATGAAGTTAACATCAAAAGGCAGATATGCCGTTACAGCTATGCTCGATGTTGCACTACATGCAAATGTAGGTGCCGTACCCCTTGCCGATATTTCAGAACGACAAGAAATTTCTTTGTCATACCTTGAGCAATTATTTGCCCGTTTACGTAAAAATGGTTTAGTAAGCTCAGTGCGTGGTCCAGGTGGGGGTTATTTACTTGGTCGCGACTCAAGCACAATTTCAGTCGGCGACGTAATAAACGCCGTTGATGAATCAGTCGATGCAACGCGCTGTCACGGCGCAACAGGCGGATGTCAAAGTGGCATGCGTTGTTTGACCCACACATTATGGTCAGACTTAAGCACGCGGATTGAAGACTTTTTAAATGGTATTACCCTTGCTGAATTGGTTGAGAAATCCGACGTTAAAGAAGTCGCTTCTCGCCAAGATAACAGCGTTAATAATGCAATTAAGCAATTGGAAAATATTCAAGTAAGCTGTCAACTATAAGTTGGCGCCAGCGGAGATAGAAATGAAGTTACCGATTTATTTAGATTACGCAGCAACCACGCCAGTTGACGAGCGTGTTGCAAAAGAAATGATGCAATGCCTAACAATGGATGGCAATTTTGGTAACCCTGCATCACGTTCACACCGTTTTGGTTGGCAAGCTGAAGAAGCGATTGATCAGGCGCGTACTGATATTGCTGATCTCATTAACGCAGATCCACGTGAAATCGTTTTCACGTCGGGCGCGACAGAATCAAACAACCTTGCAATTAAAGGTGCAGCACAGTTTTATAAAAAGAAAGGTAAGCATGTAATTACCGCTAAAACTGAGCACAAAGCCGTAATCGATACGTGTCGTGAGCTTGAGCGTCAAGGTTTTGAAGTAACCTATATGGACGTTGAAGAAAACGGCCTACTGGATCTTAAAAAGCTTGAACAAACAATGCGTGAAGACACCGTATTAGTTAGCATCATGCACGTGAATAACGAGCTAGGTGTGATTCAAGACATCGCGACAATTGGTGAAATGTGCCGCGAACGTAAAATCATGTTCCATGTTGATGCAGCGCAAAGCGCAGGTAAAGTATTAATCGACATTCAACAGCTTAAAGTTGATTTTATGTCGTTCTCAGCACACAAAGTATATGGCCCTAAAGGTATTGGCGCACTTTACGTACGTCGTAAACCACGTGCTCGCCTTGAAGCGCAAATGCACGGTGGTGGTCATGAACGTGGTATGCGTTCTGGTACTTTAGCAACACACCAGTTAGTTGGTATGGGTGCTGCATTTAGAATTGCAAAACAAGATTTTGAAAAAGATCATGCTCACATCAGTGCGCTACGTAAGCGTTTAATTGATGGCATTATGGCTGATATGGATGAAGTGTACTTCAATGGCGCACAAGACCAATCAGTACCAGGAATTGTTAACATCAGCTTTAACTTTGTTGAAGGTGAATCGTTATTAATGGCTGTTAAAGATATTGCTGTATCATCAGGTTCTGCCTGTACATCAGCAAGCTTAGAGCCTTCTTATGTATTACGTGCGCTTGGCCGCAATGACGAACTAGCACACAGCTCAATTCGTTTCAGTATTGGCCGTTTTACCACCGAAGAAGAGATTGATTATACCGTCAATTTAATGAAAAACTCTATCGGTCGCTTACGTGAGATGTCTCCTTTATGGGAAATGCATCAAGAAGGTGTTGATTTAGATTCAGTTGAGTGGGCACATCATTAATTGATGGGCACACCCACTAGCAGGTAGTGAGGATAGTATTATGGCGTATAGTGATAAAGTAATTGATCATGTTGAAAACCCACGTAACGTAGGTGTTTTAGACAAAAACGATCCATCAGTAGCAACCGGTATGGTTGGCGCACCAGCATGTGGTGACGTAATGAAGCTGCAAATTAAAGTATCTGATACCGGCGTTATTGAAGATGCTAAATTTAAAACATATGGTTGTGGTAGTGCTATTGCGTCTTCATCACTTGTAACAGAGTGGGTGAAAGGCAAAACATTAGACGAAGCTGCAACGATTAAAAACACTGATATCAGTGCTGAGCTTGAGTTACCGCCAGTGAAAATTCACTGTTCGATTTTAGCGGAAGACGCTATTCAAGCAGCAATTGCTGATTACAAAAGTAAACAAGCGAAGTAAGAGATAACCATGGCAGTGACATTGACAGATGCGGCAGCAAACCGCGTAGAATCATTTTTAGCAAATCGCGGTAAAGGCCTAGGCCTGCGCGTTGGCATTAAAACGACGGGCTGTTCAGGTCTTGCTTATGTTCTTGAGTTTGTAGACGATTTATCTGAAGGCGACGAAGTATTTGAATCCCAAGGGGTAAAAGTAATCGTTGATGCTAAAAGCTTAGTATACATTGATGGTACAGAGCTTGATTACACTAAAGAAGGTTTGAATGAAGGGTTTAAGTTTATTAACCCGAATCAAGCTGATGAGTGTGGTTGTGGCGAAAGCTTCACAGTTTAATCGCTCATTGCAATTGTATTCTTAAGCCCTGCACCTGTAGGGCTTTGTTCTATCTGAAATTTATATGGTTTGATAATGCGCTATTTTGAGTTGTTTGCAATACCTGTTGATTACCAAATTGATTTGGCAACAGTCAATAAAAACTACCTAGAGCTACAACGTGCCGTTCACCCTGATCGCCACGCAAATAGCAGCAGTCGCGACAAATTATTAGCGGTGCAAAATGCTGCTGAAATTAACGATGCGCTACAAACACTTAAGCACCCGGTAAAACGTGCCGAATATATGCTAAGTGAGCTCGGTGTTGATATTCGTGCTGAACAGCAAACCTTGCAAGACCCGCTATTCTTAATGCAACAAATGGAACTACGTGAAGAGCTTGAAGAGTTAAGCTCAAGTAGTGACCCCGATGCAGCCATTGCACAGTTTGAGCAGCAAATAAAACAACTCGATAGCCAATACAGTGCACAACTTGCAGCACAACTAGCAAGTGATGATGAGCAGCAGTGGCAGCTAGCGGCAGATAACATTCGTAAGCTTAAGTTTGTTTATAAATTACGTGATGAACTAGAACGCATTGAAGACAGTTTATTCGACGATTAATTTTTTAACTTACTGATTAAAGTAAGTAAAAGCGAGTTAAAAGAGCATTATGGCATTATTGCAAATTGCTGAGCCGGGGCAGAGCGCGGCACCACATGAACATAAGTTAGCCATAGGTATCGACCTTGGTACAACCAACTCATTAGTCGCGACGGTACAAAGCGGCGAAGCACGCACATTAACCGATGTTAGTGGCGCTGCTATGTTGCCATCAGTTGTGCGTTATCAGGCTGATAATGTGACAGTCGGTGAGCAAGCAGCGCAAGCAGCCACTCAAGATCCAGCAAATACTCTGATCTCTGTTAAGCGCTTTTTAGGTAAAACCCAAACAGAAATACAACAAAGCTACGGTCAATTACCTTATGACTTTTGCGAGCATGATGGTGCGCTAGCAATCACTACAGCAGCAGGTAATATCAGCCCAATCACCGCATCAAGTGATATTTTAAAAGCACTTAAACAACGTGCAGAAGAAAGCTTTGCTGGGCAAGATATTCTAGGTGCTGTGATCACAGTGCCAGCCTATTTTGATGACGCACAGCGCCAAAGCACGAAAGATGCAGCAGAGCTTGCTGGCATCAATGTACTGCGCTTACTAAATGAGCCAACAGCAGCGGCTGTTGCATACGGTTTAGATTCGGGTCAAGAAGGCATTATTGCTGTTTATGACTTAGGTGGCGGTACCTTTGATATTTCTATACTGCGTTTAAACCAAGGTGTATTTGAGGTGTTGGCTACTGGTGGTGATTCAAGCCTAGGTGGCGATGATTTTGATTCATTATTAGTGGATCACTTTAAGCGTGAAACCGGCGTAATGAACTTATCGCCTTCGGTACTTCGTTTATTCATCAATAAAGCCAAAGCGTGTAAAGAGGCATTGAGCCAATATGCAAAAGTGAACGTTGGCCTTGAGTTTGACGACGAAAAATACATGGTTGAAGTTACTCGCGAAAAGTTTGATGAGCTAGCAATGACGCTAGTGAAAAAAACACTGCGTTCATGTCGTCGTGCAGTAAAAGATGCTGGCATTGAAAATGATGAAGTATTACAGGTGGTAATGGTAGGTGGCTCGACTCGTATGCCGATTGTACGCAGCCAAGTAGCAGAGTTTTTTAATAAAGAGCCATTAACATCGATTGACCCTGATCGCGTTGTTGCCTTAGGTGCAGCATTACAAGCCGACGTGTTGGTAGGTAATAAGCCTGATTCAGATATGTTATTGCTTGATGTACTACCGTTGTCGCTCGGTCTTGAGACTATGGGCGGTTTAGTTGAGAAAATTATTCCACGTAACACCACGATCCCAGTTGCACGTGCACAAGAATTCACAACGTTTAAAGACGGCCAAACAGCCATGTCATTGCATGTGCTACAAGGCGAGCGTGAGCTTGTTGATGATTGTCGTTCATTAGCTAAATTTAGCTTAAAAGGGATACCTGCAATGGCAGCCGGTGCTGCGCATATTCGGGTCACCTTTAAAGTGGATGCCGATGGTTTACTGAGTGTGTCTGCAATGGAGAAATCAACCGGTGTTCAAGCTGATATTCAAGTCAAACCGTCTTTTGGTTTATCAGACGACCAAGTAGCGAATATGCTAAAAGAGTCAATGACAAATGCAAAAGACGATATGCAAGCGCGCATGCTTAAAGAGCAGCAAGTCGAAGCGCTACGTGTAATTGAAGCGCTTGAAGCATCACTGGCTACAGATAGTCAATTGCTTGATGAAGCTGAACTGAGTAACCTAAAAGCAGAAATTGCAGAACTTGCTGTTATTCGTGAATCAGCCGTTGAGCCAAGTGATATTAAAGCAGCCATTGAAAAAGTGGATAACGCCAGTAGCGTATTCGCTGAGAGAAGAATGGATGCATCGATTAAAAAAGCACTGCAAGGGCAGTCAGTAGACAACGTTTAAAGAGGTTAGAATGCCACAAATTATTTTTCTTCCCCATCCGGAATTATGTCCTGACGGCGCCGCAATCGAAGCACCAACAGGTGAAACAGTTTTAGATGTTGCTTTAAAAAACGGTATTAGTATTCCACACGCCTGTGAAAAATCATGTGCGTGTACTACTTGCCACTTAGTTATTCGTGAAGGTTTTGACTCACTAGATGAAAGTGACGAACTAGAAGATGACATGCTAGATAAAGCGTGGGGCTTAGAGTCTGAGTCACGCCTTGGCTGCCAAGCAATCATTAAAGATGAAGATCTTGTGGTTGAAATACCTAAGTACAATCTCAATATCGTTAATGAAGAGCATTGATTTAAAGTGTAGCTGTAAGATAAGAGCTATAAGCTTTAAAGAAAACACCGCGCTCAATGTGAACGCGGTGTTTTTGTTCGTAGCAGCGACTTTACGTCGCGTTTTTATGTCTCGTCTCTTTGCATTGCGACTTTATGTCGCGTTTTTACATTAAACGCGGAGTAAATCCGCTGCTACAGGTTCAACCCTATTTCGGAGGTGTATTTTGAGTGATCTTATTTTTTCAGACTCGTTTATAAACGGTGAGTTTTATAAAACCGATTCGCGATTTAGCGTAGATGATCCTGCTACCGAAAAAAGTATCGTAGAAGTCAGTGATATTGACGAGCAAGGTGTTAAGAACGCCATTGCTGCTGCAAAAGGCGCATTTGTAAAATTAAAAGCGACTAATGCTACATCGCGTAGCGCAACCTTAATGCGTTGGTATGAATTAGTCATAGAGCACAAGCAAACCCTTGCCGAGTTGATGACCAAAGAGCAGGGTAAGCCACTCAAAGAATCTCTCGGTGAAGTAGAATATGGTGCTGGCTTTATTAAATGGTTTGCCGAGCAAGCTAAACGTAGTTATGGCGATGTGATCCCACCAACAGACAATCAACACCGCTTAACTAGCTTTAAGCAACCAATTGGAGTTGTGGCCGGTATTACACCTTGGAACTTCCCTATAGCCATGGTGACTCGTAAAGTAGCCCCAGCTTATGCCTCAGGCTGTAGTTTTGTATTAAAACCATCAGAACATACCCCGCTTTGTGCGCTTGCACTGGCTTATTTAGCTGATCAGGCAGGTTTTGAAAAAGGGGCATTTAATGTATTGGTATCTGAGAACGCGAAAATGGTTGGTGAATTGTTAACAGAATCTGAGCTTGTTCGTAAGTTCACGTTTACCGGTTCAACCGGTGTAGGTAAGCAATTACTATCGCAATGCGCTTCCACAATTAAGCGTACATCGATGGAGCTTGGTGGTAATGCGCCGTTTATTATTTTTGATAATGCTGATTTAGATGAAGCCGTTACCGGTTTAATGGGCGCTAAATTTAGAAACGCAGGGCAAACCTGTGTGGCTGCAAACCGCATTTTTGTGCAGCGCAGCGTGTTAGGTGAAGTCGTTAAAAAGTTAAATGAAAAAGTAGGTTTGTTAAAAGTTGCTAATGGTTTTGAAGACGATAGCGATATTGGCCCGTTGATTTATGCTAAAGCCAAACAAAAAGTTCAAGAGCTGCTCAACGATGCTAAACAAAAAGGCGCAACTCAAATAAATGATGTCAAAGAATTAGGTGGTAACTTTCAAGCACCCGTTATTTTAACTGGCGTTACCCCTGAAATGGACATTTACCATCAAGAAGTATTTGGTCCAGTAGTTAGCATTATTGCTTTTGATGAAGAAGCCGAAGTTCTCGCTCTGGCTAACGACGTACCATACGGCCTTGCTGCTTATTTTTATAGCCAAGATATAAAACAAATCTACCGCGTAAGCGAGGCACTAGAGTACGGTATGGTAGGTATTAATGAAGGGCTGATCTCAAACCCCGTTGCTCCTTTTGGCGGTGTAAAACAATCAGGCCTCGGGCGAGAAGGTGGCCACCAAGGACTAGACGAATACCTAGAAGAAAAATATGTGTGTATGAAAATATAAAGCCAGAAGCTTTAAGCCGTCAATTTCAGATATAACTAAAAACCGTACTTGACTAAACACAAGTACGGTTTTTAATTTTTAGCTGATAGCTTTTATTTCAATTAATGATAGCGCTGTCATTTTAGTTTTTATATGATGGGGAGGAGTAAATAAATAATAATAAGAGATTATGCGGGGGGAAATGCGTAGTCTTAGGGTATAAACGAGGAGAGAGTAATGGATTTTAAAAAGCACGCTTTGGCAGGTTTAATCGCTGCTATGCCGCTTCTGGCGCAAGCGCAATTATCACAAAGTGAGGTCAATAATTTTGCAAAACAAACCACACTAACATTTGCGGTTGTCGACAACTTTCAAAATAAAGATTCAGGGTTTTTAGGCAAAATTACCCTAAATAACCAATCAGATGTTGCACTTCCTGCTGGTGAAAGTGATTGGCAGCTTTATATTCACTCTGTTCGTAAAATTAATACCGAGCATGTTGTTGGTTTAAACATTGAACACGTAAATGGTGACTTACACCGTATTGTACCAACCAAAGACTTTAAAGGTTTAGCCGCAGGTAAAAGCTTAGATATCGAGTTTGATGCCCAAGTGTGGATAGTCGCTTATACCGACTTTATGCCTCGTGCATTTTTTGTTTCAGGTGACAATAACCCCGCTATTTTTGCCAACACCGATAGCGAAGATATGAGTCAATTTGTTGCTCCGTTTGAGCGCGAAAATCAGCTGCGTCGTTACAACGACCCTAAAGATCGCACTGTATTGATCACACCACAAGTACGTTATGAGCGTAATCAGGCCGCGATTATTAAAGTATCAAAAAAAGATGCGCTTAAGCGTATTATTCCAAAACCGCAAAACATTGAATTTAATCGTGGTGTGGCCAAGCTTGATAACAGCTGGCAAATTCGTTTTCAAGGGCAGTTAAAAAGTGAAGTTATGGTTTTCATGCAAGACCTGCAAGATGACTATGGTTTAACACTTAAAGCACAGCCTGATCATATTAAAGCGAATAAAGAAAAGCTGATCAGCCTTACTGTAAACCCAAATCTTGCGGATGGTAAAAGCGAAAGCTATACCCTCGAAATTGACGACGACCGTATTGATATCGTCGGCAGTGATAATGCAGGTGTATTCTACGCCATGCAAAGTTTACTTAATTTAATCCCTGCCAACAGCAAAGGCGCTATTGAAGTGCCACAGTTAGAGCTTGAAGATAGCCCTCGATATGGCTGGCGTGGTATGCACTACGATAATGGCCGTAACTACCACGGTAAAGAGGCAATGTTCAAACTTGTTGAACAAATGGCTCGCTATAAAATGAATAAGCTACACTGGCACTTTTCAGAAGACGAAGGCTGGCGATTAGAGATCCCAGGCCTACCTGAATTAACAGATATTGGTGGCTATCGCTGTTTTGATTTGCAAGAACGTGAATGTCTATTAACGCAGCTCGGTACTGGGCCATTTAAATCTGGCTCAGGTAATGGCTATCTTACCCGCAGTGAATTTATTGAGCTGTTAAAGTTCGCCAAAGATCGCCATATTCAGATCATCCCTGAAATTGAAGGCCCAGGCCATGCGCGTGCATCTATAAAAGCAATGGAAGCGCGCTACCATAAGCTCAGTGATGAAGCTAAAAACGCGGCTAAAAACAATTTAGTCAATACCAAGCAAACAGGCAAAGAAGTCCAACAAGTTGATATCAGTGTGGCAACACAGTATTTATTGAGTGATCCAAACGATACTTCAGTTTATATGACGGTACAGAACTACAAAGATAACTCAATGAATGTGTGTATGGACTCGACCTATGCATTTTTAGATAAAGTAACATATGAACTGCAGCAAATGTATCGTGAAGCGGGTGTTCAGCTTACTAATTTGCACTTTGGTGGTGATGAAGTTGGCGCAGGCTCTTGGGTTGACTCACCAATCTGCCAAGCCATGTTTGCTGATCCTAATAACGGCGTGGCCGGAGCTGCTGACTTAAAACCTTACTTTACTCAGCGTGTAGCTAAACTACTAGAAAAACGTGGCATTTCACCAGGCGCCTGGGAAGACGGCTTAATGTACGACCGCACCAACCCATTTAAACGTGATGAATTTCCAAATAAAACCTTTACCGCAAATGTATGGGACAACATTTGGGAATGGGGCGTTGCAGATAGAGCATACCGTTTAGCAAATGCCGGTTATCAAGTTATTCTATCTCACGGTACGCATTTGTATTTTGATCACCCGTACGAAGCACACCCAGAAGAACGCGGCTACTACTGGGCAACACGTTTTACTGATACAGCAAAAACATTTAATTATATGCCCGATGATGTGTACGCCAATGCTGATTACACCCGTACCCGCGAGCCAATTGATAATTTAGAAGCACTTGTTGGCCGCCCATTACCACAACTTGAAAAGCCTGAGAATATTTTAGGTATGCAAGGTCAGGTTTGGTCTGAGACTATTCGTACCGAAGAGCAAGTTCTTGCAATGATCTTCCCGCGTATTTTATCAGTCGCAGAGCGTGCTTGGCATAAAGCATCATGGGAAGGCGAGCAAGTTAATACAAAAGCGCGCGCAGAAGATTGGTCACAATTTGCCGCAGCGGTAGGTATAAAAGAGCTTACTAAGCTTGCAAGTTCTGATGTAAGTATAAATTTACCCGTCCCTGGTGGGGTAATTGAAAATGGTAAATTACATGTTAATACACCATTTGCTTATTTAGATGTTGAGTATAGTTTAGACAATGGCAACACTTGGCAGCTTTATACAGCTCCGATCAGTGTTTCTGAAAACCAAGCTATTGCTCTGCGTAGCCGCTTGAACGAACAAATTAACAGCAGAATTACTCATATAAATTAATGTATTATAAATGATAATGAAAATGAAAGGGCCTTTAGGCCCTTTTTTTCGTTAGTTGTAAAATAAATCGTTACTAGTAATATGCCTGTAATTAAAGTAAAGTTTTATGGCAGCGCTGTCATTTTTGTTAGGGTAATGTTATAAACTACCCACTAGAATCAAGCTATGTGAAAGTAAATCTAGTTAAGATACTTACTAAAAATATAGATAACTATAACGAAAGCACACAACAAGAAGAATGTTTTATGGAAGCCACCGTGTCAAATAAGCAAAGTAATTTTATACCCATGGCCATCGTTGCCACTCTATTTTTTATACTCGGTTTTGCAACCTGGTTAAATGGCTCATTAATGCCTTACTTAAAACAAGTATTGCAGCTTAGCCCGTTCCAAGCATCGCTGATTTTATTCTCTTTCTATATTGCAGTAACTTTTACCGCAGTGCCATCAGCAATGATCATCCGTAAGGTAGGCTATAAAAATGGTATGGCGCTGGGTATGGCCACCATGATGGTCGCTGGCTTACTGTTTATCCCTGCGGCTAAAACTCAAGTGTTTGCGCTGTTTTTATTTGCTCAGTTAGTTATGGGGGCTGGTCAAACCTTATTACAAACGGCGGTTAACCCGTATGTTGTGCGTATTGGGCCAGAAGAGTCGGCTGCAGCGCGTGTAAGTGTGATGGGCATTTTAAATAAAGGTGCGGGTGTTATTGCACCTATTGTATTTACTGCACTGATATTAAGTGACTTTACAGGCTCTGTAGGTAAAGAGTTAACACAGCCAGAAATTGATGCAATGGCAAATAGCCTAATCTATCCGTATTTAGGCATGGCATTATTTATTGGCGCGCTAGGCTTTGCGGTAACAAAAATGCCACTGCCTGAGCTACTTGATGACGAAGAACAAGATGAAAAAGGCCAAGTGAAAGCGGCACTGGCACATCCAAGTTTAGCATTGGGTGTTGTTGCATTATTTGTATACGTTGCCGTAGAGGTTATCGCAGGTGATACAATAGGAACGTTTGCACTATCGCTAGGTGTTGAAAAATACAGCGTTATGACTTCATACACCATGGCGTGTATGGTACTGGGGTATATTATTGGTATTGCGCTTATCCCACGCGTTATATCGCAGCAAGCAGCATTAAGTTCTTCTGCGATACTAGGTAGCGTGTTAACCCTAGCCGTGGTATTTAGTGATTCAAGCTCCGTGGTTGTTGCAAACGCATTAGGTTTAGAAGTGCAATTACCTGATACACTATTGATGATAGCTGTGTTAGGATTTGCCAATGCAATTGTTTGGCCTGCGGTATGGCCGCTAGCGTTATCTGGTTTAGGTAAATTAACCAGCGTAGGTTCAGGGTTATTAGTGATGGGTATTGCCGGTGGTGCATTTGGTCCATTATTTTGGGGTCTCGCCAGTGGTGGTGTAGATTCAGCTGATGCCCAGCAAGCTGCCTATATTGTTATGTTACCTTGTTATTTGTTTATCCTTTTTTATGCTATAAAAGGGCATAAAATGAAAAGCTGGAAATGATCGAGCTGAAAGTTAAAAGGGTAAAGTTGCAAGAAACAAGGTTAAAGGTTCAAGTTAAACCCTTTAGAACCTAGAACCTAATTTTTGAAAAGAATTTCTACATGTAGAAATAATCCCGTGTGTAATGCCACCGAAAGGTGGCATTTTTTTGTCTTGTCGGAACAGGCTTTAGCCGTGATTGCGTTTAATGTTTGGATTTGCGGTATATGTAAAACCAATCGGCGCTAAAGCCTCTCCTACGATAATTAAAGGTGCTAGGTTCTAGGGGAGTGACTGGGTTCTAGGTGTATTCATAGCCAGAAGCCATTGCACGCAACCCGTGGCTTTTCTTTGTAGGAACAGGTTCAGCCGTGATTGTTTAATATCTGGATTTGCTATGTAAAAATTGAAATGGGATATTAAAAAAGATACAAAATTAAAGAGAAAGGAAAGAATGGGGCGATTGACGGGGCTTGAACCCGCGACAACCGGAATCACAATCCGGGGCTCTACCAACTGAGCTACAACCGCCACAACACACCTTGTTTGGTGTGGCGCGGATAATACATAACTTTATAAATGTTGTGAAGGGGAAAAGGCAAAAAAAACTAAAAAAGTTTTTTAAATTGCGTAGTCCGCCCAAAAAACACACTTTAATGCTATGTTCATATTAGTTAAATAGACTTACGGCCCTCAGAAATTTCGTATTTAATAGAGTGTTTGATATATAAGTCTATAAATTTATAAAATAATACTTTTAAATGAGATATAATTTAAGCTACAAACGGCTTAATACCACATCAGGAGTGAATATGGATACAATCATTAATTGGATAAACGAGAATTCAGGTTTAATTTTACATTACGGCATACAAGCTGTAATTGCATTGGTAATCTTTTTACTTGGTGGTCGTATCGCAAAATTTTGTGCAGGACTAACAGAAAAAGCATTCGCTAAAAAGAACGTTGATAGAGCGGTTGGCTCTTTTGTATCTAGTATTGTTTATGCCATCGTATTTATGGCAACGATCCTGATGGCGCTATCGCAAATCGGCATTGAGACTACATCATTTATTGCAATTCTTGGTGCAGCTGGTTTAGCTGTTGGTTTAGCATTACAAGGTTCTTTATCAAACTTTGCATCTGGTGTTTTAATTATCCTTCTTCGTCCATTTAAATCTGGCGACTTTATTGAAGCCGGTGGCAAAATGGGCAGTGTTGATAAAATTGAGATCTTCTCTACTGAATTACGCACACCAGACAATAAAGTAATTATTATGCCTAACTCATCTATTATGTCAGGTCCAATTGTTAACTTTTCTCGTGAAAAAACACGTCGCATCGATTTAGTAATTGGTGTTGGCTATGATGCAGATCTGCGTGAAGCAAAAGCAGTATTGAAATCTGTATTAGATAAAGAATCTCGCTTACTTAAAGACCCTGCTTATACAGTAGCCGTTAACGAATTAGGCGATTCAAGTGTGAACTTTGTAGTGCGCCCTTGGGTTAACGCAGCTGATTACTGGCCAACGTATTTCGATTTAATGGAAAACATTAAAATCGCACTTGATGATGCAAATATTAATATTCCATTCCCACAAATGGATGTGCATTTTCACAAGCAAGATTAATATCTAAAACATTTTAAACTAAAAGGTGGTTAAACCACCTTTTAGTGCATTCTAATTTAACTCAAAGTAGCAAAGGTTATTTTTTAAATGAAATTAAAGCTTTTATCAATTTTAGTTGCAGCAACCGCTTCAACTAACGCATTCGCAGAAGAAACTCAAACATGGGATATTACTAGTGAGCTAGGTGCAATTATCACTAGCGGTAACACTGAAACAACTACTTTAAAAGGTGGTATCAAAGCGTTACATAACCTAGAAAACTGGAACAATGAATACAAAATCGACGGGCTTTATAAAGAAGACGAAGTAGAAAATTCTGACGGCGCTAAAGAAACTCAGCGTACTAACGAAAAGTATTCTTTATCTGCCCAAGGTAACTACAAATTAAATGAAGAGCACTCTCATTTATATATTTACGGCTCATATGTGTCAGATTACTTTGGTGCATACCGTAACGAAGCAGTAATTTCAGCTGGTTACGGCAGACGCTTACTTGACCGCTCTGATATGTGGTTGAACGCTGAAATTGGTCCAGGTTACAAATATTTTGAATTCCCTGAAGGCAGCGTTGATGAAGATGGCATTCCAAATGCAGGTGAGTCTGACAGTGAAATCATTGCGTTAGGTAAACTTGATTATAATTGGCAGATTTCTGATAACGCAAAGTTTACGCAACTAGTTGCAGTTGAGTATGGTGATACTAACACTAAAACTCGCTCTGAAACGGCATTACTTGCAAAAATCAACGGCTCATTACAAATGAAAGTTGCGTACAATATTACGCATAACTCAGACGTTGCTGATGACAAAGAAAATACAGATACTGAAACGTCATTGACATTGGTTTACAGTTTTTAACACATTTAATAACTATAATGACATTTAACTGTAATAAAGGGGCTTAGGTCCCTTTTTTATTTGTACTGAAATAATGTAGAATAGCCAATCTTTTGGCTGTTGAACTCGGGATGCACCTACTTGTGATGTTTTTTAAACAACTTTTAATGACTTTGTTATTTTTTAGCACTGTAACTGCTTGGGCTTTCACGCCAAGTGCGGCGCAAATTGAGCAATTTAAAAAACTACCAAAAGCCCAACAAGAAGCTTTAGCAAAGCAGTATGGTGTCGACTTATCCACAATTACCGGATCTAGTGCTCAGCAAACCAGTACCGAGGAGCAACCTACAATTCAGCCTCGCGCCAAGGGTGAAGAAGAAACACTGACCGACGAAGAGCGCTTTAAACCAAAAACTGACACCGTTGAACCTTTCGGTTATCAGCTATTCGCAGGCGAGCCAACTTCATTCATGCCAAATGAGAACGCAGCAGTGCCAGACACCTATTTAATAGGGCGAGGTGATCAGCTAAATATTAATTTTTATGGTAAAGAAAGTGAAGAGCATGTTGTAACGGTTGACCGTGAAGGACGCATTAGCATACCAAATTTAAGCCCAGTACAAGTTGCTGGATTAACTTTTGCCGAAGTAAAAGAACTAATAAAAGCAAAAGTAGAGCAAGAAATAATAGGCATAAAAGCATTTGTCTCTGTTGGTCAGCTGCGTAGCATTCGTATATTAGTTTTGGGTGAAGCCTACAAGCCTGGCAGCTATAGCGTTTCATCTCTTACTACCGTTTCACATGCTTTATTTGTTAGTGGTGGGGTATCTGACATTGCCTCATTACGTAATATTCAAGTAAAACGAGCG
The DNA here is from genome assembly GCF_030408095.1 of Pseudoalteromonas sp. APC 3893. Taxonomy (NCBI): domain Bacteria; kingdom Pseudomonadati; phylum Pseudomonadota; class Gammaproteobacteria; order Alteromonadales; family Pseudoalteromonadaceae; genus Pseudoalteromonas; species Pseudoalteromonas sp. APC 3893. Next base: position 134,025 of record NZ_JASDCD010000008.1, read on the forward strand.
GGTAAAGTTGTCGCTAATTTTGACCTCTATGATTTATTGATTAAAGGCGATAGCAGCAACGATATTATTTTAAAGCCGGGCGACGTGGTATTTGTTCCGTCGGTAGGAGCTCAAGTTGCGGTAGAAGGTCTTGTTAAACGCCCTGCTATTTTTGAACTCAAAGAGGGTGAAACCGCTGAAGACCTATTGAGCATGGCTGGCGGATTAAAACCTGAAGCCTATGCTAGTAAAGCTGTAGTCGAGCGCTATAGTGATTACAATACGAAGGAAATTCTTTCATTTGATTTTACCGCTAAAAATATAAATTATGTGCCAAAAGATGGCGATCGCCTTCGTTTTAACCCAATCAGCTTACAGTATCAAAACTCAATCAGTGTAATAGGCGCTGTTGCTCGTCCGGGTCACTACCAATGGCATCAAGGTAAGCGTATTTCTGATGTATTTAAATCGGTACGTGGCGATTTACTCCCTCAAGCTGATTTAAGCTACGGTTTACTGATCCGAGAGATCAATATTGCAGGCGATATTGAGGTATATCAATTTGATGTAGCGCAGGCCATTGTTAAAGCCGCGAAACACGATTTAGCATTACAGGCCAACGACAAACTATTAGTATTTAGCCGCTTTGAAGAAAAAGAAGCAGAAGAGCTAGCTTTAAAAAATATGGCGCTAACTGAGCAGCAGCAACAACAGCAAATTAAAGCTCAACAATGGCATGCCTATCAAAAACAAGAATTCGAAAGATACATAGGGGTGCTAGAAGATGAAGACCCGTTCATAAAAGCACAAGAAGAAGCCAATCTCACAATTGCGCAATTAGCAAAACAGCGTAAAGCCGAGGAGCAAGGTGAAGACGAGCTTGCTCCTGAAGATTACGCTATCTTTAGCCGCTATAATTTATTACATCCAATCAAAGCAAAGTTAAAACAGCAAGCTTCAGTGCAAAAAGCCATGCAGCTGGTTGAAGTTAACGGTCATGTAAACTACCCCGGTGTGTATCCGCTTACTGTTGGCGCTGAAGTAAACGAACTTATAATTGCGGCAGGTGGTTTACTTGAATCAGCCTACACGGAGCAAGCTGAAATTACACATGTAGTAGCAGGTGACTCATCAAAAGTTGAACATTTTAAGTTTAACCTACAAAAAGCAATGTTAGGCGATAGCGCTAATAATCGAGCTTTGCGTAGTAAAGACAGTTTAAATGTTTTCTCAATTCCTAATTGGCAAGAAAATGTAAAAGTTGAGCTTAAAGGGGAGGTTAAGTTTCCAGGTGTTTATACTATACGTCGCGGTGAGACATTAACTAACTTGTTAGAGCGTGCTGGCGGCTTTTCAGAATTTGCAGAAGAAAATGCAGCAATATTTACCCGAGAGTCGATTCGGGTTCAGGAGCAAAGGCAATTAGCTAAATTATCTGAAGAGTTACGCCGTGATATCGCACAAAAAAGTTTTGAAAACTCTGTAGGTGGTACATCGCTTTCCTACGATGAAATGAACAAACTGCTTATTGACTTGGCTGATGTCGAGGCTGTAGGGCGTTTAGTAATAGACTTACCTCTTATTGTAGCAAATAAGCAAAAGCTAGTTTTACAAGATGGTGACACTCTTTATGTGCCGAGTAAGCGTGACTCAATCAGTGTAATTGGGGAAGTTAATTACTCAACTTCACATTTATATAAACCAGGGGTTGGAGTTGAAGACTACATAGCACTCAGTGGTGGCTTAAAAGTACGCGCAGACGATGAACGGATTTATATTATCAAAGCTAACGGATCAGTAAAAATACCGGATGCAGGTAGTTGGTTCGCAGTAAGTGATTCGCAGCTTTTAGAAGCTGGAGACACTATTGTAGTGCCGTTGGACTCAGGTTATATGGATAACTTAACTCTGTGGAGTACTGCAACGCAGATCGTTTATCAACTTGGTGTAGCAGTCGCTGCGATTAGTAGTATTTAAATAGCAGGTTAATTTAAATGGTTAATAAATCTCATGAAATAACTGTGGGTGATTTTTGTAAAAGGTTATTCAGCGACAAGTGGTTGGTAGTCTTAATTACAGGGCTAGTATCTATTGCGTTTGTAATATTGGCACTTTATCTGCCCAATAAATATAAGTCAGATGTATTGCTAATGCCTATAGTTGAACAGGATACTAATTTAGCAGGTTTAGGTTCTCAATTAGGCGGCCTAGCGTCGATGGCTGGTATTAACCTTGGCGGGCAATCAGATAAAACAGATCTTGCGATTGCGACATTAAAAAGCAGAACTTTTTTAATGAATTTTATTAATGAGAATAAACTAAAAGTAGAGCTGCTTGGTGTTAAAAGTTGGGATTATGCAACTAACCAATATATCTATGACGATGAAGTATACGATCGTGTCAATAATAAGTGGGTACGTGAAAGTTCAACTATTAAGCAGGCTGAACCAAGTTTACTCGAAGCATATATTTACTTTATGGAAGAATTATTAGAAGTAGATAAAGATAAAGAGACTGGATTTGTAAGGATCACAATTAAGCATGTTTCAGCTCAATTTGCTGAGCGAGTTGTAACCCAATTAATTATAAGTATTGATGAAAAGTTACGGGCGGATGCAGCCAACGAAACAGAAAGAAGTATCGAGTTTTTAAAAGAAGCGATTAAAGAATCTGATAATTCTGATCTAAAGATCTTATTGTATAATCTAATAGAGCAAGAAGTACAAAAGAAGATGCTTACAAAGGTTAAAGAAAACTATGCATTTAAAGTCATAGATAAAGCGGTAATTGCTGAAGAAAAGTATTCTCCTAGAAGGGCTCTATTATGTATTTTTGGTTTTATTTTAGGGGGCATAATAAGTTGTATCGTTGTCTTCATCCGAGCTTTAAGGTAACTAAAGGTTTTAGATATCATGTATAGTCCTGTTTTAGTTGCACTTGCGTCTACGTACATCAGCATATTATTCCTTAACTCATTCGCAGTGAAACTAGGTTTGGTAGATCGACCTTGCACAAGAAAGTTACATAAAGGTGAAGTTCCCCTTGTTGGCGGTATGTCAGTTTTCTTTGGTGTTTTAGCCTCTTTAATCTTATGCTCTGATTTAAATCAAGTGGTAATATTATTTATTATTTCTGCTGGGATTATAGTATTTATAGGTGTACTTGATGATAAGTATGATCTAAGCGTTCGCTCTCGCTTGATAGGACAATTTTTAGTTGGGTCAATTTTAATTTTTGCTTTAGGTGATTACATAACTAATCTAGGGGACTTATTTTCCCTAGGCCAAATAAATATTAAGCAGTTTGGTGTCGTATTTACTCTCATTGCAATTTTAGCTGCTATAAATGCCTACAATATGATCGACGGGATTGATGGGCTGTTAGGTGCTTTGGCGATAGTGTCATTTACGGGAATAGCTGTTTTAGGTTATGAAAATATGCACTTTTCTAGTTATGTTTCAATTATATTTATTGCATCATTACTACCTTTCTTCTTGGCTAACTTAGGTGTATACCCATTTAAAAAGCTAAAAATTTTTATGGGGGATGCCGGCTCAATGCTTATAGGCTTAGCTATTATTTGGGCGCTAGTCTATTCAAGTCAGAAAACATCTCTTGGTGAGCCTATATTCAGGCCTGTTTTTGCTCTTTACGTCGTTGCAATTCCATTGATGGATATGGTTGCAATTATGTTTAGAAGGATAAGTAAAGGTCAATCACCATTTAAGCCTGATAGAGATCATATTCACCATATTTTTATGAGAGCTGGTTTTTCTTCTCGCCAAGCTTTAGCTTTTATTACTTTTTCTGCCCTATTTATATTGTCTATTGGCATTTATGGCGAAGTAACTAAAATGAAAGAGCTTTATTTGTTAATCATTATAGCAAGTCTATTTTTACTTTACGTATTTGTCATAAAACGAGCTTGGACCGTAATTAAATTTTTTAAGCTTATTCAAAAGGGGATTAAATAGATGGAAATATTAAAGCTAATTGGTCGTGAAAAACTGCTCTTCATAGATGATATAATTAAAGCTGAAAAAGTATTGTCAGAAAAAGTTTCCAAATCTCGTTTTCTAGTACTCGGTGGTGCAGGATCTATTGGTCAAGCTGTCACCAAAGAAATTTTCAAACGTAATCCTAAAAAACTACATGTTGTTGATATTAGCGAAAATAACATGGTTGAGCTAGTTCGAGATATTCGTAGTTCGTTTGGTTATATAAATGGTGATTTTCAAACGTTTGCGTTAGATATAGGGTCTATTGAGTACGATGCATTTATTAAAGCTGATGGGCAATATGACTATGTTTTAAATTTGTCAGCCTTAAAACATGTCCGCAGTGAAAAAGACCCATACACATTAATGCGAATGATTGATGTAAATGTATTTAATACAGATAAAACAATACAACAATCGATCGACGCGGGTGTCAAAAAGTATTTCTGTGTCTCTACAGATAAAGCAGCTAACCCTGTCAATATGATGGGTGCATCAAAGCGTATCATGGAAATGTTTTTAATGCGCAAGAGCGAGCAGATTTCAATATCTACAGCGCGATTTGCAAACGTTGCCTTTTCAGATGGTTCATTGTTACATGGTTTCAATCAGCGTATAGAGAAAAGACAACCCATCGTCGCTCCAAATGACATTAAACGCTATTTTGTGATTCCACAGGAATCAGGTGAGTTATGCTTAATGTCGTGTATTTTTGGTGAAAACCGCGATATTTTCTTTCCCAAGCTGAGTGAATCACTGCACTTAATAACGTTTGCTGATATTGCTGTCAAGTACCTCGCTGAAAAAGGTTACGAACCTCATTTATGTACAAGTGAAGATGAAGCTCGAGAATTAGTTAAGACATTACCTGCGCAAGGAAAGTGGCCATGTTTGTTTACGAGCAGTGATACAACGGGTGAAAAAGACTTTGAAGAATTCTTCACCGATCATGAAACGCTAGACATGGATAGATTCGAAAATCTTGGCATCATTAAAAATGAAGCGCAATACAATGCTGAATTACTATCAGTGTTTGAACAGACTATTTCAGAGTTAAAAGCTGACAGAGCTTGGACAAAAGAGCAAATTGTTCAATTGTTTTTCGCCATGCTCCCCGACTTTGGTCATAAAGAAACAGGCAAGTACTTAGACAGTAAAATGTAAGAGAGCTATTGAATATGACAAAGCAGTTGATTTCATTTATAAAAGAACTCTATGAAACAAATGAATTTATTCCATTACATGCGCCCACATTTACGGGTAATGAGCAGCAGTATGTAGCTCAGACTATCAATAGCACATTTGTATCTAGTGTCGGTAAATTTGTTGACGATTTTGAAGCACATATTGAAAGTTACACAGCTACAGCTAAAGCTGTTGCTACGGTAAATGGTACTGCAGCATTACATGCCGCACTATATATGGCTGGCGTTAAAGCAAATGATATTGTGATTACTCAAGCACTAACATTTGTTGCAACTTGCAATGCATTACATCATATGGGGGCTCACCCTGCTTTTGTGGATGTCTCTCCAATTAGTTTAGGGCTATGTCCGAAGGCTTTAGAGCTATTTTTAGATGAATACGCCGTATTAACAGAAACGGGGCCTGTTCATAAAGTTACAAAGCAGCGTATTAAAGCGGTTGTTCCAATGCATACATTTGGCCATCCAGTGGAACTTGATGAGCTTATCGCAATATGTGAAAAGTGGAAAATTAGCTTAGTTGAAGATGCCGCGGAAAGCTTAGGATCTTTTTATAAAGGTCAGCATACAGGTACTTTTGGGGATTATGGCGCTATAAGCTTTAATGGTAATAAGATTATTACTACCGGTGGCGGTGGTATGGTGCTGTGTAAAACTTTAGATGCAGGTAAACACACCAAGCATGTCACTACAACGGCAAAAGTTCCACATCCTTATGAGTTTTATCATGATGAAGCGGGTTTTAACTACCGTATGCCAAATTTAAATGCAGCATTAGGGTGTGCGCAAATGGAAAGTTTACCTGCTTTTATTGAAAATAAGCGCAGCCTCGCATCATTGTATAGCGATTTTTTTAATAATTCAGATTATAAATTTGTTACAGAGCCAACTTATGCGAAATCAAATTACTGGTTAAATGCTATCATTTGTCCAGACCAAAAATCTCGCGAAACATTACTAAAAGATACCAATTCGAACGGTGTTATGGCCAGACCAATCTGGCAATTGATGCATCGCTTACCGATGTTTAAAAATGCGCTACGAGGCGATCTTTCTTATTCTGAATTTATTGAAGGTCATTTGATTAACATTCCAAGCTCACCAATCAAAAGTTTTGGTGGAGTATAGATTTATGAAAATAGCCGTTTTTACAGGTACTCGCGCTGAGTATGGTTTGCTTTTTTGGCTTTTAAAAGATATCAAGAATGATCCTGAACTAACTTTACAGTTATTAGTATCAGGTATGCATTTGTCTTCTGAATTTGGCGAAACTTATAAGCAAATAGAGCAAGATGGATTCACTATTGATGAAAAAATAGAAATTCTACTTTCTTCTGATACGGCTGTAGGCACCGCAAAAAGTATGGGATTAGGAGTGCTTGGTTTTGCTGATGCATTAAACCGGTTAAAGCCTGATGCTCTCGTAATTTTAGGCGATAGATTTGAAGCATTGGCAGCAGCACAAACGGCTATGATTTTACGTATTCCCATTCTTCACCTACATGGTGGTGAAATAACGGAAGGCGCCTATGATGATGCAATCCGCCATGCTATTACCAAGTTGAGTTACTTACATGGTACATCAACAAAAGAATATCAACAGCGTGTAATTCAATTAGGGGAACAACCTGAACGAGTAAGAAATATCGGTGCGATAGGGCTAGACCACTTAAAACGTGGCGAATTCATGACAGTCGATGAAATTGCTAATTCTTTAAACTTCCGTCTTAGTCAGCCGTATTTTTTAGTTACTTATCATCCAGTTACTTTAGGTGATGAGCAACCAGAACAAAGCTTTAATGCCTTACTTGAAGCCTTAAATGAATTTCCAGAGCATCAGGTTATACTAACTTACCCTAATGCAGATGATGGTGGTCGTCGTATAATACCTCTCCTGGAAAAGTACGCTGAGCAGCAGCCAAGAAGAGTGTGTGCAATTCCATCGCTTGGTCAAAAGCGCTATTTAAGTGCAGTGAAACATGCTGCTGCAGTTATTGGTAATTCTTCAAGCGGTGTAATTGAGGTGCCGTCATTTAATGTACCAACAGTAAATATAGGCGTTAGGCAAAAAGGGCGTTTAGCGGCTAAAAGTGTATTGCATTGCAACGCTACAAAAACAGCAATTGAAGCCGCTATAACCAGCGCTCTTCAAGGTGACTATAAAGTCGCGGGTGAAGATATAATAAACCCTTATGGTGCAGGTAATGCAAGTGAGCAGGCCATTACAATGCTTAAAACCCTACACTTCGAGCCAACTAAGTCTTTTTACGATTTAAAGTGAGTACACTATGACCCTAATTATTGCAGAAGCTGGTGTTAATCATAACGGCAGTGACGAATTAGCCTTTTCACTTGTTGATGCAGCCCATAAAGCGGGTGCAGATATCGTCAAGTTTCAAACATTTAAAGCCAAGAATTTAGTTACAGAAGATGCCCAGCAGGCTGAGTATCAAATAACGAATAGTGGCCAAAAAGAATCTCAATTCTCAATGCTAAAACGGCTTGAGTTAAGTTATGAATCTCATCACAAACTAGTTAAATATTGTAATGACCTCGGTATTGAGTTTTTATCAACAGCTTTTGACTCAGAAAGCCTTTCATTTTTAGTTGATGACTTAGGTATTACACGGTTAAAACTGCCATCAGGTGAGATCACAAACGCTCCTTTAGTGCTAGAACATGCTCGAACAGGGTGCGACCTTATTGTTTCAACGGGTATGGCTACATTATCAGAAATAGAGCAAGTGTTATCGGTGATCGCATTTGGATATTTAAATAAGCATGGCAACCCGACCGATGAACAACTACAAGCCGCTTACTTTAGTGAAGAAGGCAAAAAACTACTTAATGAAAAAGTAACACTTTTGCATTGCACTACAGAATATCCTGCGCCTTTCGACGATATAAATCTAAACGCAATGGATACAATGAAAAACGCATTTAAATTAGCCGTTGGGTATTCAGATCACAGTGAAGGCATAATTGTCCCAGTAGCTGCAGTAGCTAAAGGTGCTGTATTAATAGAAAAACACTTTACTGTTGATAAAACATTGCCAGGGCCCGACCATAAAGCTTCATTAGATCCTAAAGAGTTAAAAGCAATGGTTGATGGTATTCGAACCGTTGAGAAAGTTTTGGGTGATGGTATAAAAGGCCCGCGACCTTCAGAGGTGAAGAATAAAAGTGTTGCCCGTAAAAGCCTTGTAGCGGCATCTACGATTGCAATAGGTGAGTTATTTAGTGAAGATAACGTATCGGTAAAACGTCCTGGAAATGGTATTAAGCCAATTAAATATTGGAGTTACTTAAACAAACCAAGTCGTAAAAGCTACCAAGTAGGCGATTTAATCGATGAATAGCCCCAAGTACCTAATAATAGGTGGTGGTGGTCATGCCGCCGCTCTTGCTGATATTCTACTACAGCAAAAAAAACCTTTATTGGGTATTGTTGCGCCTACAGTTCTAGCAGGAAACAAGATTTTTAGTAATATAAATCATTATTTAAATGATGACGATATTTTAAATTTTTCAGTAGATAATGTGCTATTAGTAAACGGTATTGGTGCAATGCCACGACAAACGCTAAGAGAAAAAATTTATACACGTTTTAGCGAGTTGGGCTATACATTTGCAACAGTCATTGCGGACTCTGCGTTAGTCTCAGATTATGCGGTATTGGCTAAAGGTGTACAAATTATGAATAACGCAGTAATTAATATTGGCTGTGAAATCGGTGAAAATACGATAGTAAATACGTCTGTAACCGTTGACCATGATTGCACTATTGGCGCTCATAGCCACCTAGCGCCCGGTACTACGTTAAGCGGACAAGTTAAAGTCGAAAGTAATGTACACATAGCAACAGGTAGTAGTGTAATTAATAATGTAAGTATTGGCAGTAATTCAGTTGTTGGGGTTGGGGCTAATATTACTAAATCAGTACCAAAAAACTCTATAGCATATGGTGTACGTGCAAAGATTAAAGAGCTAGGTGATTTATGATAAAAAATTGGCAAAAAGTAATTGTTTCCCCTACCACAACTATCCGTGAAGTGCTTGAAATTATAGATAAAGAAGCACTTCGTGTAGCTATTGTAGTACTTGGTTGCGACACACTTGTAGGCATCGTTACTGACGGTGATATCCGTCGTGGAATTTTACAGGGTATTGAATTATCAGCCCCAGTCAGCACAATAATGAATAATAATCCAACAAGTGCTAACGTTTCTTTAAGTAGTGTTGAATTAAAAACACTAATGCAAGAGCGTAAGATATTATCTCTCCCGATTGTTGATGACTCAGGAAAGTTAGTTGGTTTAAAAACGTTGTACGATACGTTGGTTGTTGATAAGCGTGAAAACCCTGTTTTTATTATGGCAGGAGGCTTTGGTACCCGATTGAGACCACTTACAGATCACTGCCCCAAACCAATGCTCAAAGTGGGTGGTAAGCCCATGTTAGAAACCCTTATTAATAATTTTAAAAATTATGGTTTTTATAAATTTTTTATTTCTACGCATTATTTGCCAGAAGTGATAATGAATCATTTTGGCGATGGTAGTAACTTCGGTATTGAAATTACGTATATCCATGAAACAACGCCTTTAGGTACCGGAGGGGCGTTATCACTCTTGCCTAAATCTCTGCCTAAAGAACCACTAATAATGATAAATGGCGATATTTTAACAAATGTGGACTTTGCCAAAGTTCTCGATTTTCATGTGAAACAGCACAGTGATGCAACCATGTGTGTGCGTGACTATGAGATAAAAGTACCATTTGGTGTGATTGAAGGTACTGGCCATGAAATTACTAATATTGTGGAAAAGCCAACATACAGGTATTTCGTAAATGCTGGTATTTATGTGATTTCTAACCATATTATCGAGTCATTACCTAATAATGAGCATTTAGATATGCCAACACTGTTTGAGCAAAAACAAAAGGTGGGTTGTAAAACACTAAAGTTTCCGATTCATGAATATTGGCTAGATGTTGGGCGCCACGATGATTTTAATAAAGCACAGTCAGATATTTATGAGCTAGGAATATGAAGCCAAAAGTTTTAGCTGTAGTACCAGCAAGAGCAGGTAGTAAAAGGCTACCTAAAAAAAATACTAAATTATTAAATGGCTTACCACTAATTGCTCACACTCTTGAAGCAATTAAACACTCAACTTTTGTTACAACGACAATGGTCACTTCAGATTGCCCAGAAGTTTTAAGTATTAGTGAACAATATAGTAATACCTACAGTTTAAAGCGTCCTGCGGAACTTTCCTCTGATACGGCTTCTTCAATTGATGTGCTTATCCACGCTGTTGAACACTCAAAGCAGTTTGGTGAATTCGATGTTGTATGCTTATTACAACCAACATCACCGTTGCGTACTTCGTTTGATATTGACAAAGCAATAACTCTATATATAGAAAAACGGGCAAAAGGTGTTGTCTCTATGACTGAGTGTGAGCACTCCCCACTTTGGTCTACACCTTTGGGAGGTGAGGGAGATTTTAATAAGTTTATAAGCAAGCTATCAAATACTCGTTCCCAAGATTTACCTAATTACTACCGATTAAATGGCGCAATTTATTTAATTGAAAAAAATACGCTATTAAAAGAAAACAAACTATTTTTAGACCAAGACTACTACCCGTATATTATGGATACTGAAAATTCTGTTGATATCGACAACTATCTAGATTTTCTAGTTGCTGAAACCATCATAAAGTTAAAAAAATAGCTCATGGCTACTCAACACAAACTACTAGAGCGCATTTTAAACCTTAAGTTAAATGCATACATACTACTGTATTTATCGTTAATGGCGGTAATGTTTGGGTTTGATGGTGTTCTTAAGGTTTTAAAGCCTAATTACACGGAAACGGGAAGCTTTAATTTTTTTATTGGTTTTCTCATCCTCAGTTTACATAGCTTTTTATATTTAAAAAGTTACTACCTCAATTTTTCAAATCCGATAAAGCCTCAAGAAATTTATAGTATTGCATTTGGACTGGTGTTATCAGTGATTCTTTTAGGTTATAGCTTGGGGTATTTTGAGCTAGGTAAAATTATCCGAGATATATTTTATAGTTTCTATTTTATTGTTATTTTTTACGTTATTTATTACTTTAAAAAAACAGAAAAACTGAAATTTAATACTATTTTAAAACTTAGTTTTTTTATTTACTTTGTAGTTTTTAACTTCTTAGCAGTTGTTCTAGGTAATTTTGACCATGAAGACAGGTTCACAGGAATGCAGTTAGCCGCTTCTATCTATGGTGGAACTGCATGTTTAATGTTAATTACATTACTCGAAAGTGACTTAGGGAAATTCAATAAAGTATTTTATTTTAGTATAGGTGTTACTTTTTTACTTCTCTCAGGAACTAGAGGGGCTGTATTATCATTAATCGTTTATTTTGCTTTTAGTTTGTACCGTACATTTGGTAAAAACAAAGTTTTGCAAACCATTATATTGATGTTAGTACTTAGTATTGTTGGTATTATTGTTTTAAAAATAGACCAGATAACAGCTGCAATGTCAGCACTTTCTTCTTTGCGATTTGCATCAACAGCAGATTTAGAAGGAGGGTCTTTAGGTACGAGGCTGACTTGGTACATGATGATTTTAGTTGACCTATATGATCGTTCATTAATTGGGGGGTTCGGTGGTGGTGCCGCAGAAAAGTTAACGGGCCATATTACTCATTTTGACTTACTTCGCTTCTGGTATGATTATAGTATCTTTTTTATAGTAGTGCAGTTAATGCTATTTATATATATGATAAAAGCAATAAGCCCCAATTGGCTTTTAATCTTTTTATACTTATTTGCACAATATTTACTTTTTTCATTGCATAATATTTTTCAAGCGCCCACTATGCTGTTGACCTTTGCTTTATCATTGGTCGTGTTAGCGTCAAAAAATAAAAACAAATATGAATAAAATCAAAGGCCCGCTAGCTCTCGCTTTTAGCGAAAGCTTAACAAAATTGATTGGCTTAATGCTGTTGCCAGTCATTACAGATGCATTAACACTTGAAGAGTTTGGCATCTATGCACTATTTTTAATTAATTATATATTTTTTTCAACTTTATACATTGCAATATTAAACAACTTTATCCTTGTAGGCTACTTTACTCGCCAGTATCGTATTGTATACGAAGTTAAGTCTGCTATGGCTTTTAACACATTGTTTTTTATTGTGTTATCAATTCTGTTTTTTTCTATATCAAGTGTTTACAATTTTGATGAATACTTTTATGTATTTTTTATATCTAGTTTGTCATGTATTATTGCTCAACCATCTCAGGTTTATCTCACCTTTAAACAGTGTCAGCAAAAATATATATCTTATGCGAAATTTAGTTTAACGTTTGTTTTTTGTTATGTCGTATTGGCTTTATTAGCTTACTATTTAAATGTCTCAAGCTGGCAAGGTTATGCTTTGTTGGTTTTATCGAGCCATCTATTTCAAACACTTTTGCTGCTTTTTATAGATGCGAGTAACGTACGCCTTATCTACTTTTCTAAGATGAGCTCATCTAAACGCTACATAAAACACTTTAAAGCTTTAATAGGTAACTCTTTATTTGGATGGGCTAGGGTAAATGTTGATAAGTATTTAATTATTACCATACTGGGTACTACGGTCATGGCAACTTATTCGTTAGGCTTTCAATTAGGGGCTGTGATTGGCTTATTGAATACAATATTAATAAAGCTATTAAATCCAATTTTGTTTGCATCGTTTAAGAGTCAGGTAAATGCAAAAGCAAGGAAGTTAACTATTATTGTTATTGCTTGTTTTGCAGTTGTGAGTCTGAGTTATACTTTGCTATTACCTTTTATTGTGAATGTCTTTTTTCCAGCAGCTTACGAGTCATCAATACAAATAGCGCAACTGGTGAGTGTGGGATACTGCTTACAGGTTATGGTTTCAGTAGTTGGGGCTGTTTTATTTTACGAAAAACGCAATTACCTGATTTCAGCTTTATCAATGGCTTCATTTACATTTTTATTAGTTGGGTTAATGATTTTATATAGCTTAAATTTATTTTCAGCATATTATGTAGCACTTTTCTTTGTTGGGTCTTGGTGCTTCCATTTAATTCTAACTTTATTTTTTGCTTTGAAAGAGCCAAAATTTATAGGTTTTATAAAAAATGCATAAAAACATTTTTGTTGTTAATACTCAGCTTCACTTATTACTCGCGCAATCAATTATTTCTGTTGAGCGGCTTCGTAACTGTATTTTAATAAGTTATGGGAAAGATAAGATGCATTCCTCTTTATTATTGGATCATAGTTTATGGAGTGATTTATATGAGCTACCAGCTATAGATAAAAAGGCCGCATACAGCTACATAAAAAAGATCAAACATTTAAAAAAATTGAATAACAGTTTTTTATTCTGGGGTAATGATTATCAACTAGAAAATCAAGTGGTTGCTCATATAATAAAGCCTGAAAAGATTTATCTGTTTGATGATGGTTTAGCCAGTTATATGGATAACATTAGAAAAGTCACCTTGCAAAAAAAGTTAGCTATGAAGCTATTTTCAAACTTACTGCTAGGCGGGGCCTTGAAAAACGTTACCGGAATTGGGCATTATCGTGTAGATGGTCGGTATTGTTTAAGTAAAGAGTTAGCGAAGTATGCAAACCAAGCAAAAGAAATTCACTTATCTTTTTCAGCCAAAGTTATTAATGAGGTAAGGAGTGCAGTTGCAGAGCAACCTATCCGCAAGCCTGCAGCACTACTTCTAACTCAGCCAATAACAGAGTATAACGCCTTATCAAAAGCTGACGAAGACGCTCACCTAATTAGATTAGCAAAAGAAGCCGATAGACTCGAGGTTGAAACGCTTGTAGTAAAGTACCACCCTGGAGAGACTAAAAAGAGAAGCTTGGAGCGGCTAGATTTAATTAAAAGAAACACTCAAGCAAGTGTGCTTGTAATTGAGCGAATAAATAACTTACCAATTGAAGTAATAATAAGTGACCAGCAAGATAATCCGTTTAAGTTCGCATTATCCGTTTACAGTACCGCTATACTAACGTTAAAGCTATTGCGTAGTGACTTGAATTGCATAAGTTCTTTGTCAAAAGCCGATGTAGAAAAAAGTGAGGCATTTTTCCAGCTTTTTGAGTTATTTAGAAAATTTAAAATTAAAGAGGTAAATAGTGAAAGAGTCGTTTAAGCAGTTAGACTCCAAGGTTAGCTCAAAGGAGCAGTTGAATACATTGCTAAAGATTAATGGGAATAAAAAGTTTACTTTAACTACCTTTGTAAATCCTTTTTCATACAATGTACTTTGTGCTGAGCCCAGCCTAGTTCAAGCTATGGATATAATATTATCAGATGGCTCTTTACATAAAACCCTTCATAATCTGTTTCACGAAAATAAGGTTGATCGAGTTAGTTTTGATTTTTCATCTATTGCTTCAGAAGTTTTAGCTCAGGCTGCTGAAAGACAAGCAAAGGTAGTACTTATAGGTGCCAAGCCTGGGCTCGTAGATATTGCAAAGAGTAACTTTGAAAAAATGTACCCAGGGTTGAATGTTGTTTATACACACCATGGTTATTTTGAAAACGAGCAGCATAGAGAGCAAGTAATTAATCAGGCAGATCAATGCAAGCCAGAGATAGTAATTGTAGGTATGGGAACGCCATATCAAGAGCACTTTTTAGTTGAATATAGTCAAAAAGCAAATAACGCATGCCAACTTTTTACATGCGGTGGGTTTATTGAGCAATCTTCCATTAAAGCAGATTACTATCACCCTTTAATAAAAAAATTAGGTTTAAGGTGGTTACAACGAGCTATTATGCATAGCCACGTTCGCAACAGGCTAATCCGTGACTATCCAATATTCGTTCTAAAATACTGTTACACACACGTCAGGCGTAAATAGTTTTCAAGTTATTTTATGTAGACAGTACCCCAAATAAATGCGTATAATCTCGACTCTCAGATTGCAGGTGTAAGCAATCGAAGTTAGAGAAGTCAGTATTTTAGGGATTGATATGGATAGTTGGTACTTATTATTTTGTAAACCTCGTCAGGAAGCACGAGCGAAAATTAATTTACAAAACCAAGGGATTGAGGCTTTTTTTCCTCTTCTAAAAACAGAAAAACTCGTTAAAGGTCGTCGTACTGTTAAAGAGTCTGCGTTATTCCCAAACTATTTATTCGTTCGTTTGAATTCACAAAACTGTAACTTTTCTGCGGTAAAAAATACCCGTGGCATCAGTGGTTTTGTGTCGTATGGTGCGTCATATCAAATAGTACCTGAACAGTTGATCAGCGAATTACAAAACTTTGAACCAAATTTAAATACCAACGACCTGCCAAATGCGGGTGATTTGGTGTACCTAAATAACGGTTCATTCAAAGATGTACAAGCAATATTTAAAGAGCCAGACGGCGACATGCGCAGTATATTACTAATTAATCTACTAAACCAAAAAATAGAAGTAACAGTAGATAATAAAGATATAAGAAAAGTAGGTTAAAGGTAAAAGGGTAAAGGCGAAAGGTTAAAGGTACTAGGAAGAGAAAGGTTATAGGCCCTAGGGAAGTGACTAGCGCCTATGCTTTAAACGTAGGAGCAGGCTTTAGCCGCGAAAGTGATATATTCACAAAGAGGTTAAGAGACGCTGCGCTTAAGAGATGCACAGGAAGGCGTTAGAGAAGCAACATATTTATTTGTCTTCTCATTTCCACTCATTATCTTCTCTTTGTGCAAAGGTGATTTACGTAGGAGCAGGCTTTAGCCGCGAAAGTGCTAAAGTGATATATTCATAAAGAGGTTAAGAGGCGCTGCGCTGATGAGGTGCAAGCGAAGGAACTAGGTTCTAGGAAAGAGATTAGGAGCTATGGAAGTGAAATATATTTTTATCTTCTCATTTACTCTCATTTACTTCTCTTTGTGCAAAAATGGTTTTAGCGAAAGACTTTGACCTTGCACCTTAAAACTTAAAGTTAATCAGTACGTAGGAACTGCAACCTAGGGGCGGAAGCGTGTCCGAAGGACTAGACAAGCAAATAGTTTTGCTTTCAAGCTGGAGCGAGAGGAGCTCTGCGACGAACTGGAACGTGAAGCGTGTCCGAAGGACTAGACAAGCAAAATTTTTAAGTGATTTATTCACAAAGAGGTTAAGAGGCGCTGCGCTGATGAGGTGCAAGCGAAGGAACTAGGTTCTAGGAAAGAGACTAGGAGTTAGGGAAGTGAAATATATTTTTGTCTTCTCATTTACGCTCATTATCTTCTCTTTGTGCAAAGGTGATTTACGTAGGAGCAGGCTTTAGCCGCGAAAGTGATATATTCACAAAGAGGTTAAGAGACGCTGCGCTTAAGAGGTCAAGGTAAGGAACTAGGTTCTAGGAAAGAGACTAGGAGTTAGGGAAGTGAAATATATTTTTGTCTTCTCATTTCCACTCATTTACTTCTCTTTGTGCAAAGATGCTTTTCGTAGGAGCAGGCTTTAGCCGCGAAAGTGCGAAAGTGATATATTCACAAAGAGGTTAAGAGGCGCTGCGCTTAAGAGGTCAAAGTAAGGAACTAGGTTCTAGAAAAGAGACTAGGAGCTAGGGAAGTAAAATATATTTTTTCTTCTCATTTACCCTCATTGTTTACTCTTTGTGCACAGGTGGTTTTCGTAGGAGTAGGCTTTAGCCACTAAAGTGTTAAGTGATATATTCACAAAGAGGTTAAGAGACGCTGCGCTTAAGAGGTCAGGAGAATGAGCTTGGTTCTAGAGAAGTAAAATATATTTTTGTCTTCTCATTCCCACTCATTCCCACTCATTCACTTCTCTTTGTGCAAAATGGTCTTCGTAGTAGCAGGCTTTAGCCACTAAAGTGTTAAGTGATATATTTACAAAGATATTAAGAGACGCTGCGCTTCAGAGATGCACAGGAAGGCGTTAGAGAAGTAACATATTTATTTGTCTTCTCATTTTCTCTCATTCACTTCTCTTTGTGCAAAATAGGTGTTTTGTAAGGTATGGATTTTGGCCTTTAATCTTGCACCTTAAAACTTAAAGTTAATCAGTACGTAGGAACTGCAACCTAGGGGCGGAAGCGTGCCCGAAGGGCTAGACAAGCAAATAGTTTTGCTTTCAAGCTGGAGCGAGAGGAGCTCTGCGACGAACTGGAACGTGAAGCGTGCCCGAAGGGCTAGACAAGCAAATAGTTTTGCTTTCAAGCTGGAGCGAGAGGAGCTCTGCGACGAACTGGAACGTGAAGCGTGCCCGAAGGGCTAGACAAGCAAATAGTTTTGCTTTCAAATGATGGCTACAGGCTACAGGCTACAGGCTACAGGCTACAGGCTACAGGCTACGGGCTACGGGCTACGTTAGGATAGCTCAATAGCATAAACATCATAATCATCCGAAGGATTGGCAATGAGATATGAAAATTTAGAAGTATGGAAAAGGTCATTTAAACTAAGTTTATCAATATATAAAACATTTGAGTCTTTACGCGATTACGGTTTAAGAGATCAAATGCGACGATGTGCCGTCTCAGTCCCAAGTAATATCGCAGAGGGGATGGAAAGAGACTTTGAAAAAGAAAAAGCCCGCTTTTTAGGTATTGCTAAAGGCTCGATTGGTGAATTAAAAACACAGGTCATGATTTCATTTGAATTAGGTTATATACGTTATGAGCAATCTAAATTTATACTTGAAGAGTGTGAAATAATTGGAAATATGCTTGGCAAGTTAATAAAAACCATTAAAAATGCTTGATAAGCACGAAGCACGAAGCACGAAGCACGAAGCACGAAGCACGAAGCACGAAGCACGAAGCACGAAGCACGAAGCACGAAGCACGAAGCACGAAGCACGAAGCACGAAGCACGAAGCACGAAGCACGAAAACGGAACCTTTTAACTAAATTTACAAAAAAATTACTCGCTTGCTTGTTTACTGTACAACCAACCTTGCACAGTAAACAGAGCCATGCTTTAATTAGCCAGCGAAAATATAACAGCACATATCAATAACTAAGCTGAAAGTTTTAGAATTTTATAATATTTGGGAATATACAATGGCGCTAAGCTGTAAAACACTTGTGGCATCACTTACCTTGCTCACAATGACAGGTTGTACAATCATCCCCGGTAGCCATTTCGAAGGAATCGAATCGGGTGAACAAACAAAAAACCTTGAGCAAGACCTTGAAAAGGTCAATATCCAAATAATTGACTCCTCGTTGATTTATCAACAAAAACAAACCGCTAAAAAAGCTAAACCACCTTCGAGCCTTGATGGCATTGATACCAGCGATTATCAATACAAACTAGGTGTGGGTGACGTACTTACTATTGGCGTTTGGGATCACCCAGAGCTAACAATACCCGCTGCTGTACAGCGTACCGCTGAGTTTGACGGCTTTCGCGTGCAAGCCGACGGCACCATTACCTATGCGTATGCACCAAATATTCAAGCGGCAGGTAAAACCGTACAAGAGGTTCACACTGAACTTGTAAAACGCCTAAGCCGTGTGATTGAAGACCCACAAATCGACATAAAAGTGGTTGGGTTCAGAAGCCAAAAAGCTTATGTAACTGGCGAAGTAACAAAGCCTGGTGTTTACCCAGTAACTGAAACTCCACTGACTTTAATTGATGCACTAAACCAAGCCGGTGGTTTAACCGATGCAGCCGACTGGCGCACGGTGACTTTTACCCGTGGCGACAAAACAGAAGTCATTAAACTTGATGACTTTTATGCGCATGGTGATATTTCACAAAATCGTTTATTACAACATGGCGATATAGTTCACGTTAGCCGTAATGACCTACAAAACGTATTTGTATTAGGTGATGTAAAACGTGCCGGCTCTGTTGGTATTAACCGTTACGGTTTAAACCTAGCCGAAGCGCTAACAAACTCTGGTGGCTTAAACGAAAACACTGCTGACGCTAATGGCGTATTTGTATTACGTAAACGTGACTTGCAACGCGATGGCGTAATAGCCGATGTTTACCAGTTACATGCTAAAAATGTAGCAGCACTAGTGTTAGCTGAGCAGTTTGAATTACAGCCACACGATATTGTGTATGTAACCTCTGCCCCACTTGCACGTTGGAACCGTGTAATAAGCTTATTACTACCGTCTATCGCGACAGTTGATTCTATCGACGATTTAGCTGCAACTAACTAAAGGAATGCGATGTTTGACTCTATCTTAGTGGTGTGTGCGGGTAATATTTGCCGCAGCCCGACTGCAGAGTACGTACTGAAAAGTAAGCTTGAAGGTAAAAATATTAAAGTGTCATCAGCCGGGTTAACCGCACTTGAAGGTAAACCGGCTGATGCAACGGCAAAACAAATTGCTGCACCATACGGGATAAATATGGATGCACACCAAGGTCGCCAACTTAACTCGAGCCTAGTGGCACAAAATAGTGTGATTTTAGTGATGGAACAACGCCATTTAACTGATTTGTGCAGCCGCTACCCTGAGGCCCGTGGTAAAACGTTTTTACTTGGTAAATGGTTAGGCGATAAAGAAATTCCCGACCCTTACAGGCAAAGCCTTGAAGCATTTGAACACGTATATGAACTAATCGATAGCGCCTGTAGCGCTTGGCAAAAGTATTTATAAGGATAGGCTAGTACATGAATGCTCAGCCCACTGCAATAGCAGCAAATAAGCAAAACCGCACACCAGATCAAAACCCAAGCCAAGAGATTGACTTAATGGCGCTATTAGGCGCATTGCTCGATCGTAAATATTTTATCATTGCAATAACAGCTGTGTTTATGTTTGTCGGTGTAGTATACGCCGTATTCTCTACCCCAATATACCAAGCTACAGCGATGATCCAAGTTGAAGATAGCAGTGGCTCAGTACCAGGGTTTGATGACATGGCCGGCATGTTTGAAAGCACCTCTGCTGCGGTGACCGAAATCGAACTACTAAAATCACGCTCTATCATAGGTGAGGCAGTTGATACCCTAAAGCTTGATATAATTGCTGAGCCTAAACTATTCCCATTTATAGGTGGCCGTGCGTTTCGTAAATTTACCCCTATGAGTGAGGGCGATTTAGCTGAACCGAGCTTTGGTGCAACCTCCTACGCTTGGGGCGGTGAAAGCATTGATGTATTTAGATTTGATGTACCAAAATCTGCCATTGGTGCTGGTTTTACTCTACAAGCGCAAGAGAATAATAGCCTTGTGTTATTAAACGGTGAAGGTGAACAGGTTTTAGCCGGTAAAGTAGGGCAAGAACTCACAAACGGTAAATTTAACCTAACGGTACGTAGTTTAAATGCTCGCGCTGGCACTGAGTTTATTATTAGCCGCAAAGACCGTTTAAACACTATTTTAGACTTACAAGCAGCTATTTCAGCCAGTGAAAAAGGCAAAGACTCAGGCATTATTAACTTAAGCTTGCAAAGTGCGCAGCCTCATTACGCTGAAAAAGTACTTGATAAAGTAGCGGCTATTTATGTGCGCCGTAATGTTGAGCGTAACAGTGCTGAAGCACAAAAGTCCCTTGAGTTTTTAGAGGTGCAACTCCCTGAAATAAAAAAACAACTTGAATACGCAGAAGAGCGCTTTAACGACTACCAAATACAGCGTCAGTCAATAAATATTACCCTTGAAACTCAAGGCGTGCTTGAGCAAGTAGTTAAGCTTGAAACTAAACTACAAGAGCTCGAACTAAAACGCCTTGAGCTAAGCCGTAAGTTTAAAAAAGATCACCCCACTTACCAAGGTATTATTGAACAAATAGCAGCTGTTAACGAGCAAAAGCAACAGCTAGTAGGTGAAGTAGGTAACTTGCCAGAGACTCAACAAGAACTGCTGCGGTTAAAACGCGATGTTGAAGTAAGCAACCAGATTTATACGTTACTACTTAGCAAAACCCAAGAACTCGACATAGTACGTGCCGGCACTGTAGGTAATGTACGTATTATTGACTACGCTGAAGTCAATACCTCAAAGCCAGTGAAACCTAAAAAAGCCTTAATTGTGGTAATGGCGACTATGCTTGGCGGCATGCTTGCCGTCGCCATTGTACTAGTGCAAAAAGCCATGCATAAAGGCGTTGAAGATCCTAATGAGATTGAGGCAATTGGCTTGCCTGTTTACGCCAGCGTACCCTACTCGGATTACCAAGAAAAACTCACCGGGTTTGGTAAAGCCCGTAAAGGTAATAATAAAGCTATATCAATATTAGCCCTTGATAACCCAGCCGATTTATCAATTGAGGCTTTGCGCAGCTTACGTACTAGCTTGCACTTTGCGATGATGGAAGCTAAAAATAACCTAATTGCTATTTCGGGCCCAAGCCCTGGCGTAGGTAAATCATTTGTATCAGTAAATTTAGCCGCAGTATTGGCGCAAAGCGGTAAAAAAGTACTGATCATCGATGCCGATATGCGCAAAGGCTACTTACAAACTCAATTCGGTATAGAATGGGGTGATGGCTTAAGTGATTATTTATCGGGCCGTTTAAATATTAAACAAGTAACTAAGCCAACCCAAGTTGAAGGCTTAAGTGTAATTACCCGTGGTCAAATACCGCCGAACCCGTCTGAATTACTAATGCATAGTAATTTTAGCAAGTTAGTGGAAGAGGTAAGTACTGAGTACGATTTAGTAATCATAGATACGCCACCTATTTTAGCTGTAACCGATCCGGCAATAGTCAGTGCCCACACCGGCACTACGTTACTAGTAACCCGCTTTGGCCAAAACCACTTGCGTGAAATAGAACTCACCCGTAACCGTTTTGAACAAAACGGCACAGATGTTAAAGGCGTCGTGTTCAACGGTGTGGTTAAAAAAGCCAGCAATGCATACGGTTATTATGGTTACTACAATTATGAATACAAATCTGATGTTTAGTATTAACTTTGCCGCAATATTATTTATATCGGAATGATTATAAATTATATTGTCAAAGGTAATATTATAGTAGATACGTATAAATATATAACTAGCTGTCTTGATATTTTATATAGAATTCATGTTTGGTGAAGGCCGAGATAAATAATGAAAGCTAAACTTATAAGTCACGATAGCTCTAAATAATAGTATGCTGCATTACGAAGTAGTCGTGGTTTGTAAAGTCAAATTTGACCTTTAAAAATGCGAGGTGACTATTAAGGTTGTTTCTAAGGATTTATCGATATATAGCAGGGTGATAACTTGTTTTTATCAAATGTTCTTCTAAGATACATTACAATATTCTTCTTTAAATTACCTTAAATGTAATATGTACTTGTTTATATTTTAGAGTTTATCCCAAAGAAAGGTAATAAAGGCTTATTTCTTTTTCCTCAGTTTTTGGGTTTTTAATAGGGAAGGGAATGATGAAATCTTTCAGTGTTGTTTTGTTTAAGTTTATATAGCTGGGTAATTAATACTTGAGTTTGATTCTAGTGTTTATTAGTGAAAATAATGTTAAATTATATTAAAAATAAATGAGTGTTAATTTGTTAGGCTTGAAATCTACATCTATATCGACAAAAAAAGCAATTAATAATATTGTTTGGTTATTTGGTGAGAAAGTTTTAACTATGGTGTTGGCTCTGGCTATATCCGTAATATTAGCCCGCTACCTAGAAGTATCAGATTTTGGTAAATTCAACTACTTACTGTCAGTAATTTTGATTCTTATGCCTTTTTCAGCTCTAGGGCTAAATGCAATCATAGTAAGGGAGTTGGTCAATAGTAAAAAAGAAAGTAATGTTATAGTCGGTACCGCACTAATATTAAGAGTGGCGGGTGGTATAATAAGTACCTTATTGGTTGTAGCACTTATTCAATTGTTAGATGTAGAGCTTTTAATACCCGAACAATGGATAGTTCTAGGTGCGATAGGTAGCAGTTTCTCATCATTATATATTGTTGATTTCTATTTCCAATCAATAGTTAAGTCTAAGTATGTTGTACAGGTTAGGGTAGTTGTTCTTATCGTTAGTTCATTCGCTAAACTGGTTGGCGTTTATTATAATGTCAAGTTGGAATACTTCTTGTGGGTGATTGTTTTTGAACCGATAATAACAGGGGGGTTATTATGCCTTTATTTTATTTGGTTTAAAAAATGGTCTTTTAAATTAAAATTTGAATTTAGCTATGCTAAAGAGCTTTTATCTCAATCTAAGTGGTTAATATTGTCAGGGGTTATGTCTATTGTATGTTTGAAAATCGATCAAATTATGATAGGGGAAATGTTAAATGGGGAAGAGTTAGGCATATATTCTGTTGCTGTGCGGTTATCTGAAGTCTGGTATTTTTTCCCTACCGCAATTGTAGCTTCATTTTTCCCTAAATTACTGAATAGTAGATCTGATTCAATCTTATATGAGAAAAACTTACAACAATTATGTGATTATTTATTTTGGTTAGGAATAACCCTAGCTCTTGTAATAACAATGTTATCTTCGTTAATTATAAAAGTACTGTATGGTGATAACTATACAGCTTCATCGGAAATACTCAATATACATATATGGTCAGGAGTATTTATATTCATTAGAGCATTGCTGAGCAAGTGGTTAATAGCTGAAGGCCTACTTAGCTTTTCACTTGTTTCGCATGGCGCGGCAGCAGTTATGAATATACTATTAAACTACTTCTTGATCCCTAGTTTTGGTATAACTGGAGCCGCTTGGGCAACTCTAATATCTTATGCAATATCTGGCTATTTAATTTTATGGTTTCATTGTAAAACGAGACCAATGGCTGAAATTATGACCAAAACAACAACTTTTCCATATCGGGTTTTAAAAAAGAAATTATGAAAAATGAACTTAAAAAAATAATTCCAATTAGTTTAATAACTAAGTGCAGAGTGTTGTTTGAAAAAACAGATCACTATATTATCTATCTTTTTTCTAAAACAAGACTTTCCTCTTCAATTTATTATTTGTTATTTAATCATAACTTTAAAAGAGAGCAGCAATCTGTACTTAAAGGAAGATTAAAATATTACCAGTCATTGAAGCATATCGAAGAAAGTAACGTTTTATTACGTAGGAATATCCATCGACTAGAAAAAGGTTTGATAATGGAACCTAGGCGGGATGTCTTTGGTAAAGCTTTTATTGAAGAGACCGTTGATGCTTTCTCACTTACTATTGAACAAAATAAGTTTAAAGGTTATGAAGGTGTTTGGTTTAATGATGTTTTGTCTAAGTACTTTAATGTTGTTGGCTCAGATACAGACATAGATAAAGCTCGCAAAAAGTATAATGAAGTATGTAGAGACTATAATCTAGTTAGTAAAGGGGAATCTATACCTTATAAATATCAGGAGATAGAAAAATCTGATATTACATTCAACCAATTAGAAGCTTTATTTAAACAGAGACGTTCAGTACGTTGGTATCAAGATAAACCAGTTGATATTTCATTAATAAATAAGGCTGTTAACATTGCAACACAAGCTCCCTCAGCTTGTAATAGACAGCCTTTTCAATTTCATACTTTAGTTGATAAAGAAAAAGTTAAAATGGTAGCAGATTGTGCCATGGGAACAGCAGGATTTTCACATAACTTACAAATGATTATAGCAGTCGTAGGCGACTTATCTGCTTATCCTTCAGAAAGAGATAGGCACGTCATTTACATTGATGGTTCATTAGTAACAATGCAATTAATGTTAGCTCTGGAAACTTTGGGTTTAAATTCCTGTGCTATAAATTGGCCTGATATCGAATCAAGAGAAAAAAAATTAGATAAATTATTAGGCTTAGGACTAGAAGAACGTACAGTTATGCTAATGGCTGTTGGTTATGCTTCGAATGTCGGTGGCATTCCATATTCACAGAAAAAAGATAGCTCACAATTAGTTAAGGTAATGAAGTGATGATTATAGAAGTTATAGGTATTGGCTCTCCAAATAAAGGTGCTGAATTAATGTTAATGTCAATACAACAAAAGATATTATCAAAATATCCGGATGCTAAGTTTGTTGTTGAACCATCAACAGAGTTTTTGTCTCGTTCAAATAATAATGTTTATCAAAAATTCTGGTTTACATTAAGAGGTTATCAATTAGGTGGGGTTGGTTTTTTGATTCCAAGAAAACTGAGAGAGAAATTTGGTATTATACTTGATTCCGAAATTGATATAATACTGGATGCTTCTGGTTTTGCTTATGGGGATCAATGGGGCAGTAAAAAGCTTAAAAATAGAGTTACTAAGTATCTCCCAAAATGGAATAAAAGTGGGAAAAAGATAATCTTTTTGCCTCAAGCCTTTGGTCCCTTCGAGCAAGCTGGTTTTAAAACTGAACTTCAAAAAATAGATAAATATGCTGAACTTATTTTTGCAAGAGATAAAAGCTCGTTTAACTATTTAGATAAGTTTATCTCAAAAAATAAAAATATACTGCGACTATCCTCTGATTATACAAACCTTTGTCTGGGTAAATTACCAAGCAACCTTTTAGATAGAACACTAGATGTATGTTTTATACCGAATGCAAAAATGATTGAAATGAATCAAAATAAGACCTTAGAAAGTTATGCAAACTCGTTTGCTAACATGATTAATTTTACAATTAAGCAAGGTAGAATACCTTTTTTACTTTTGCATGAAGGTAAAAAAGATCTAGATTTGGCGTTATTAATAAATCGCTTATTAGATAAGCCTGTTGATTTGTTGGAGTATAGTGATCCTTTAGAAATTAAAGGTATTATAGGTAAGTCAAATATAGTGGTTAGCTCTCGGTTTCATGGTCTTGTGAGTGGCTTGAGCCAGTCTAAACCATGTATTGCAACTGGTTGGAGTCATAAATATGAAATGCTAATGACAGATTATGAATGTGAAGAGTTCCTTGTTGATGAAGAAAGTTCAGTTGCATTAGAGAAACTTGAAAAACTATTTGATGAAAATGTGTATTCTACAGTACAAGAGAAAATATCAAAAAACAGTATTATTGAAAAACAAAAATCAGAATCTATGTGGACACAAGTTTTTAATGAGATTGATAGCTGAAGTTATTATATTACAGTGCAATTAAAAAGTTGAAATGGCATAATGTATCTATTCATATAATAATTTTTATGAGGTAATTATGGTAAGTGTAATTATTCCACATCGGAATTCATTCGATTCATTAGAGAAATTAATTTTAAGTATAGATAAAAGTAATACTCAAATTATTATAGTGGATGATAATAGTGAAGATAAAGATAGATTATATAATATAAGTTTGAAATATCCATTCTGCACTTTTATTCGAAATAAAGTATGTAAAGGAGCTGGCTTTTGCCGGAATAAAGGTCTTGAACTAGCCTCACATGATTGGATTTTGTTTGCTGATGCAGATGATTACTTCTGTTCTGGTGCATTTGATGTTTTCAATGAGTATTTAGAAACTGAATATGATGTGGTCTATTTTAATGTTACTAGTTACAATGTGCTATTAAATAAGAGGGGCGATAGGCATAAAGTATACTCTAACTTGGTAGATAATGAAGATAAGGACATTATTTACCAGCACTATGTCCCTTGGGGAAAATTAATAAAAAGAGAGCTAATAGATAAAAATAAAATTTTCTTTGATGAGACATTTGTTTCGAATGATATGATGTTTTCTTTGTTTTTAGGGTTAAGAGCAAAACTGATAAATTTCGATAAGCGTATCTTATATACTGTAACTGAGTCAGCTAACTCATTAACTAAAGTTATTAATAAAGATACTATGCTTAGTCGATTTCTTATTTCAAAAAAACATAACGAAGTTTTGAAGAAAAATGGAGTTTACAATTATAAAATCAACTTGTTGAAGTACTTTTATTATTCAAGATCCTTAGGGTACAAATTTTTATTTAAGTTGTTATATTATTATGTTAAGTGATTACACATGTCTAAATTAATATCTATAATTATACCTACATTCAATCGTTCAGAAAGACTTTCGAATCTTTTAGCTTTGATTGTAAGTGAAGATATAATAAATGAGTTGAATATTGTAGTTGTAGATGATTTCAGCACCGAATTTCATCGAAAAGCTTTGGAAAAATTAAAAACAAAATATCCTAATGTTATTTTTGAATTTAATAAAATGAATCGCGGGGCATGTTATAGTAGGAATGTGGGTATAAAAAAAGCTAACTCTGATTGGTATTGGTTTTTTGATGATGACGATTTGATTGATGCAGTTTCAATAAATAAAGTAATTACAAGGATTAAGAGTTCAGAGCTAGAAAAATTAATATTTCTCTCTTCTATTAATATAGGCAGCAGCTATAGCGAAAAAATAATACCTAACGGAAAGGCTATAGATAAACAGTTTTATAATACAGGACATGAAGTTAACACCTCTTGTGTATTATTTTCTAAAGAATTATTAGGGATAATACAATGTTGGGATGAATCTCTAGTTGCTGGACAGGATACTGATATATTTCTTCGTGCAAGTATGCAAGTAAAAAATGCTACGGTATTTGAAAATGTTTTTGTTTCGTTCATTAATCATGAAGGTGAGAGGATAACTAAAAACCCATGGAAACAAATGAAAGGTAAGATTCAATTTATAAAAAAACATCATAAAAACATTTCTTGTAAAAGGTTATTTTATTACGTTATTACAACAGTATTCTTTGTGCCATATTTAAAAAAAATATTTTGTAGATTCCTCAAATAAAGGTCTATTTATCTTGGTTTATTTTCTTTTTTTTATAGTGTTCTTTAGAATTGCATTCATACATCCCTTGCTTTCTTTTTGTTATATTGTAGGCTTGGCTGGTGCTGGGGTTAGTTTAACACAGCATGGCAATTCTAGACTTTTATTAAAATCTTTTAATTCTAAGTATATATTTTTTTTATTATTTATTCTTTTATATTCCCTTATAGTTGATTTATGTACGATGAATCTGTTCAATAATCTGAATTCATCATTTTCTGTTCGTACGATAACAATTATATTGGGCTCAATTCTTTCTGCGTACTTTATTGTTTGTTTTTTTAATGTTAATAGTAAGTGTTTTTTATATAAAATAATAAAATGGGTCTTTATTCTACAACTATTCTTTTGGCTTGCTACATTTTTTTCACCCAGCTTTAAATCATTCATTTATTATATCAATGGGATGTCAGGCTCATCCAATTTAAATGATTTTAATGCCTTGGTTAGAGGTTTTGGATATTCGACAGAAATTAACTATACTACTCCCATATTAATGGTTGTTCTTTGCATTTTTTACATTAGAAATATTAAATTAAGTTTTGTGACAGTTTTGACTCAAATAATAAACTCTAACTTGGCTTCAATTGGTTTGATTTTGTCGTTTATGCTATCTAAAGTTAATTTTCTAATTAAGCTTTTATCAATCACCCTATTCTTTTTGTTCATACTAGTCTTGGGTGCAGAGTTTTTTCCTAGGTTTTATGATGAATTTGTTAACGGTGATGGTTTAAGGACTATTAATATTTTACTTGAATCACACCTTACTATAACTAACACTTACCTATACGAACATATCTTCGGAAGTTTTAGATATCTTTTTCATGGATCTGATGTTTATCGAAGTGATATTGGTTGGATTATATTATACAACTATGGAGGTATCGCCTTTACCTTTCTAGTTGTTGGGTATTTTGTTAATCTTATATGTCTTTCGTTCAAGTCTAAGAGAGAACGTTTGCTTTTCTTTATTTTGTTTTTAATATTAAATACCAAAGGTTTAGTATTAGGTGTTAACTCCTTTGTTTTTATATTGCATGTTTTTTTGTTTTCTAATGTATTAATCCGTGAAAAAGTTAGGAGTTAAAATGTCAATTTTTCAGAATAAGATTTTATTGATCTCTGGTGGTACAGGATCTTTTGGTAATGCAGTTCTACATCGCTTCTTAGAAACTGATATAAAAGAAATTCGTATATTTTCTCGTGATGAGAAGAAACAAGATGATATGCGCAAAGCGTTTAACAATGAAAAGCTAAAATTTTACATTGGTGATGTTCGTGATCCTCAAAGTATCTCTACTGCAATGCGTGGTGTTGATTACGTGTTTCATGCTGCAGCTCTAAAGCAGGTGCCGTCATGTGAATTTTATCCATTAGAAGCAGTAAAGACTAATGTTTTAGGCACTGAAAATGTACTTGAATCGGCAATTTTTCATGGCGTTAGCCGCGTTGTGTGTTTAAGCACCGATAAGGCCGTTTATCCTATTAATGCTATGGGAATTTCTAAGGCAATGATGGAAAAAGTGATTGTTGCTAAAAGTCGTAATTTAGAAGGCACAAATACCGTAATTTCAGGTACTCGTTATGGTAATGTAATGGCATCGCGTGGCTCGGTTATTCCGTTATTTATCCGTCAAGTTATCGAAAATACACCAATTACTTTAACAGACCCATCAATGACTCGCTTTATGATGACATTAGACGATGCTGTTGATTTGGTTCTTCATGCCTTTGAACATGGTGAGAATGGTGATATTTTTGTACAAAAAGCACCTGCAGCAACCATTGAAGTACTAACACAAGCTATTCTTGAGATGGTTAGTAAGCCAGAACACAAAGTAAATATAATTGGCACTCGTCATGGCGAAAAGCTGTTTGAAGCTCTATGTAGCCGTGAAGAGATGTTTGTAGCTCAAGATCAAGGCGACTATTACCGTATACCAGCGGATAACCGTGATTTAAATTATGCACAATATACAGACGAAGGCGATAAAGATTTGTCTACTATTGAAGACTATAACTCCCATAATACGGAGCGCTTAGATGTTGAAGGGATGAAGCAGCTACTGCGTAAACTTGACTTCATGCGTGATATTGAAGCAGGTAAATTAATAGTACCAGAAGGTGTGTAAATGAATATTTTAGTAACTGGTGCTAATGGTTTTATTGGTCGAAACTTATGTGTGCATTTAAAAGAAGCAGGGTTTGACAATGTTGAAAAAATCACCCGCGATGATGACGACATAAGTATTGATGAAAAAGTAAAAAATGCTGATTTTATATATCATTTAGCCGGTATAAATAGACCTAAAAATGATGATGAGTTTAAACAAGGCAATACAGATTTAACTCAAAAAATAGTAAATACACTTGTTAACAATAAGCGTAGTACGCCAATTTTACTTACGTCATCAATTCAAGCGGAATTAAATAATCCTTATGGGGTAAGTAAAGCTGGCGCAGAGTCGGCTATTGCAGCCTACAGAGAGAAAATAGGTAGTGCTGCTTATATTTACAGATTACCGAATGTTTTTGGTAAGTGGTGTAGGCCTAATTATAATTCTGCAGTGGCTACCTTTTGTTATAACACAATAAACGACTTACCAATTACTGTACATAATGCTGATGCACCCCTTAGTCTTGTTTATATAGATGATGTTTGCCATGAGTTTGTTAGTTTACTAACCAATACGCCTTCAGAGCCAAAAGAATATAGTCAAGTGGAGGCAGTTTACAAAACTACAGTAGGTAAGGTTGTTAGCTTATTGAATGAGTTTAAACAAAGCCGCACCTCTTTAATAACTAACAAGGTAGGCGTTGGTTTTGAGCGCGCGCTTTATTCTACTTATTTAAGCTATTTTAAGCCTGAGCAATTTACTTACGATGTACCGAGTTACACTGACGAACGTGGCTCATTTAGCGAAATGCTTAAAACAACTGATTCTGGTCAGTTTTCATTTTTTACAGCACACCCAGGGATAACTCGCGGTGGGCATTATCATCATTCGAAAAATGAAAAGTTTTTAGTGTTAAAGGGTGAAGCTCGATTTAAATTTAAACAGATTGCTACTGGTGAAGAGTACGAGGTTAATACTTCAGAAGCTGTTCGTACAATAGTAGAAACAGTACCAGGTTGGACTCACGATATAACAAATGTTGGCTCAGAGGAGTTGATAGTTATGCTTTGGGCAAATGAAATATTTGACAGAGACAAACCAGACACTGTTGCAATGCCTTTATAAAGCTGTTTTTTAAATTTCAGATTTTAAGTGAGCAAAATGAAAAAGTTAAAAGTAATGTCAGTTGTGGGAACACGACCAGAAATAATTCGTTTATCTCGAGTGCTAGCTAAGCTTGATGAGCACTGTGAACATATATTAGTTCATACAGGTCAAAATTATGATTTTGAGCTTAATGAAGTTTTTTTTAACGATTTAGGTGTTAGAAAACCAGACTATTTTTTAAATGCTGCTGGTAAAAATGCAGCTGAAACAATTGGCCAAGTAATCATTAAAGTTGATGAAGTACTTGAAGAGGTTATGCCCGAGGCCATGCTTGTATTAGGTGATACAAATTCGTGTATATCAGCTATACCAGCAAAGCGCCGTAAGGTTCCTATATTCCACATGGAAGCTGGTAATCGTTGTTTTGATCAACGAGTCCCTGAAGAAACTAATCGTAAAATAGTCGATCATACTGCTGATATTAACCTTACTTACAGCACTATTGCGAGAGACTATTTGTTAGCTGAAGGAATTCCTGCTGATCGTATTATAAAAACAGGCAGCCCGATGTTTGAAGTGCTGACACATTATATGCCTCAAATTGATTCATCAAATGTATTAAAAGAGCTTGAGCTTAAAAAAGGCCAGTTTTTTGTAGTAAGTGCTCACCGAGAAGAAAACGTTGATTCTCCAAAGCAGCTTATAAACTTGGCAAATACGCTTAATGCAGTTGCTGAGTATTATGATATGCCAGTAATAATTTCGACCCACCCGCGCACAAGAAACAGAATAGAAGCACAAGGAATTGAGTTTCATAAAAATATTAGGTTATTAAAACCGTTAGGTTTTCATGATTATAATAACTTACAAAAAAATGCTAAGGCTGTACTTTCTGATAGTGGGACCATTAACGAAGAGTCTTCAATAATGAATTTTCCTGCATTGAATCTCCGTGAAGCGCATGAGCGACCTGAAGGAATGGAGGAAGCTTCGGTAATGATGGTTGGTTTAGGTGTAGATCGTGTAATGCAAGGCTTGCAAATACTGGAGTCGCAACCAGTGGGTGAACAACGATTATTGCGCCAAGTGTACGATTATAGTATGCCAAATGTAGCTGATAAGGTGGTTAGAATTATTCATTCTTATACTGACTATGTTAATCGCGTGGTTTGGAAAAAATATTAATGCGTATAGCACTTCTACCAGATGATTACTTACCTAGTAGTACTTTAGTGCATGCTAAAATGTTTCATGAACTTGCCCATGAGTTTATGAAACAGGGCCATGATGTAGTTGTTATTACGCCTGGGTTACCCGAACAGAATAAAAAGTTAATAATTGAGGTTGTTGATGGGGTGACCGTTTGGCGGTTTCGCGCAGGATTACGCCGTGGTGTTGGTAAGTTTAAGCGAGCAATAAACGAAAGCTTACTTTCATTTCATGCTTGGGGGGCAATTAAGGGCGAGGTTAACAAAGCTCCATTTGATTTATGTGTAAATTATTCGCCTACGATTTTTTTCGGAAATTTAACGGCTAAATTTAGGCGTAAATACGATACCTATATTTACTTAGTTCTCAGAGATTTATTCCCGCAGTGGGTAATCGATGAGGGTATGATTAAAAAGGATTCTTTAATTGCTAAGTTTTTTCGCTATTTTGAGCACTTAAATTATAAGTCTTCAAACAAAATTGGCTTAATGTCTAAAGCTAATATAGATTATTTTTCTTCCATTAACCCTCAATATAAAAATACAGAAGTACTTTTAAATTGGGCTAGTTTAGTACCGTCTAAATTTGAGAACTATTCGATAGATGTGAGAGAGGAGCACAATCTTACAGATAAGGTGATTTTTTTTTACGGTGGAAATATTGGTCACGCTCAAGATATGGCTAATTTACTTCGACTAGCTGAGAGATTGAAATGTATACCTGAAGCGCATTTTTTATTTGTTGGTCAAGGTGATGAATTTGAGCTAATAAATAGATTGAAAACTGAGCTGAAATTAAACAATGTAACAATATTACCTTCGGTTAACCAATCTCAATATAAAGAAATTCTAACCCAAGTTGATATTGGTTTGTTTTCTCTGGCAAAAACCCATCAAGCGCATAATTTCCCTGGTAAACTTTTAGGTTACATGGTTCAGTCATTGCCTATATTAGGCAGTGTCAATGCAGGCAATGATTTGATTGGTTATATTAATGACTCTGTATCAGGGTTTGCTTTTATTAATGGTAATGATGATGATCTATCGAGAGGAGCAATTGAGCTTTTGAAAAATCTTGAAGTACGCAGGCAAATGGGATTAAATTCATACGAGCTTTTGAAACAGAATTTTTCTGTCGAGCAGGCCGCGCGAAAAATTATTTTAGCGATGGAAGAGCAGCATTGAAAATATTAATCACTGGTTACTCAGGTTTTGTCGGTAATAATTTAGCTGAGCAATTGCAAGGCAATTATCAATTAAACCTACTCGGAAGAAAGCAGTCTAATCTTGGAAATGTTTTTACGCATAATTTGGACTTGAGTTCACTTTATAACGAGGCGCTTGTAAAAGTTGATGTTGTTGTGCATTGCGCTGCAAGGGTTCATATTATGGACGATGACGCTACAGACCCTTTAGCTGAATTTAGAGCTATAAATACTGATGGCACCCTAAATTTAGCTAAGCAAGCGGCTAAAGCAGGTGTTAAACGTTTTATTTTTGTTAGTTCTATAAAAGTTAATGGTGAAAGCACTACAAGTAAAAGCCCTTATACAGTATTAGATATTCCTAAACCTGAAGACCCCTACGGAATATCTAAAGCTGAAGCTGAGCAGCAATTATTAGAGCTTGGGAAGCAAACGGGGATGGAAATTGTGATAATTAGACCTCCGTTGGTCTACGGTGAAGGTGTAAAAGCCAATTTTGCTTCGCTTATGCGCTTTGTTGGCAAAGGTTTACCATTGCCTTTTAGATCGATAAGCAATAACAAGCGTAGTTTAGTATCAGTTTATAACTTAGTTGATTTAATTAAAGTCTGTATTGTGCACCCTAAAGCGGCTAATCAAGTGTTTTTAGCTAGTGATGATCATGATTTATCAACATCTGAAATGGTAGCATTAATGGCAAAAGTACAAGGTAAAAAAAACCTAGCTTTGCCAATGCCAGTTTGGTGTTTTAAATTAGCAGGTAAGTTACTTAATAAAAGTGATGTAATTGACAGATTAACTGGTTCATTGCAGTTAGATATTAGTCATACAAAAAATACCCTTGACTGGAAACCGCCATACTCAGTTGAACATGGTTTTAAACTAGCAGCTAAAAAACCTTCAACAAAATAATTAATGGATTTATAAATGATACGTTTACTCGATTTTTTGTTTTCACTTTTTGGTTTGCTATTTGCGTCACCATTTTTAGTGATTTTATACATTATTGGCTTGTTTGATACCGGCTCACCTATTTTTACCCAAGAACGTGTTGGCCGTAATAAAAAACCATTTACACTGGTCAAATTTAGAACCATGACTGTTGATACCGCATCTGTCGCAAGCCACTTAGCAAGTACCGCTTCGATCACTCCTTTTGGTGGTTTTTTACGTAAAACTAAGCTTGATGAACTCCCGCAACTTTGGAATGTGTTAAAAGGCGAAATGAGCCTAGTAGGCCCTCGCCCTGGTTTATTTAACCAAGAAGATCTAACCCAAGCACGTGAGGCTAAAAACGTATTTGCTGTACGTCCAGGCATCACCGGCCTTGCTCAAGTGAATGAAATTGATATGTCGACTCCTGAATTACTTGCCAAAACAGACCGTGAGATGATCGACACGTTAACTATCGGAAACTATTTTAAATATATATTAATGACAGTAACCGGAAGTGGTAGTGGGGACCGGGTTAAGTAAAAGGTTCTAGGGAAGAGCTAAGTTTCGAGCCGTCAGCCGTCAGCCGTCAGCCGTCAGATCACAGAGGTTATTTGCTTTTTAAATGTTTTGTACCTATAAGGTTTTAAAACACTTTAAAAAGAGCAAGCAATGAATTTCGAAAAGTTAGAAGTATGGAAGCGCGCCGCACGATTGAGTGCTGATGTATATAAAAAGACAGCATACCTTAAAGATTTTGGTTTTAGGGATCAATTAACACGCTCCAGCCTATCAGTGCCTAGTAATATAGCGGAGGGGATGACTCGTGAAAGCAATAAAGAGCGGCTTAGATTTTTAGACATATCTAGATCTTCTTTAGCGGAAGCTAGAACACAGATTTATATTGGTATAGACATTAGTTATATAGATAAAAATATAGGCGCCCAGTGGATAAATGAAACCATTGAGTTATCAAAAATGTTGACAACCCTAAAGTCAAAAATAAAATTTGATAGCTGATAGCTGATAGCTGATAGCTGATAGCTGATAGATGATAGCTGATAGCTGATAGCTGATAGCTGATAGCTGATAGCTGATAGCTGATAGCTCCTAGCTCCTCCGCTTTTTATAAGCTATAATTCATAAAATTTTAACAATTAAAGAGCTAGAATAGTTTTTTTAATTTTGAATCAACGGTACAAAAAAAGGAACTTGTTGTGGATAGTTTTATCCGGTCTATTTTAAATGCTCCGCGGGCTAAAAAGCGTGCGATAACCTTATTTATTGATGCGCTGTTTATTGCAGCCGCGTTTTGGTTAGCGCTTATTGTTAGGTTAGATAGTTTAGCGCCATTTTATGAGGTAGATAATTGGCTGCTACTTGCCTTACTGATACCTACAGGGTTATACGCTTTTATAAATTTAGGTTTATATCGTGCTGTACTTAGATACATGAATTCACAAGCTTTGTGGGCAATTGTACTTGGTACTTTTATTACCACGGTTGCCTTAGTGCTGCTTTCGTTTTTTGTTGGTATTACAATACCCCGCACAATGCCATTTATTTTTGCCTGGTTATGTTTATTAACTGTGGGTGGTTCACGTATTTTAGTGCGTGCCATGATAGGTAAAATGGCTACGGCTAATAAAGAGTCGGTTATTATTTATGGGGCAGGTTCTGCTGGTAGGCAACTTGCTACCGCATTATGTGCAGGGCCTGAGTATTATGTACGCGCATTTATAGATGATGACGAAACAAAGCAAGGCTCTATAATTCAAGGTATACCGGTAATTAGTTTTAAAGGTATTTACGACCTTATTAATAAAGGTAAAGCGACTAAGGTACTGTTGGCTTTGCCTAGTGCCAGTCGCTCCCGTCGTAAAGAAGTGTTAGCCCAGCTTGAACCGCTCAGCATTAAAGTACTTTCAATCCCAGGTATGGCAGATGTGGTTGAGGGTAAAGCTAAGCTCTCTGAATTTAGAGATGTCGAAATTGAAGATTTACTAGGCCGTGACCCAGTTACGCCGAAACCTGAGCTAATGAAAGCGAATATTGCTGATAAAATAGTAATGGTAACTGGCGCTGGCGGGTCTATAGGCTCAGAGCTTTGTAGGCAAATAGTTAAACAAAAGCCAAGTAAACTAGTGTTGTTTGAAATCTCAGAGTTTGGTTTATATTCAATCGAAAAAGAGCTCAATGAGTTTATAGTTAGTAATCAGCTTGATATAGAGCTAGTGCCTATTATGGGCTCGGTATAGCGTATAAACCGGATTGAAACCGTAATGGTTGCCTTTGGTGTGCAAACCGTTTATCACGCTGCAGCATATAAACATGTGCCATTAGTTGAGCATAACGTGGTAGAGGGGGTGCGTAATAATGTGTTTGGTACATACTATGCTGCAAAAGCGGCTGTTAATGCCGGGGTTGAAACCTTTGTATTAATATCTACTGACAAAGCGGTACGCCCAACTAATGTAATGGGTGCAACTAAGCGTATGGCAGAGCTTGTATTGCAGGGCCTTGCTCAAAATAAAGGGGTTAAGCACCGCACCCGTTTTTGTATGGTGCGTTTTGGTAATGTGTTGGGCTCATCTGGCTCGGTGGTGCCTTTATTCAGAAGGCAAATACAAGAAGGCGGGCCAATAACGCTAACTCACCCAGACATCACCCGTTTTTTTATGACCATACCTGAAGCTGCACAGCTTGTTATTCAAGCAGGGTCAATGGGTAAAGGTGGCGATGTATTTGTGCTCGATATGGGCGAATCGGTCAAAATAAAAGATTTAGCATCAAAAATGGTGCGCCTATCTGGTTTAGAAATTAAAGATGAAAACAACCCCCATGGTGATATTACAATAAAGTGCACCGGTCTTCGCCCTGGTGAAAAACTATATGAAGAGTTACTTATTGGCGATAACGTGGGTGAAACAACCCATGAGCGCATAATGACCGCGAGCGAAGTTATGCTACCGTTTGCTGAGTTAAATGTATTTTTAGAAGCGTTAGATATTGCGTGCCATAACTTTGACCACGAAACAATTCGCCAGTTATTACTTGATGCACCAACAGGTTTTAACCCAACTGATGGTATTTGTGATTTGGTATGGAATGCTAAAAAGCTATTACCAGATGACGGTAAGCAAAAAGTAGTGAATATTAAGAGTTAAAGAGTAAAGGTTAGAAGTGATAGGCGCTAGGAAAGTGACTAGGAGCTAGGTTAAAGGTTTTTCATAGCTCACAGCCCGTGGCTTACTTCTCTTGGTGCAAATAGATCTTTTAAAGTGATTATTCACAAAGAGGTAAAGAGACGCTGCGCTTATGAGGAAGTGACTAGGAGCTAGGTTGTATTCATAGCCCGCAGCTCCTTGTACAAAGCCCATGGCTTTCCTCATTTTGTTCTCATTCACTTCTCTTTGTGCAAATAGGTTTTAAGTAACTTATTCACAAAGAGTTTAAGAGGCGCTGCGCTTATGAGGGATAGAAAAGGTTCTAGGAAAGTGACGAGGGGCTAGGTGTATTAATAGCCCGCAGCTCCTTGTACAAAGCCGATGGCTTTCCTCATTTTGTTCTCATTCACTTCTCTTTGTGCAAAAATGTTTTAAGTAATTTATCCATAAAGAGGATAAGTATGGATACTAATCATCTCACACAAAAAGTTATTGGATGCGCAATTGAAGTGCATAAACAATTAGGCCCAGGTTTATTAGAATCTAGTTATGAGTCTTGCCTTTTGTATGAGCTGGAACAAAGTGGTTTTATTGTTGAAGCACAAGTTTCACTACCAATTCACTATAAGGGTCTTGAGATCGAAGCAGGCTATAGATTGGATTTATTAATACCCGGTAAATTAATAATCGAGTTAAAGTCAGTTGATAAGTTATTAGCAGTTCATTCAGCGCAAACTTTGACGTATATGAAGTTGTCAAAAATCAATGCTGGTCTGTTGATAAACTTTAATACAACTAAGCTTATTGATGGAGTAAAGCGGCTTAACTTAAGTGTCTGAAATAAATTGAGTAACTATGTCTTCTCATTTGCGCTCATTCACTTCTCTTTGTGCATATAGATCTTTTAAAGTGATATATTCACAAAGAGGTTGTGAGGCGCTGCGCTGAAGAGGTGAAAGGGTAAAGGTGCTAGGTTGAAGGTTTTTCAAAGCCCGCAGCCAATGGCTTTTCTCATTTTTTTCTCATTCTCTTCTCTTTGTGCGAATAGATCTTTTAAAGTGATATATTTACAAAGAGGTTAAGAGGCGCTGCGCTGATGAGGAAAAAGATACTAGGTTCTAGGGAAGTGACTAGGAGCTAGGTGTATTCATGGTGCACCGACTGCAGCTCGTTGCACAAAGCCCATATTTTTCTCATTTTGTTCTCATTCACTTCTCTTTGTGCAAAATTGTTTTAAGTGATTTATTCACAAAGAGGTTAAGAGGCGCTGCGCTTATGAGGTGAAAGGACCTAGGAAAGAAATTAGATGCTCGTTAGTAGAGTGAAATATTTATCTTCTCATTTTATTCTCATTCACTTCTCTTTGTGAAAAAGAGCACTAAACTGTCTGATAAGCTCGAAGCTCGAAGCTCGAAGCTCGAAGCTCGAAGCTCGAAGCTCGAAGCTCGAAGCTCGAAGCTCGAAGCTCGAAGCTCGAAGCTCGAAGCTCGAAGCTCGAAGCTCGAAGCTCGAAAATTTATAATCGTAGTTCTGAGCATGTTAAGCTTAGTGCTAGGAAGCAAAATATAGAAATTAAAGGAATCAAAAGATGAAAATTGCTGTTGTTGGTACAGGGTATGTTGGCCTGTCTAATGCTATGTTGCTTGCGCAACACAATCAAGTTGTTGCGCTTGATATAGACGAAAATAAAGTCGCACTTTTGAAAGACAAGCAATCACCGATTGTTGATGTTGAAATAAGTGACTTTTTACAAAATAAACAGCTTAATTTTACAGCTACAACTAACAAAGAGTCAGCATTAGTTCGAGCTGATTTTGTAATTATAGCAACACCCACAGATTACGACCCAGAAACCAACTATTTTAATACCAATAGTGTTGAGTCGGTTATTAAAGATGTAATAAAAATTAACCCAACGGCCACTATGGTGATTAAATCGACAGTGCCAGTTGGCTACACTCAATCGGTTAAAGAAAAGTTTGGCACTGACAATATCATATTTTCGCCAGAGTTTTTACGTGAAGGTAAAGCGTTGCATGATAATTTGTATCCATCTCGTATTATTGTAGGTGAGCAAAGTGAGCGTGCGCAAACGTTTGCCAATTTACTTGCGCAAGGTGCAATAAAGCAAGATATTGAGATTTTGTTTACAGACTCAACTGAAGCTGAGGCCATTAAATTATTCTCTAATACTTACCTTGCTATGCGGGTAGCTTATTTTAATGAACTTGATAGCTACGCTGAAAGCCATGGCTTAAATGCAAAGCAAATTATACAAGGTGTTAGTTTAGACCCACGTATTGGCAATCATTATAATAATCCATCATTTGGTTATGGTGGTTATTGCTTACCTAAAGATACCAAGCAATTATTAGCTAACTATAAAGATGTACCTAATAATATGATTGGCGCAATAGTTGACGCCAATACTACCCGTAAAGATTTTATTGCTAACTCAATTATTAAACGCAATCCTAAAGTAGTAGGTGTATATCGTTTAGTGATGAAAACAGGGTCTGATAATTTTAGAGCCTCTGCAATTCAAGGCATTATGAAGCGTATTAAGGCTAAAGGTATAGAAGTGGTTGTTTATGAACCAGCGTTACAAGAAGATGCATTTTTTAACTCTCGCGTAATGAAAGATCTTAATGAATTCAAACAGCTTGCAGATGTTGTAGTGTCAAACCGTATGGTTGAAGAGCTTAATGATATTGCTGATAAAGTATATACGCGAGATTTATTTGGTAGTGATTAGGCGCGTAGCGCCTAGTTGTAAGTAATAAGGTTAAAGGGCAAAGGTATTAGGAAAATGCTAGGTGCTAGGGAAGTGACTAGGAGCTAGGTGTATTAATAGCTCGCCAGTTGTTACCCACTGCTCGTGGCTTTTTCTTCTCTGTGTAGCGAAGCGCCTCGGTGCCCTCGGTGGTAAAATTGTTTTAAATGATTAATTCACCACAGAGAACACAGAGTTCACAGAGGAAAAGATTAAAGACGGAAAGCGAAAGAGCAAAGGGGCTAGGTGTCTAGCTTTTGTGGGAACAGGCTTTAGCCGTGATTGTTTTTTAGTTATGTGTTCCAAACCAATCGGCGCTAAAGCGCTCTCCTACGGTGTAATAAAGGTGCTAGGTGTTATGTCTTGTGGGAACAGGCTTTAGCCGTGATTGTTTTTTAGTTATGTGTTCCAAACCAATCGGCGCTAAAGCGCTTTCCTACGGTGTAATAAAGGTGCTAGGTGTTATGTCTTGTGGGAACAGGCTTTAGCCGTGATTGTTTTTTAGTTATGTGTTCCAAACCAATCGGCGCTAAAGCGCTCTCCTACGATAGTAAAGGTGCTAGGTGTTTTGTCTTGTGGGAACAGGCTTTAGCCGTGATTGTTTTTTAGTTATGTGCTCCAAACCAATCGGCGCTAAAGCGCTTTCCTACGGTGTAATAAAGGTGCTAGGTGCTAGGTGTTATGTCTTGTGGGAACAGGCTTTAGCCGTGATTGTTTTTTGGTTATGTGCTCCAAACCAATCGGCGCTAAAGCGCTTTCCTACGGTGTAATAAAGGTGCTAGGTGCTAGGTGTTATGTCTTGTGGGAACAGGCTTTAGCCGTGATTGTTTTTTGGTTATGTGCTCCAAACCAATCGGCGCTAAAGCGCTCTCCTACGATAGTAAAGGTGCTAGGTGTTTTGTCTTGTGGGAACAGGCTTTAGCCGTGATTGTTTTTTGGTTATGTGTTCCAAACCAATCGGCGCTAAAGCGCTCTCCTACGATAGTAAAGGTGCTAGGTGTCTAGCTTTTGTGGGAACAGGCTTTAGCCGTGATTGTTTTTTGGTTATGTGCTCCAAACCAATCGGCGCTAAAGCGCTTTCCTACGGTGTAATAAAGATGCTAGGTGTTATGTCTTGTGGGAACAGGCTTTAGCCATGATTGTTTTTTGGTTATGTGTTCCAAACCAATCGGCGCTAAAGCGCTTTCCTACGGTGTAATAAAGGTGCTAGGATTTAGTGTATTTTTAGCTCGTGGCCCGTAGCTTTCACTGTGTCATATTTTATAATTTGTAGAACCTAGAACCTAGAACCTAGAACCTAGAACCTAGAACCTAGAACTCATTCACTTCCTATAAATCTTCATACTGATAATTTAAACTTAAATTGAATTAATAAAAACTTGAATAAAGGACTAATAATGAAAGCTGTAATCCCTGTAGCTGGCCTTGGCACTCGTATGTTACCAATGACCAAAGCAATTCCAAAAGAAATGCTACCACTGGTGGATAAACCACTTATTCAATATATCGTTAATGAATGTGTTGCTGCAGGCATTAAAGAAATCGTATTAGTGACGCACAACTCAAAAAATGCTATTGAAAACCATTTTGATACTAGTTACGAGCTAGAAGCAACACTTGAAAAGCGTGTTAAACGCACCTTACTTGAAGAAGTACGCTCAATTTGCCCGGTTGATGTAACTATTATGAGCGTTCGCCAAGGCGAAGCTAAAGGGTTAGGCCATGCGATATTATGTGCTAAACCAATCGTAGGTGATGACGACTTTGTAGTTGTATTGCCTGATGTAATTTTAGATGCATACACGGCTGATCAAAAAACTGAAAACTTAGCGGCAATGATCAAACGTTTTAATGACGTTAAAGCAAGTCAAATTATGCTTGAGCCAGTTGCACAGCAAGATGTGAGCAAATATGGTATTGCTGATATTGATGGTGCTGTAATTGGTGCGGGCGAAAGTGCAAAAATCAAAACTATGGTAGAAAAGCCAAACACTGAGGATGCACCGTCTAATTTAGCGGTTGTTGGTCGCTATGTGCTATCTAAAGCTATTTGGCAATTACTGGCTAAAACCCCTGTGGGTGCAGGTGGTGAGATTCAACTTACTGATGCTATTGATATGCTAATGGAAAAAGAAACGGTTGAGGCGTTTCACATGAGCGGGAGCTCTCACGATTGTGGTGATAAGCTAGGTTATTTAAAAGCGATTGTTGAATACAGCATGCGGGATGAAAACTTAGGAACTGACTTTACAAATTTTGTGTCTGAGTTAGTTAAGCCAAAAGAAAAGAGTCACTTAAAAGCAGTGTAAGTTTAGCTTTGACGCGGCTGTATGCCGCGTTGATTTTAAGTGATTTATTCACAAAGAGGTTAAGAGACGCTGCGCTTTAGAGGAAACAGGAACTAGGTTTTAGGGAAGTGACTAGGAGCTAGGTGTATTCATAGCGCACCGCCTGTAGCTCGTTGTTAGTAGTCTTTTCAAGTGATTTATTCACAGTGGTTAAGAGGCGCTGGGTTTATGAGGTTAAAGGTGGACTTTATCTTTGTGGGAACAGGCTTCAGCCGTGATGATGTTTGAGCTTATGTATTAAAGCTAATCGGCGCTAAAGCGCTCTCCTACGATTTATAGCATGGCTCCTGTAGCCCATTACTCTTCTCATTTTTTTCTCATTCACTTCTCTTTGTGCAAATTGTATTTATACTTTGTTGAAGCCCTAAGCCTTTTAACGAATCGTTGATTTATAAATATCGGCACTTAAGCGTGCAGAACGCTTCCATACATCTAATTGTTCAAAGTTCATAGCAGTTCCTCTTCTGCAATATAATATCTAAAGCCTATTCCCCAATTTCAACTTCAACCCCTTCCCCTAAAACCTCACGATACTTTTGTGCTAATACCTGCTTTGCATTATCATCACCATGTACAAGTTTTATATGCTTTGGCTTTTTGCGCATGCCGGTTACAAATTTTACTAATCCGTTTTGGTCAGCATGGGCGCTGTAGCCGCTGATGGTGTGAATTTGCGCCTTGATATGTACCTTTTCATTATTTATAAATACATAGCCGCCGCGAGGGCCGTATTTTTGAATTTCTCTCCCTAATGTTCCTCTACCTTGATAGCCAACAAAAATAACATCAGTGGTTTTGTCTGGCAGAAACCTTTCAAGATAATTGACGATTCTACCACCTTGGCACATGCCGCTTGCTGCAAGTATGATCGCGGGTTTTTTTCGTTGGCTTAAATAATTGATCACTGCCATATGTTCTTTATGACTGTCGATTGTATGTAAGCTTTCAAAGTTAAGTGGGTGGCGGCCTTTTGCTAAACGCTTTTTGGCTTCGGTATCCCACAGGCTTTTAAATTGACGATATTGCTGGGTAAAATTTGCAGCCATAGGAGAGTCAACAATGACTTCTATGGTTCGCCAAGGTGATTGCTTACTTGAGCTGTGAATTAGCTGCTCGAGCTCATACAATAACTCTTGTGTTCTGCCTATGCTAAACGCCGGTATAAGTACTATACCGTTATCTGCGACTGCTGTTTCAATTACTTTTTTGAGCGTTTTTGTGCGCTGTTTACGGCCTTGATGACTTTTATCGCCGTAGGTTGATTCGATCACTAAAGTATCAGCTTTGTAGGGCGGTTTTGGAGCCGGTAATAATGGCGTGTATGGGGCGCCTAAATCACCAGAAAATACCACTCGGTGTTTATTTTTTCTATCAGCTATATCTATTTCAACATAAGCTGAGCCTAAAATGTGTCCGGCTCGTTGTAGGCGGGCTTTGAGCGGAGCTTGATCATCACTAGGTAGTGTAAACCAGTGGCCGAACTCTACGGCAACTATCCGCTTATTAAGTAGATTTAAGCATGTGTTAATAATATTTTCGTCGCGGGTTACGCCAACTTTAAGCGCATCTTCAATAACTAAGGGTAGCAAACTCGCCGATGCTATAGAGGTATAAATAGGCCCTGTAAAGCCAGCCGCAAATAAGTATGGAATACGGCCAACATGGTCAATATGGCAGTGGGTCACAATGAGTGCCGTTATATTTGATACGTCAAACTGTATAGATAAATCAATACCTGCATCTTCCCCTTGAAATAGCCCACAATCGATTAATATTGAAGTATTTTTAGATGCCATCAGCTCGTGGCAAGAACCTGTTACGCCGTTTACTGCTCCGTGGTGCTTTATTTGCATAGTTAACTCCTTTTAGCTGCAAATGAAAAGTGTAGCAGTAAAAGGGAAATATTAAATTATGAATTGCCTTTCTGACCAATAAAGCTACTTTGCGGCTACTATTTAAGCAGTTAGCTTGTTGATTGTTAAAATAAAGCTTTTTGCTAGTGACAAGCCAGTAAAAACTTTTTATACTGCAATCCGCTTTAATCGCTTAGGTGGTTAAATGCTTCAAAAAAATTTAGTTATGTATAATCATACTAATATATAAAATGGCCCCTTAGCTCAGTTGGTTAGAGCACACGACTCATAATCGTTAGGTCCGCAGTTCAAG
This sequence comes from Pseudoalteromonas sp. APC 3893, assembly GCF_030408095.1. NCBI lineage: Bacteria > Pseudomonadati > Pseudomonadota > Gammaproteobacteria > Alteromonadales > Pseudoalteromonadaceae > Pseudoalteromonas > Pseudoalteromonas sp. APC 3893. Next base: position 178,905 of record NZ_JASDCD010000008.1, read on the forward strand.
TCTGCGAGGGGCCACCATTTTAAAGTTTTCGACTTCCAAATAAATCACCGTACCCAAGTCTCTACGTTACTTCTGAAGTACTCAATTAATTTAACCTTCATCCTATGAAATTCGTAATCACCCCTTTGTGTGTTGTAATTTATCTTGTAGGAACAGGCTTCAGCCGTGATTGTGTTTGAGGTTCGGGGGGGCAGACCTCATCGGCGCTAAAGCGCTCTTCTACAGGTTTGGAGTGTGATTTTTGGGTGTTTATTTAAAGAAATCGTCGTCGTTTTTGGCGAGCATTTCTTCAATATCTTCAATCATATCTTGGCTTAAGTCTTCAGCAGATGTAATTGGTGCTGAGATCTTGTTATTCTCAAATGACCATTCACCTAAATCAATTAATTGACAGCGTTTTGAACAAAATGGGCGATGGGGGCTTTGCTCAGACCATTCAACTTTGGTTTTACAAGTAGGGCAGTTTACAACTGTTGGCATAATATATTCTCATGAATAAAGCATTGAGGCTTATTTTACAAAGAGAAGTGGATGAGTGTAAATGATAAGGGATAAATAAAAGTAAATGTTTTGAATTGCGGGCTACGGAGGTAAATACTTATTTGCACAAAGAGAAGTGAATGAGGGTAAATGAGAAAACAAAAATATATATTTTACCCCTAACTCCTAGTGTCTTCTTTGTACCTTCACTCTTAAGCGCAGCGCCTCATAACCTCTTTGTGAATA
>NZ_JASDCD010000080.1:0-890 GCF_030408095.1 Pseudoalteromonas sp. APC 3893
GTCAGTGTCAGTCTCAGTGATGCCGCAGGGAATACTGGCACCGCCAGTGATAGTGGGGTTGTTGATACTATTCCACCGGCACTTGCGTTTACGCCAACCTTCTTGTTAGGTCAAGTTGTGACATTATCGGGTACCTCTGATTTACCTGCAGGCAGCACGGTCACGGTCACTCAAAACTTACTGGGTGGCGGGGTGATAAGTTACACAGCGACAACGGATGCGGCAGGTAATTGGTCACTTGCAGGATTAAGTATCCCATTATTAACATTGGTATCAATCACCGCCAGTGCAACGGATGAAGCGGGGAATACACGGGTCATTAACTCAACCGATTTTGATGGTACTCCACCGACTCTAACCGTGAGTGTGGACACTTTAACCAATGACAACACACCGGCCGTATCAGGCACGAGCGATGCAGGTGAAGGCGCGACGGTGACTGTGGTCGTGACAGATAAAGACGGCACGACGCAGACGCTGAGCGCCACTGTGGATGACACCGGAAACTGGGCGGTGAGCCCAAACACTGCTTTACCCGATGGTGAGTTTACAGTGGATGTGAGTGTGCGTGATGGCGTGGGCAACGAAACCACAGAGACAGTGACAGGCGTGATTGATACAGACGCACCGAGCCTCACTGTCAATGGCGTGGGGGATGGGCGTGATGTGACCCCAGAATTCAGCGGCACCAGTAATGAAATTGGTGGCACAGTGACGGTGACCGTCACGGATGCAAACGGCGTTGAACAAACCCTCACCGCGAGCGTGCAAAGCGACGGCAGTTGGTCAGTGGAAGTACCCAACGCCTTAGCGCAAGGGGATTACACGACGGAGGTTGTGATCAGTGATGGCGCAGGGAATGAAACACAGGTGATCTTAACAGGTAATAT
>NZ_JASDCD010000081.1:0-861 GCF_030408095.1 Pseudoalteromonas sp. APC 3893
TTATCAACAGTCTTTAGAGGTAAAATGCTGGCGGCACTCCATGAATGCGATAGTTCATTCGCGAAGATAAACACGCCAACAAAATGGTGCGTGTATAGCAAAGCCTGTTTAACGTACAGTGAAAAGCTAGTTAGCTATCTTGCGCGTTATACCCGAAGAGGCGTGATGTCAGAATCGCGATTAGTGTCAGCGACAGAGGAAACCGTGAGCTTTAAATATCGCGATTATGCAGATAACAACCGCGATAAAGTAATGACACTGAGTTGTGATGAATTTTTACGGCGCTACTTACAACATGTATTGCCGAAAGGGTTTATGCGCATTCGCCACTATGGCTTTTTAGCTAATGCATGTCGCAAGCGAAGGTTAGTGTTAATAAAGGCTCAAGCATCAATAACCCCATTCAAAGCGGTGAAGCCGAAAGTAGAGCAAGAACCATTAATACCGCATTGGCCTTGCCAGTCATGCAAGGTGGGTATCTTACGATTTATTGGTGTGATGAATTTAGATATGGCGACAAATAAAATAGCGCGAACGAGTTAGCAGCCTTGCCTGCTGCATTAAATCAATAAGTTAACCTGCTTAACTGCTCAGGCTAGTCACGACTGTGCGTAAGAAAAATATCCTTGCTTAACGGTTAAACATTCGGTTTAATGAATAGATAATAAACGCTGAGCAATGCAGGGAAAGCTTAAATTATAATAGGTAAGCTTATTAAATTAGCTGATTTAGCTAGAGCCTCTAAAAAGCAAATTCCCATAGCATAAACAACACCAACTCTATACACCGAGCAGGTAGCGCCTCAGTCCAACAAGCGATTATGCAACACAAACTGCGTGTCGCATAAATACTAAAATGTTA
>NZ_JASDCD010000082.1:0-837 GCF_030408095.1 Pseudoalteromonas sp. APC 3893
ATGCACGCGTACTGAGCGTCTAATCAAGGCAAGTGGCTTAGGTCTGTAGGCATATAATCAGGTTAAACCTTGTTGGTTATCAACTCACCCAATTGATTGATGCTCAGCCTTATATCCAGTTAGATGTTCAGCTCACTCAGTACCGTGACTAACTCTTTAAGAATTTTTCTTCATCGAATACCGTCTCTTTTTTAAGCATATAATAAACACAGCGACCCAGCTTATGCGCAAGCGCTGAGAGTGCTTTGGCTTTGCTCATTCGCTTTTGTAGTTTTTCAAGGTACTTGTTGGCGTTGTGATTGTGGCGCAGTAGTAATACGGCAGCTTCCGAGAACGCCCATTTGAGATGTGCATTGCCAATTTTATTACCTTGTGTGCCATAGGTTTTGCCAGCAGACTCCGCTTTGCATTTGACTAACCGACTGTATGAAGCGAATTTTTGTACGCTTGAAAAGCGATTAATGTCACCAATTTCGTAAATAATGGTGAGTGCGAGAATGCGGCCTATACCATTAATTGTTTGCAAAATATTAAGGTGGACAGGGTTGTGCTGCTTGGCCATTTGTTCAATATAATGCTCTAAAGGTTTAAGCTCTTTGTGATAGCAATCGAGTATGGCCATATTTAAATTAATAGAGCGCTGTACAACGGGATCAGGAAAGTAATAGCGCATCTTTTCTCTGTCGCAGACGTTCTTTAAGTTGACATTATGGGCAGGTAAATTGTACTGGCTGGCAGTATTGGCGACATGGGCTTTTAAATCAGCACCATGACGAACAATTTTGGTTCTACGGCGTAATAAGTCGCGTGTAGCACGCATATCTTTGTCATACACAT
>NZ_JASDCD010000083.1:0-831 GCF_030408095.1 Pseudoalteromonas sp. APC 3893
AACTTGAAGATTGGGTGATGAGTCATGCGCGTTGCTTTGAATTTTTGGGCGGTGTGCCTGAGCTTGTTATTCCCGACAATCTCAGAAGTGCCGTTAGTAAACCCTGTCGCTACGAGCCTGATTTAAATCCTACGTATCATCAACTAGCCGAGTATTTTAACGTCGCTGTCATACCCGCTAGACCTTATAAACCCAAAGATAAATCCAAGGCTGAAGTCGGTGTACAAATTGTTGAGCGTTGGATCATGGCACGTCTGCGTAACCAAACCTTCTACAGCTTGGCGCACTTAAATCAAGAGATAGCAAAGCTACTTGATGCTATGAACAATAAGGTGATGAAGCAATATCAACAATCACGCAAACAGCTCTTTGATATTGTTGATAAACCAGTATTAAAACCACTCCCTCAAAAGGCCTATCACTATACACAAATCAAAACGGTGCGAGTACACATTGATTATCATGTTGAAATAGAAAAACATTACTACAGTGTGCCGTATCAGTGGGTTAAGAAACAATTACGCGCACACATAACCAATCAGCTAGTACAGCTTTATCATGGCGATACCTTAATCGCACAACATCCTCGCTCACAACGTTTAGGCGGACATACAACACACTCTCACCATATGCCTCTGGCGCATCAAAAACAGCATGAGCAGTCACCAATAAACTTACGTTCATGGGCATTAAGTATCGGGGAGTATACCCACCAAGTTGTTGAGTTACAGCTCAGTGGACGGCGTCACCCCGAGCACGCTTATCGTGTCTGTTTAGGGCTGTTAAGTTTAGCTAAAACGTATTCAAAAGAACGGCTTGAGCAAGCATGTT
>NZ_JASDCD010000084.1:0-807 GCF_030408095.1 Pseudoalteromonas sp. APC 3893
ATACCAAACACATTTAATTGATGATCTATTTTAATTTTATGCTTTTTGTGATCTAATAGAGCTAAATGCAGTCATTCTAACTGAGCTTACATTGTCCAACATTCCAGATTTTCCCTATACCCGAGATGCGCGATTAAAAACCCGTTATCAAGTTGTTCGCCAATTTCTTACAGTTAAAAACCGTACAGCTGTTGCACAAGCGACAGGCGTTAGTCGACGCCTGGTAAATGAGTGGGTGACGGCCTATCTTTCTAATGGAATTGAAGCACTGGCCATTAAGAAACAACCCGGTCGTCCTTGCGCTTTAACCCTAAAGCAAAAACTGCAACTCAAAGATTATGTATGCAAACATGCGGTTAAAGATGAAGGGGGGCGATTAATCGGTGAAGACATTCGTGAGTATATTCGCGAGACATTTGATGTGCAGTATAAGCTTAATAATGTTTATCGCTTATTACATGAGCTTAATTTGTCATGGATTACATCTCGTTCGAAGCACCCTAAGCAATCAGTTCAGGCGCAAGAAGACTTTAAAAAATTTCCTTCGTAATACGATCATCACAATTCCAGGCCACGTATCACTAGATAGAGTCAATGTCTGGTTCCAAGATGAAGCGCGGTTTGGTCAACAAAATACCACATCTAAAATTTGGGCAAAAAAAGGCTCAAGGCCTCGAGTGGTCAAGCAGCAACAATTTCTATCAACTCATATTTTTGGTGCAGTTTGCCCTGCAACAGGCCAGACGGAGGCAATTATAGCGCCTTATTTGAGTAAGGCTATAATGAGGCAACACTTACAACTCATTT
>NZ_JASDCD010000085.1:0-801 GCF_030408095.1 Pseudoalteromonas sp. APC 3893
ACCAAATTTGCTTGGTGACAATAGCGTTTTGGACCCACCTGATCCCATGCCGAACTCAGTAGTGAAACGAAACAGCGCCGATGATAGTGTAGCATTTGTTATGTGAAAGTAGGTCATCGCCAGGCTCAAAATTTAGTTGAAGAACTTTAACCTTAAAAATTAATAATAAGAAAATTGAAAAGAATTTTCTTGGTGACAATAGCGTTTTGGACCCACCTGATCCCATGCCGAACTCAGTAGTGAAACGAAACAGCGCCGATGATAGTGTAGCATTTGTTATGTGAAAGTAGGTCATCGCCAGGATTTAAATTAGAGAAGCCCGTTGCAGCAATGCAGCGGGTTTTTTATCTTTTAAGGTTTAGTAAATAGCCAAGACCCCATGCCGAACTCAGTAGTGAAACAAAACAGCTCGAAGGCGAGCCCCAGCCAATGATAGTGTAGCATTTGTTATGTGAAAGTAGGTCATTGCCAGGATTTAAATTAGAGAAAGCCGTTTCAGAAATGAAACGGCTTTTTTGTTGGTTGGAATAAAGTATAGCTATCAGCCGTCAGCTGCAAAGTGTTAACCTGTACACCGTAGCGTGGGTTGAGTATTTGATACCCATGGATAAAAGAACGCCACAACAACCTCAGAGCCAAATATATTCCTTTAAAACAGCATGACCTTTACAGTGATACCAAACACATTTAATTGATGATCTATTTTAATTTAATGCTATTTGTGATCTAATACTGGTAAATTCACTCATTCTTATTGAGCTTAAATTGTCCAACATGCCAGATTTTCCCTACACCCGAGAT
>NZ_JASDCD010000086.1:0-783 GCF_030408095.1 Pseudoalteromonas sp. APC 3893
TATACGTCACATCACCGCACCACACGGTATCTGGTTCAACAACATCAAACTGTCTATCAAGCAGATTTGGGATTTCAAGGTGTTCATTACCACCGCGTTTATATGAATGTTGAGGTACTTGGCAGCTTTCAAGCTTTAATTTAACCATTAGCTTAGCTGCACGATAACGGCTCAATTCAAAATCATTGTTCGTTGCTATCGCTGCGATTGTCCGTGCACCTGCTGAACCACCACTCATCGCATGTATTGCTTTTACTTCAGCCTCTAACCTTACTTGCTCAGGTGTCGGCGTTGTATCGCGTATGGCCCAGTATTTATAGCTGCTGCGATGCACATTGAATACGCTGCATAGCACACTAATTGGATAACGCTCTCGTTGATTTAATTTCTCAATTAATGAGAATTGTTCAGGGAGTCGGACATCAAGAGAGCGGTAGCCTTTTTTAATATATCCTTTTCTAATTCAATGCGTTGGATTTGTTTTTTAAGTTCACGGATTTCAATTTGTTCGGGCGTCATTGGTGAAGCTAAAGGTGTCTGACCATTACGTTCTTGCCTTAATTGAGTTACCCATTTACTGACGGTTGATTTACCCACCCCCATCGCTTTGGCTGCATCTTCTTGTGTATAACCTTGGTCAACAACAAGCTGAGCCGTTTCTAATTTAATTGCTGCAGAATACGTTGCACGTTTAAATTTTGTCATTTTTTCACCCAAATTTGTATGCTTATTAGCATAACATTTCTTTCTTAATGGGTGGCCAAAATTACTGTACCACTACAT
>NZ_JASDCD010000087.1:0-698 GCF_030408095.1 Pseudoalteromonas sp. APC 3893
TACCACGGAGTGATTCATGACTGGGGTGAAGTCGTAACAAGGTAGCCCTAGGGGAACCTGGGGCTGGATCACCTCCTTATACGATTTAGAACTTATTTGTTCGTAGTGTCCACACAGATGATTGTTAATTGTAAAGAGAACAACACTTATTGTTTGGGTCTGTAGCTCAGTTGGTTAGAGCGCACCCCTGATAAGGGTGAGGTCGGTAGTTCAAATCTACTCAGACCCACCACTTTGCTCCCATACTTCGTTATGGCACACCTCGTTTAGTGGACTAAACGTCGTTGTACCATGCCTTGTCTGGAAACAAAGTAGGTTACAAATAATAAGTACCAGCATATGTGGGGCTATAGCTCAGCTGGGAGAGCGCCTGCCTTGCACGCAGGAGGTCAGCAGTTCGATCCTGCTTAGCTCCACCACTTTTACTTCTTAAAAATAAATATTCTTTATCGGGTAGCAACACCGCCTGAGAATAGAGTGTGTTTAATTTTGAGAAGTTTTTTATTTCTCTTGCTCTTTAAAAATTTGGAAAAGCTGATAATAAAATTCTGATAAATATTCGTATTTATCAAGAGTTTTCAAAAGTAAAAAAGAATGATAGCAGTATCATTCAGTGCCATTTAATGAACGTTTTACGTTGATTGATTGGTATCTACTTTAGTATTCAATATTAACTTCTGGCGAAGTTAAACTGTCAC
>NZ_JASDCD010000088.1:0-606 GCF_030408095.1 Pseudoalteromonas sp. APC 3893
TACCACGGAGTGATTCATGACTGGGGTGAAGTCGTAACAAGGTAGCCCTAGGGGAACCTGGGGCTGGATCACCTCCTTATACGATTTAGAACTTATTTGTTCGTAGTGTCCACACAGATGATTGTTAGTTAGTTTGCTCATTGAGTTTACTAATTAATATGCTCTTTAAAAATTTGGAAAAGCTGATAATAAAATTCTGATAAATATTCGTATTTATCAAGAGTTTTCAAAAGTAAAAAAGAATGATAGCAGTATCATTCAGTGCCATTTAATCACTCTTTGAGTTGATTGATTGGTATCTACTTTAGTATTCAATATTAACTTCTGGCGAAGTTAAACTGTCACTAACAAAGACCCGTTTGGGTTGTATGGTTAAGTGACTAAGCGTACACGGTGGATGCCTTGGCAGTTGGAGGCGATGAAGGACGTATTAACTTGCGATAAGCCTAGTCAAGCTAGTAAAAAGCACTTGAGACTAGGATTTCCGAATGGGGAAACCCACCTGCTTGCAGGTATCGTTAACTGAATACATAGGTTAACGAGGCGAACGCGGAGAACTGAAACATCTAAGTACCCGTAGGAAAAGAAATCAACCGAGATTCCGGA
>NZ_JASDCD010000089.1:0-594 GCF_030408095.1 Pseudoalteromonas sp. APC 3893
GCGTGCAAAGCGACGGCAGTTGGTCAGTGGAAGTACCCAACGCCTTAGCGCAAGGGGATTACACGACGGAGGTTGTGATCAGTGATGGCGCAGGGAATGAAACACAGGTGATCTTAACAGGTAATATAGATACCAGTGTGCCCGTGGTCACGGTGAATAATAATGGCTTAGGCAATGACGAAAGCCCAGTTATTAGTGGAACATCAACAGAGCCTGTTGGCACCCAAGTGACCATCACAATTATGGATGCCAATGGCGACACGCAGACTCTCACAGCCCAGGTTCAAGCAGGAGGTGATTGGGAAGTGGCTGCGGCCAACTTACCGGATGGGGATTACAGCTATAGCGCGAGTATCACCGATGCTGCGGGCAACATTGGCAGTGCAGCGGGGGCTGGGGAAATCGATACCCTTGCACCGGTGATCACGCTTGATAATTTAGGCACCATCAATAATGACACGCCGACTATTTCAGGCACGTCATCAGAGCCGGCAGGCACCGTCATCACCGTCACGCTGACCGACAGCAGCGGTGTTGAGACTGAGCTAAGCGCAAGCGTGGATGGTAATGGCGATTGGTCTGTAACCAGCCCAG
>NZ_JASDCD010000009.1:0-170054 GCF_030408095.1 Pseudoalteromonas sp. APC 3893
CTTGCTTGGCGAATCGGCAATCACACTTTTGATATAACGATTTACCGCCCAATAGCTGCCAGTGAAGCCGTAACTGTTTACTAATTTCTGATGGATAGTGCTACCTTGAACGCCACTTTCAATCCACCTATTGACCTTCTCAGCATAGGGTAGGACGGAAGACATACTTGATGATGGTGTGTGCACGGTGACGTTAAGTACCGTTGCCAGTTGCGCGTTATCAGGCAGTGGATTAAGTTTATCTATCCAGCCATGCTCAATCGCTATGTCCCTTAGCTTCTGTGCCTTCTTGCGACCCATTAGGCCACTTTCGGCAATAGCACGATTAGATTCACCCATTCGCATTCGAACGAGTATTTGTCGATATTGATACATTTCAAACCTCTTGTTTGCCATGCGCATCTCCTTGTCTAAAAAGTAGACTTGAAGATACGCTATTTACAATGAAGTTTGAGGGGAAAAAAGGTGCCTAAAGTGGCACCATTAACCGCAAATCGGGTGGCGCCATTAGGTGCAAATTAGGTGGTGCCATTACGCCGCAAACGAAATGGCTCCATAGCGGTGCAAATTAACAACATGCTTCAGATCGATGAAAAGTACCACTTTTAAGTTATCTAGTAAGTATTTAACCAGTATTATGTTACTTGTAGCTTGAAATTTATTCGTTTTGGATTTTCGAATTACATAAAACTGGTTATCACACCAGAATCCAGTTATCTCAAAAGCTAAATCACCAGAATGGTGTTATCTAACGCTGCTAATCTCTGCAGAACTTAAGATTTAACACCAGATTCATGTAGCCTAAAACAAATAAAAGCCAGAATAGTGTTATTTAATGTAAGCTTTCACTGCGAATTAGCGAGGGATAAGAGTAATACATCACTTCAGGTTACCAAGCACACCATAATAATGTAATCACAACCGTAAAGATGACACTATTATAGTCTATAACACCATAAATATGTATTTATAAATATGTACACATGACTGATAACATCCTTTTTAAACCTAAAAACAACACGGTAGGCTAGTGTCGATGAATTCACTTTACATAAAGTTGGTGTACTACACCACTTTTATGTAAACATAAAAATCAATAACAAATTACTACCCACCTAGGAAAAATAAAACAAATAAATTTTAAATCAATAGATTATAACAAAGTCTATTGTCCTAAATTTATAATATATAAGGCAAGATAGCCTAAAGTGGTATTCATAATCCCAATATAATGACACATTTATGGTGGAAAGCTGGTTTCATTACAGATTTATGGTGTAACTCACCACTTTTGTGTATTCTCAACCATAAAAAACACCATTAAAATGTATTTATAGGTTTTATGTTTACATATTTCTGGTGAAAAAAACCAGTATTGTGTACACTCAATAATTATGAATACAGATTTGTGGTGATAGTCAGATGACCAAACAGTTAAGTAATAAGCCAATTTCACGAAATAACCTGCCTAAACATATAAAGCAAGGCCATAAACTCGTGTTTAGTCGTAAAGATCTATCACAACGTGAAGCTGATTTGTTTGCGTTAATGATGGCTCAAATGAAAAGCGGCGACTGGGTAAATACAACACCACAATATACTTTTACCGCAAGCCAGTTATCTGAATGGCTAAATATCGATTCAAAACATGTTGGTTCAATTCTATCTCCTGCTGCTGAGCGCCTTTCTAGCTATAAGATAGGTATTAAAGTCGAGAACGAAGATGGCGACGAAGACTTTGATTACAAACCCTTATTTAAACGTATTAGGTATAAAAAAGGGCTACTGACCATGGTACCAAACGATATGCTGGAGAGTGAGTATATCGAATATCGTCAAGGATTTGCGTTGATCACAACAAAAACCTACCTTGATATTAAACAAGAGTATGCAAAGCGCCTGTATGAGATTTTGAGCCGCTTTAAGAAAGATGGCTACGAGATGCATTTCATTAAAATTGAAGAGCTTAAAGGACTATTTGGGCTACTAGATGAAAAAGGTAAATTAAAGAAAAACAAAGCATCATTCGCTAATAACGGCGTTTTTATGAAACGTTGCATTAGAGATAGTATAGGAAAACTAAGTAATCACCCCATAGCAAGAAAAGAGTTTTTATTTTTAAAGAGTGAAAACAACGAAGTAGGGTATGAGTTAAGAACTCAAGGTAAAAAAATATCAGAAATTAAGTTTTTAGTTCACTGGGTAGACAAAGGAACCGTAGAAGAGCTTAATACTCATGATGCATTAAAAGTAGTTAAAGAGCTTATTTCTAAACAAGTGACTAGCAAACAAAAACTTTCACCAGCTGAGTTAACACAATTAATGCTGGCATATAGGTATTTAGGCCAAGATGAAGAAGCTGATAGAGTTGAAAGAGCACTACAAGCATTTCAAAAATCAGAGCCCGAATTTGAAGAATATGAAGAAGAGCAGGGCGTTAAAGGCGAATTAGCGTCAATAATGCAATTAACTAAAGATATCGAATACTAAACTAAAGCACACCATAAAGGTGTTATCTTAATACCAATTTGCTGATCAATAACACCAATATTGTGATCAACTTGACCAGTAAAATGATCTAAAACACGAGTTTTGTGATCAACAACGCCATAAATGTGATCTAAAGTAGCCTTTAAGTTATTTTAAATCAGTATGTTACAAGGCCTATAGATCTAATACTATTTATAGTTCTTTATATTAATAATAGAATTTATAGTGTATGTGGATATGTTGATAACTATAAATGTATCGCTGTGATTGCAGATAATGTAGATTTATAAACCAACGAAGAGTCATTTTATTTAAACCTAATAAAAAAGGTTATCGTTCTAGTTACTAAAGCTGAAAAAAATTATTGAGATAACACAAGCGTAGTAAATTGGTCTGCTCATTGAAAACAAAGCCCGAATAACTATTTCAGCCCATAAGCAAAACGTTACTTAAAGCTACCTCCTGCTTTAAACAAAAAATCAATTATATAAAGAATACAGAAATCTTCAAAACACCAAGTAAAACAAAACCAAACATGTAATAAGCTATTCTTAGCTTATTACATGTTAATTTCTACTAGAACTAATGATACACTTAAATCAAATTCAATCACAAAGGTTTAAAAATAGTCATGAAAATAGCATTAATGATTGAAAACAGCCAAGCGGCTAAGAACTCAATAATTTTGAATGAACTTGAAAGTGTTGCTTTACCGTTAGAACACAGTGTTTTTAACGTTGGTATGAATAGCGAAAACGATCACCACTTAACTTACATTCATTTTATAGGTTGTACTTAAGAAAATCTTAAGTACAGCCTCTATGTTTAATTATTAATCACCATATACGATAGTGACTTAAGCAATAAGTTTTTTCCTACGCTGATTTGATTATATAGACGATAAAGTATCAACAAAACTGTTGTTCAAGTCCAAATAAAAAACACAATCTATTCAACATCTAACTTTCATTTAATTGCCACACTTTAAAGTTTCGATACTGAAATTTTGTCCACTTCTCCACTTCATTTGGCGAAAACCTATTTTCCCAGAGCCTAAAAGCTTTCCAATATTGACTTCATCAATGACCTCGATATTATCTTTATAATCGTAAGCGTATAGCCAACGACACCTAGCTTTGTTTAATGTTCCAAGGTAACAGCGGTTCAAGGTTATCTGGCTGCTCAGCAAAGTGCTGTAAGCACGTTGATATATAGTCATGCACTACAAGGTTATTTGCCTTTGCTGTTTCAACAAGACTATAGAGTATCGCACTGGCATGTGCCCCCTTGCTGGTATGTGATAACAGCCAGTTTTTTCGCCCTATAATGAACGGTTTTATGGCTCGCTCTGCGCGGTTGTTATCAATTTTAAGTCTGCCATACTCTAAGTAACGTCGGAATTTTTCAAATTGATTTATCGCGTAGTTAATGGCTTGACCTAGCGCCATTTTGGGCGGAATTTTATCTTTGTGCTTGTGCAACCATTGGTATAACTCCGCAACAATGGGTTTGGCTTTTTGTTGTCTAACAGTGTACTTTTCCGTGGCTGATTTATCTTTGATGGCTTGCTCAATACCGTAGAGCTTGCCAATGAGGTTGGGCGCCACATCCGCTTTGCCTGTTTTCTTATTATTGAATCGCCCCGTGCTTGCCAGAGACTCAATAACTTGAGAAATTTCAGCACCATTACTATCAAACACTATTGCCTAATAATAAGTAACATCAGGAACAGCTGTGATATCATCAAACTTAGTTTGACCTGCGCCTAGAGTACCATCACTTACGCAACCTGCGACATTGTCAGAAGTGTTTCTAAATATCTCAACGCTTTAGCATCAATACCGTCTAAATACACATAAAGAACAACCTACAAAAATGATAAAACGTGAACTCGGTTACGAGTGGTATTAAGCTTTGATCGGCAAAATCATTAAGAGCATAAAAGTGATCATTTACAAGTGATTTTAGTGATCAAAGCTGGAGAGAATATGCACTATGACAACTTCATACAGCAAATGGTGATCTGTCGCCAATTGAATATGAGCAAAGTTCCTTAAAAAAAGTGTCCTGATTTAGTTGCGCAGAACACTAGGAGGTGCAATACTGTTCGCTAAATGAACAAATATTATTGTTTTGGTTGTTTGTTGTACAGGTTTTTGACGTGATAAATGGAATGAAATCGTGGATAATGCTGTGAGTGAGCGTTAGTTTTTTGCAATTAAGAGGGATGATTATCGTAACTTGCTCCAGGCAGTGACACTCCTCCTTACCGATTAAATTATGCGTGTTGTTTATTCAGAATGGCGAAATATTTGATTTAAAATGCATCTGAAATAATAAAATGTGCGTCAAATAAAAAGCAAAAAAGCGTTTAAAGTCATTTGCAGGGATATATGGATTTGAATAAAAAGGTAAATTTATGAAGGCGTATATTTTCCCCGGGCAGGGGTCTCAGCATAAGGGGATGGGCGAGGAGTTATTTGATCTATTCCAAGAGTATGTTCAGCGAGCCGACGATGTACTGGGTTACTCTGTCGTTGACTTATGTCTTAATGATGACAAGGAAGTGCTTGGACAAACCCAATTTACTCAACCTGCTTTGTATATAGTCAATTCATTAAGTTTTTTGGCAAAAGTAAGACGTTATGAAGTGTCTGCCGATTTTATGGTAGGGCATAGTTTAGGTGAATACAGTGCCTTGTTTGCAGCCGGAGTGTTCGACTTTGAGGCAGGCTTAGAAATAGTGAAAAAGCGCGGCGAACTCATGTCGCAAGCTCATAATGGCGGCATGGCTGCTGTGGTTTCCTGTACTGCAGAAAAAATAAAACAAATCCTATCCCAAAACAGTATCAGTTCGATTGATATCGCAAACTTCAACTCTCCAAATCAAACGGTTGTTGCCGGCCCTGTCAATGATCTGGATACATTCAGAAAAATTATGGAAGAAGCTGGAGAAATAGTTATCCCCTTAAATGTGAGTGCTCCATTTCACTCTCGTTATATGAAAGAGTTTGGCGAGGAGTTTGGCGAATTTCTCACCCAGTATCGATTCGGAGCGCCGCGTATCCCGGTTATTTCCAATGTGTCCGCTCAACCCTATAAAAAAGAAACGGTGACTCGACTATTAACGGAACAGTTAAGCAGTTCGGTCCGATGGACAGATTCGATTAATTACCTTCTGAGTATCGGAGTTAATGACTTTGAAGAGTTAGGGCCAGGAACTGTGCTGAGCGGATTGGTTCGACAAATCAAGTCAAACTACCAAGAAGTAGAGAGTGTTTCTTAACGACAAGGTAACATATCTTACTCTTAGTGATACTGTTTTGTTAAGGCATCGTTTTCTAACAACATAAATTGTGAGAGCAGGGCTTTTTTAACCCTTGAGGGCTTTAATCGTTGAGGACTCTGTCACCTGACAGACACCTGACAACGATTGATAATAAAATTTTGGTTGGTTTTTGGTTTAGGTATGCTACCTAACCTTGTTAATTAAGGAGCTTGTAGTCTTTGGATTCATTAAGTATTTTTCAAACTTTGGTTCGTCATGCGAGCCATGTCTTAACCGATGTGGATGCTAACCTCATCACTCGCGATAGCAGTTTGGTCGAATTAGGTGCTAATTCAATGGAGCGCTCTGAGATTTTATTAAACGCTCTTGAAGAAATGGATATTTCAATTCCAGTGGTGTCGTTATTTGGCCCTAAAAACCTTGGTGAGTTGTCGGATAAAATTGAGGGCATGGTTAATCTTGACTAAGGCAGTCATTTCAGGTGTTGGCGTTGTTTCGTCTATAGGTGCCGGCAAAGAAGCTCTGGTGGCTTCTTTACGTCGAGCCAAACGCGAGTTTGGTCATTTACAACGGCCAGGGCGGGAGGGTGCGCTACCATTTATTGGTGCCGAAATTCCAGATGAGTTGCTCGTTTATTCTGCTGATGATCGTCAATTTAGAAACACCTCTTTAAGTGCGAGAGCTGCTATACAAGTGGTCGAAGAAGCTTTGGTTGATGCTGATATTGATCATATTGACGCTGAAGATATTGGATTGGTGGTCGGCGGTAGTAATTTTCAACTGCGACAGCAGTTATTGCTGCAAAGAAAATATCCTGAGGCGTCCCCATTTGTTCCGGCACATCACGCTCTCGGATTTATGGATACGGATCTCTGTGGGCTTTGTACCAGCCATTTTGGAATTAAAGGTCTTGCTTATTCGGTGGGTGCGGCATCGGCAAGTAGTCAGGTTGCATTGATCAAAGCTGCCCAGGAAATTGAAGCCGGGAGATTAGCAGCCTGTGTTGTCGTGGGTGCCTTGGCAGATTTGTCTTATTTAGAGTTACAAGCCTTCGCCAATACGGGGGCGATGGCAATTAATGCTTATGAAGGTAACTATCAGCAAGTTTGTCGCCCGTTCGATCGGGATCGCACGGGCTTTTTATACGGCGAATCATCGGCAGCGGTTGTTCTGGTAGCTGCTGAACATAAGCGATATCCCTCAGCCAAGAAATCTTATGCTCTGCTTGAAGGCTATGGATTAAATGTCGATGGTAACCGCGGACCGGATCCCAGTGTTGAAGGAGAGTTAACCGCTATCGCTCATTGTTTGCAAATGGCGCAATGGTCGGCCGATCAAGTCGAATATGTGAATAGCCATGGCACAGGTTCGTCTCTAGGCGATAAGACAGAGTCCGAGGCTTTGCGAAAAGCTCGACTAGTTAATGCAAAAATAAATGCCTCTAAATCTTTGCTAGGGCATGGTCTTACTGCCGCCGGTTTAACTGAGACGGTTGTCACTGTATTACAAATGCAACAAAGCTTTATGCACGCTAATCCCAACCTTCTTAATCCAGTGTGTCACGAGTTAAATTGGGTTGGACAAGAGGTTGAAGAAAGGCCTTTTGATAAAGCAATCACCTTAAGTATGGGGTTCGGTGGAGTGAATAGTGCGCTCGCACTGGCAAAATTATAAAGTTTAAACCGAAGCTATAAACAGTTTAAAACAGGAGATTTTAGGGAAGATGAACGTTGGTATAGAAGACATTTCAATTTACGGTGGGACCGCGTGTTTAGACGTGATGGAACTTGCAAAGCACCGTAAACTGGATGGCAACCGCTTTGAAAACTTATTAATGAAGCAAAAGGGTGTTGCACTTTTAAATGAAGATGCCGTGACATTTGCAGTGAATGCCGCAGCGCCCATGGTTCAGCGGTTAAGCCAAGAAGAAAAATCCAGAATTGAAATGGTCATTACCTGCACTGAGTCTGGAATCGACTTTGGTAAATCCTTGAGTACTTACGTTCATGATTATTTAGGCCTAGAAAAAAGCTGCCGTTTATTTGAAATTAAGCAAGCGTGTTATTCCGGAACTGCTGGTTATCAAATGGCTTTGAATTTTATTTTATCTGGTGTTTCTCCAGGTGCCA
The DNA here is from genome assembly GCF_030408095.1 of Pseudoalteromonas sp. APC 3893. NCBI lineage: Bacteria > Pseudomonadati > Pseudomonadota > Gammaproteobacteria > Alteromonadales > Pseudoalteromonadaceae > Pseudoalteromonas > Pseudoalteromonas sp. APC 3893. Next base: position 7,909 of record NZ_JASDCD010000009.1, read on the forward strand.
AAGCGTTGGTTATCATGACGGATCTAGCCCGTTACACGGTCGCCGAAGGAGGAGACAGTCTCACCGAAGATTGGTCGTATGCGGAGCCTTCAACCGGGGCTGGTGCGGTTGCATTATTAGTAAGCGATAATCCAAAAGTGTTTATTGCTGATGTCGGTGCTAATGGCTATTACGGGCATGAAGTGATGGATACTTGCCGACCGCTACCTGACAGTGAGGCGGGGGACTCCGATTTATCTCTATTATCCTTTTTGGATTGTTGTGATAAGTCTTATCAGGAATACAAGAAAAAAGTTCCCGAAGCCGATTACCTTAAGTCTTTTAATTATCTATCCTTTCATACACCCTTCGGCGGAATGATCAAAGGCGCTCATCGTAATATGATGAGAAAGCAGTTTAAAATGGAACCCGATGCTATTGAAACGGACTTCCGTAAACGCGTGGAGCCCAGTTTGGTGTTTTGTCAACAGGTTGGAAATATTATGGGCGGAACGGTGTTTCTTGCGTTGGTAAGCACAATATATAATTCTGACAATTTGGATGCCGCCCGAGTTGGCATATTTTCTTATGGTTCTGGTTGCTGCTCAGAATTTTACAGTGGCGTTTTCACCCAATACGGGCAGCAATATGTCAAGTCATTGAACTTTGCCCAATTACTGTCACAACGTTACCGTTTGAGTATCGATGAATACGAAACCTTACTAAGAGAAAATGCATTAGTCGCTTTCGGCACTCGGAATATCCAACTGGATCAAGAATTACACACTAAGTTTTACACGCCCAGTTCAGAGAGTAGTTCTGGTAATAGTCCTAGCAATAATGTCAGCAAAAGTTCCGGCAAAAGACTGTTTCTCTCAAAGATCAACGAGTTTCACCGAGAGTATCAGTGGGTATAAGTATGACGGAGCCACTAAAAATTGATTATCAGCAAAAGGTGTTAACTATCACCTTTAATCGGCCCAATCAAAGAAACGCCATTAACAGCGAAATCATTTTTGAATTTGAGCGTATTTTGAATGATCTGCCTCATGATATTAAAGCTCTGGTGCTGCGAGGTGACGAATCGTATTTTTGTTTTGGTGCAGACTTCGACGATATTGACGAGTTATATCAGAGTCGTCACGTATCCGATATTCCGGTACGGTTATTCGACATATGGAATAAGATTTCAAATGGTCCCTTTACTTCAATTGCCGTAGTAGAGGGTAAAGTTAATGCCGGAGGACTTGGGTTTGTTGCTGCCTGCGATATCGTCTTGTCTTCTGAAACGGCAACTTTTTCTTTGTCGGAAATGTTATTTGGGTTATTTCCCGCCTGTGTGATGCCTTTTATGATGCGAAAAACTGGACCTCAGGCCTGTCATTACATGTCTCTTGCAACTCGCCCTATTGATGCCAGCCGCGCCAAAGACTGGGGGTTGGTTGATGCAATTGATAACAACATTGATATTTTGCTTCGGCAACATTTGATAGGCGCAAGGCGACTGTCCGCTAAGGCAATAGGCCGTTACAAGAGGTATATGAATCGATTGATTGCTTTGAATACCCATGAAATAAAGTCCATCGCGGTAGAGGCTAACCGAGAAATTTTTAGCGACCAGGAAAATATTCAAGCAATAAAAAACTATCAACAATCAGGACTGTTTCCTTGGGAAACGCCCTAATAAACTCATTGAAAGAAATACGATAAAAATACTATCAAGAAACAGTTTATAGCAACACGAAAGAACAAAACGAAAGAACAGTACTAAAAAGAATTACCAAAGAGAATCACCAAAAAGGTAGCTTGGAATTCAATTAATGAGGGGAATTATATGTTACAGGTCAAAGAGATCTGCAAAAGTTATCGAGATCAACAAGCGTTAAAAAATGTTAGCTTTCAGGTTAATCCTGGCGAAAGGGTCGCCTTACTTGGGGCGAACGGTGCGGGTAAAACTACAACTATACGAGCTATATGTACCCTGATTGAATATGAAAAGGGAGACATTTTATTTGATGGCGAGCCGATCAAAAAGAAGAAAGATTACTTGTCTTGTATCGGTGCTGTACTCGAAGGCCGACAAAATTTAAATTGGCGTTTATCGGTTGCGGAAAATGCTTATTACGCGGCAGGTATTAGAGGCGTGGCCCCGGCAGATGTTAAAGCCAATTTAAAAGAAATTACTCAGCAGCTGGGGCTGGAGCAATACGGTAAGCGAATCGTTGGTCAGCTTTCGTCTGGCAATCGACAAAAGGCTGCATTAGCCAGTGTTTTGTCTTACGAGCCTAAACTATTGTTACTTGATGAGCCCACCCTAGGACTTGACGTAGCAGCCGTTGACGACTTGAGTAATATCATCATAGATCAATCCAATCAACATGAGCGTGGTTTGATCATCACCTCACATGACATGGGTTTTATCGATAAAGTTTGTACTCGCGTGGTTGTTCTGAGCCATGGAGAAGTTATCTTTGATGGCTCTAAAGAAGATATTCGGACCAATTTCTTTAAATATGTTTTCAAACTCAATTTACCGAACAATGATATTAAACGATTGATTAAAGACAATGAAATTCATTTACAAACGGGTAAATTGAACTGGAATGTTAAAGATGATTCTTTCTTTATGGAGTACGACGATATTGATCGGCCATTGCCGCTCATCAATTGGATTCATAAAGAATCATTGGTGCCTAAAGAATTACAGATCTCACCCATTTCTTTAGAAGAAGCGTATAAAAATAGTTGTGTTATTAATAAGGTAGCTTAGAGGACTCATTATGCCATTTTGGAGGTTATTTCAAGCTGAATATCGACTGCATATGTCAATGACAATTCAGTATTGGTTTGAAAGTATTTTATTTGTATTGATCTACAGCGCGATATTTCTTGGTTTATTCTATGGTGCTAAAACGTTTATTCCAGGTCAAGTTGAAGACCTTAATAGTTCATTAAATGGCCTTATGTTCGGCTATTTTATGTATATTTTTGCCATGCTCGCGTTTAACTCCGCACCCCATGGTGTGGTGGAAGATAACAACCGAGGCTATATCGATCAGCTCGTGATGTGCCCCAAGGGATTTTTAAATCTGTTATTTGCTCGTGTGATCGTTAAAGTATTTTGGAGTCTGGTTCAACTGGTGGCAATTGTTTACGTCGCTATGGCGTTATCGAGCAATTGGATCGATTTGAATTTCTTCAAACTCTTTACGTTGCTGATTATTTCCGCACCTTCGTTGGTGGGCATTGGTTTAATCAACTGTGGACTGGCATTGGTGTATAAACGGGTGGCTATTGTGACCGGCTTGATGACTATGTGTTTGATGGGATTGGTTGCGTTAGACGCATTTCCAGTGAACGCATTCAGTTTCTTGCCATTTGCGTTCGGTGCGTCAGCCGCTAAGGCATCCATACTGAATGGTGCAGAGCTAGTCATGACCGATTACTTAATTATTTTGTTGAACTCATTTGTCTATATGGTGATTGGTATTTTTCTTTATAAAAAGATGGAAAAACGAGCAAAAAGATTGAATTTAATCGGCATCTATTGATCTTATTGATCGAGTTGAATTCGTTATGACCAGCGCCGAACACCAAACGGTGTTCGGCGCGTCGGCTTAGCAAGACTTACATTATTAATGATTTCTAGATGAAGCACTGAGTTGGCTGGTGTTAGTAGAAGAAGATATAAATATGGATGTTTGTCATTATGATAAAAACAATAACTGTAATTGATAATTTACGCGATTTTTCTCAGCGACAGGGGAATACTCAAGCGTTAGTGGCGGGAACAGAGAGCGTTTCCTATCAGTCGCTTGACGAGTTAACAAACCAGTTGGCTCATTACCTGATTTCTCAGGGCATTGGCAAAGGTTCGGTGATCCCGATTGTGATGGAACGATCCGCGGAATATGTCATTAGCACGATTGCGGTCATGAAGACGGGCGCTGCTTATGTGCCCTTGGCCGTCGATCTTCCGATTAATCGGTATCGAACCGCATTTGCTATGGTGGGGGCAACTTTCTGTCTGTGTCATGCTGGTCACAGTGTCTTACTATCCGCGACAAACACAGACACTTCTCTAATAACCCTTGATTATGAACTGCTCACTAGTCGCGCTAGTCGCTACCCAGTATTTAAAACTTCGGTGAATTTCGCGCCAGACAATATCGCCTATATCATATTTACTTCAGGAACAACGGGTATTCCTAAAGCCGTTCAAGTTTCTCATGCAGCTTTGCTGGCGCGAACTCAAGATTTACAGGCTAGGTATCAAGTCACTTCCAATGACCGTACCACCTTTACTGCTGGTGTCGCTTTCGACGCTGCATTATTTGATATTTGGTTAGCGCTTGGCGGCGGTGCCACACTCTATATTCCTGACGAAGATACTAAGTTATCTGCACGACTGTATTTAAAGTGGTTAGCAGAAAATCAAATTTCTTTAAGTTGGTTACCTACAGGTTTGTTGGAAATCTTATTAATATCTTATAAAAATAATCCCCTAGAGTTACCACACCTTAGGTACATGATGACCGGTGGTGAGCGATTAAAAGTTAGACCGCCAAAAGATTTCCCTTGTCCAGTTGATAATGTTTATGGACCCTCTGAGACCACCATCATGGCAACGATAGGGTTAGTCGAAAATGAATCTGAAGCGAACGATATGCCACATATTGGCCAGGCGGTCGAAGGCGTGCAGTTATATATTGTCGATGAAAATCTAAATCCGGTAGTGGATGGTGAAATTGGTGAATTACTGATCGGTGGCATTGGCGTCAGTCTTGGCTATCTTGGACAAAGTGAGTTGAACCAAAAGCACTTTATTGACGATCCTTTTTCTAAGAAAGAAAGAAGCAAATTGTATGTCACAGGTGATCGATGCCGTATGCGCAGCGATGGCAATATTGAGTATGTCGGCCGCAGTGACGACCAGATCAAAGTACAAGGTAATCGTGTTGAACTTGGCGAAATTGAACGTTGCCTGATTAATATGCCGATGGTGGATCGGGCTTACGTATGCACTCATGCTTTTTCTGAAACAGGTAATTTGCAGGTTGTTAGTTATGTTGTGGCTGCGCCAGGTTATCAATTAAATGAGTCAGATTTAAAGCAGCAATTAGAGCAGCAATTGGCTGGCTACTTAGTACCGAATCATCTTTATCTTCTTCCTGAGTTTCCCGTGACCAGTAATGGTAAAGTGGATAAATCTAAGCTCCCTAAACCCGATGGACGAGGCAATCAAATGAACGCAAGTATCGATAATAGTAATAAACTGTCTACCATAATGGAATGTTTTCGTTCTGTACTGAGGGTTGAGATTGATGAAGATAGTCACTTCTTCGCTAAAGGGGGCAATTCTATTGGCATGTTGCTGTTGCTAGAAAAAATTCAAGCTGAGTTGGGAATTATGATACCCAAATCCAGTTTTTCTGAAATCGCCACACCTAAAAAGTTATTGGCTTATCTAGAAAGTCAGCAAGATAGTACACAAAAAGACTGGGTTTCTATTGAAGTCGATCCTGAGTTAACGACTGCCGCTAGCTTACCCTTTTCAAATAACCAGCGGGCGATTTGGTTTGAAGCGCAGCGAATAAGCATGGATAAAGCCTACAACTTTGCCGCTAAATTATCGTTTAAAGGCGATTTAGATGTGGCGGCACTACGTAACAGTTTATCTTGGGTACAGTCACGCAACCGGTTAGCCAATTGTATTGTTAAAGAAATCAATGACGAGCCTGTCATGCTCTATCGTCCTAATCAACCCTTGGTTTTTGAATTCTTGGATTTATCCTCCGACGAAAGTCAGCACGAGAGTTTAAGCGTCGATGATTTAGTGAATGAACAGATCAATTATCATTTCGATATTTATAACGAATTACTCTATCGATTTGTCTTATATAAAGTGTCTGCCGATGAATACGTGCTCTTGATATTGGAGCACCATTTCATTCACGACGGCTGGTCATTTAATTTATTTCTCGAACGTATTTTCGATAAATATAAATTGTTTTCAGAAAATGCCGTGCTGGATGAAGCGCAAGAACCCAATGCGCCGATAGATTATTTTGATTTTGTTCAAACACAGCAGAGCTGGGTGAGCAGCGAGCAAGCTGATCAACAAAGGCGGTATTGGAAGAAGCAGCTGCAAGGTGTGCGCGGTGACCTTAACTTGCCCAAGATTAACATCAATAATCAGGCGGAACCAGAGGGGGCGTTCAAGCGGGTCATGCTCGATCGAGAAACCTGGGAAGCTTGTGAAAATTATTGTCGAACCAATCATCTGACAACTTACTCTTATTTTATCGCTGCATTCAAACTCACGTTAGCAAAATATTCCAATCAAAAAGAAATTTCTCTTGGTTCGCCAATGGCGAATAGAAGTTGGAAGAATGCTGCCGATATTCTTGGGATGTTTGTGAATACGGTGGTACTGGTTAATCAGGTGGATCAAAACCTGCAATGGTTAGAGTTTGTGGAACAAGTAAAGAGCACGATTTTGCAAGCCCAAGATAACCAAGAGCTGCCATTTGATGAAGTTGTGAAAACGGTTAGCCCAGAAAGGCACAGTGGTAGTACGCCATTTTTCAGCATAATGGTTGGTTTCCATGACTCACCTTTAGGAGAACTGACGCTTCCAGGGGTAGACACCCGTCTGGTTGAGGGGTTAACGTCAGGAAATCCTAAATTTGAAATGACTTTGGCTGTCGTGCCGAGAAGAGGGAATGAGGGAGCTGGTGATCCGGTGCATATCGTATGGGAGTATCGAAAAGATTTATTCGCAGAGGCATTCATCGAGGAATTTATTAACAGCTTCAAAGCTATTTTCTCGCAAGGTTTGTCTGACACGCCGAGACCTTTAAAAGAGTTTAAACTATGCTCAGGCGCCGCCCCTATCTTAACAGAGGAACCATGTCTCCCGGCGGACTATCCTATGCTTCCCACCCTCGATGCCTTGGTTTCGAGTTGGGCAAAGTCGCCGCGAGATACTCACTGGGCTTACCAATCAGAAAGTAATAGCACGAACTATCAATCATTGCATGAACAGAGCGATTTGATGGCCAACGTCATTATGCAACACAAAAGTACCGGTTACATTGGTGTCGCTATGGGAGTCAGTGAACGAACCCTGATTGCCATGATGGCTATTTTAAAAGCTGGTTGTGTGATAGTTCCTATCGACCTGAAATTACCTGAACAGCGGATTGATTTTATCGCAGACGATTGCGGTCTCGACTTTATTCTTGTTGATGAAGCGCAGGGCGGGATAATATCCGGCGTGAAGACAAAACAACATGTGTTTAGTAAATTGACCCTCCAGCAGACCGTGCGTTTAACCACGCCGTTTTCGAGACCGAATAAAACCGCGTACGTAATATACACCTCTGGCTCAACGGGTCATCCGAAGGGAGCCGAGATCACCCATCAAGCGGTGGTTAACTTATTGCAGGATATTGACAGTATCAAGCCGTTAGAGTCATCCACCAACGGCATGTTATGGACCAGTTTGTCTTTTGACATTTCTATGTATGAGATCTTTTCGGTACTCTGTTTTGGTGGGTGCATTAAAGTTTTACCAGAATCCTACAAAACCGATGCCCATCTGCTGTTTGATTGGCTCTGTGACCAGCAAATCGCCTCTGCGTGGATTCCACCATTTTTCTTAAAATACTTTGATCAATGGTTGACCTCGGATAAGGCTAATCGATTGTCTTTGCAGCGGTTGTTGGTAGGAATTGAACCGGTTTCTGAAAATTTACTGCGCAGTATTCAAGCGAGAATTCCAAACTTACAAATTATTAATAGTTATGGGCCCACAGAAACGACGATTTGCAGTACTTTATATCCTGTTCCACAGGCGGAAGTTGATGCGATCGATAGAATTACCCCGATAGGAAAGGCCCTTTCTAATAGCCACTTATTGGTACTTGATGACTACGGCAACCTTTGTCCTGACAATGTTGTTGGTGAACTTTATATTGGCGGGATCGGGGTTGGTAATCGCTATGTTAATAATCCTACTTTAACTCAGCAACAGTTTGTTATTAACCCGCTCAGTCAAGACCCGAGAGATATTGTGTATCGAACGGGAGATATGGTGCGGCGAGCAGAAGACGGCAACCTGTTTTTTGTTGGAAGAAATGACAACCAAGTTAAGATACGGGGTTTTAGAATTGAATTAGCCGAAGTAGAAATAGCGCTTCAACAATATCCAGAGATGTCGCAAGTTGCTGTGTTTGCTCAGACCACCGAATCTGGAGGACGCTTGGTTGCCTGTTATGTAGCCGACCAAGAATTCGAGTACTCAGAGTTGAGTCGCTTTTTAAGTGAGAGATTGCCAAGTTATATGGTGCCTGAACAGTATCAAAGACTCGCTGAAATCCCCACAACACTGAGCGGCAAATTTGATCGAAAAAAATTGCCAGAGTTGATTGCTGCGACAAAACAATTGCAACGTCCCGATGTTGCACCTGAGAATGAGATGGAAGAATCTATGGTGAAGTTGTTTTGCCAGGTATTAGAGATTCTGTCAATGTCGGTCGATGAGCAATTTTTTAGTAAAGGCGGGCATTCACTGATGGCACTGAAGTTAAAAGCTCTTATTTTCAAAGATATAGGTGCTTACGTCGATGTCAGAGACATTATGAACAACCAAACGCCTAGGGCTCTGGCTAATTTGCTTATCGAGAGAAATAAACAAATTCCGGAAGACGAAGAAGAGGAAGTTTTTACTTTTTAATTGAGTGATGGCTGATTGGTTCGATAGATCCTTTTCAAGAATGGATAATATAAATACACAGTAGGATTCCAAATGAAAATTTCTCAATTTGTTGAAAGACTCACGAGTAAATATATCGCTTTATCAGAAAATGCGGGTAAGTTAGAAGTCCGAACAAAGTCTTCGGGTCTTAAACCTAATGAAGCCGCATTTATTCGTGATCATAAGCATGAAATCCTCCAGTATTTGCGGCAAGGAACTGAGCCGGAATCGATAACCGATAATAGAGCCGACTCTTCGTCTTCGACGACTTCGCATAGTTACCCATTGGCAACGCAGCAGTTGCCAATTTGGTTGGCTGCTCAACACCAAACCAATGCTTACAATGTGCCCATCGCCTATCGACTTAAAGGCCATTTAAATCAGGAACATTTAATTGCGTCTTTTCAGGGACTTTATCGACGCCACGGCGTGTTGCGCACGCGCTTTGCTCTGGAGCAGGGTGAGCCGGTGCAGTTTGAAAGACCAGTCGAGGATAGCTTGGAGATCAGAGTAGAAACAGGCGTTAATATTGCTGACGTTCTTGCTTATGAGAGAGATTATATTTTTGATCTCGAAAATGAACCTCTGTTTCGTGTTCGAGTTTTGTTTGAGTCAGACGCTTCCCATGTCTTAATCATTAACACCCATCATATTCTTTCCGATGGTATCACAACCCAAATCCTATTTTCTGAATTGAGCACTCTCTATCGACATGATGGCAAGCTATCGGCATTGCAGCCGATAGATTATCACTACCGCGATTATTGTATTTGGCAGCAACAGGTGCTAAGGAAAAGTAAAGCTTTCTCCAACAGCTTAGATTTTTGGTACCACCGACTGCAAGACTTTCCACCATGTATTAACTTAGAAACCGATTTTGAGCGCAGTGGTCAGCGTACTTTTAGCGGCAAGAATGTGCGCTTCAATCTTCCTGCTAACCTAGCTCAACAAAGTCGCCAATTTGCCGAGCAGCAACAAGTGACTCTCTATATGGTATTTTTGAGTGTCTACTACTTAGTACTCTGGCGTTATTCAAGTCAAGAAAAAATAGTGGTCGGTACACCTCAAGCAAACCGAATGGAAGAGGCGTTTGAGAACATTCCAGGTTTGTTTATCAATGTGCTACCAATGGCTTGTGGGTTAGAACCAGAAGAATCATTTATTGATTTGGTTGCAAAAGTTAAGAATATCGTTTTGGATACTTTTGACAATCAGCATGTCTCGTTACTGGATATTATCGAGCGCATCAAACCGGATCGTGATGTTCATTATGATCCGATTTTCCAGGTCTTTTTCTCTTTCCAAGAAGACACATCGAAACGCATGTCATTAGGTGAACTTCAAATTGAACCCGCTGCTACGCCAGTCAATTTTTCAAAGCTCGATATGTCACTGTATATGTCACAGACTGACAATGGCGACATTTTAGGAGTCATAGAGTACAGCACGGATTTATTTTTAGACAGTTCCATTCAAAGAGTTGTCGAAAGTTACTTAGCAACACTGACTCTGGTGCTTGAGCGAGCGAGAGCTCCGTTGAAAAGAATTCATTCGGTGGGGCGAGATGAAGTCAATAGATTAGCCTATGGTCCACAAGTTCCGTTTGAACGCAATCAATCCTTAGTTGCTTTGATTGAAGAGCAAGCGCAAGCTCATCCAGACCAAATCGCACTGGTCGACTGTGTTAGGGAAGTCAGTTACGCAGAACTGATAAAAATGGTTGATTATTATTGCCGTGCTTTTGAAAATTTGGGGATGGAATCTGGTAGCCCAGTGGGTGTTCTTCTTGATCGGACCATTGAAATGCCGGTTGTTATGCTGGCAATTATCAAGTTAAAGGCCCATTATATCCCTCTTGACCCCTCGTACCCTTTAGCTCGAATCAATGACATTATTGACAGTGCCAAGCTTGAGCGTATCGTTACCAAGTCAGCAATTGTCGGCATTTTACCGCAACCTTCTGGCTTAGATTGTTTTGTGCTTGATGCGCCAGAGAATCTACTATCGGCCACCAAAGACTTTGATAGCTCTCCGCTGGTCACTAGCCTTGTGGATGAGGGCAGTCTGGCTTACGTTATGTTTACTTCTGGCTCAACCGGAAAACCCAAGGGCGTCAAAGTTACCCACCAAAACCTGAATAATTTTTTCGCCGCCATGACGCAACAGTTTCCCGACGTGAATTCAGATTCAGTCTGGTTAGCTGTGACGAGTATGGGATTTGATATTTCGGTTCTCGAATTGTTGTGGACGCTAACCCGCGGGTGTCAGGTGGTTCTACAACCGGATTTACCGGTACCCACGGTGCAAAGCAAACCATTAGACTTTAGCTTGTTTTATTTTGCCGCTTATGATGCGAGTGACAGTCAGAATGGCTATAACTTATTACTTAAAGGTGCGGAGTACGCGGACCAACATGGGTTGCGAGCCGTTTGGATTCCAGAACGGCATTTCCATTCATTTGGTGCACTCTATCCGAATCCTTCAGTCGCAGCCGCAGCGGTGGCCGCGCAAACCAGCCGTATCAAAATTCGCTCTGGAAGTGTTGCCTCGCCATTACACGACAGTATTCGTATTGCTGAAGAGTGGTCTATGGTTGATAACCTTTCCAATGGGCGAGTTGAGCTTTCATTCGCCTCGGGGTGGCACCCCAATGACTTTGTGTTCCGGCCGGGTTCCCACCAAAATCGACATCAAATTATGCGCGAACAAATCAGCGAAGTGCAATCCCTTTGGCAAGGGCAATCGGTTACGCGTATCAATGGTGTTGATCAAGAGATTCAGGTAGAGGTGTACCCACGGGCGGTGCAACAAGAACTGACAGTTTGGTTAACCGCTGCGGGAAGTTCAGAAACTTTTCGCTACGCCGGAAGTATTGGCGCCAGCCTTCTGACGCATGTGTTGGGTCAGGAATTAGAAGTGTTAAGCAAGAATATTGATATTTATCGCCAAGCGTTAACCGATCATGGGTTTGCTGAGAGCTGTGCTAAAGTGGCGGTGATGTTACACACTTATTTAACGGATGACGCAGAGACACTAGAGGAAGATGTTAAAGAGCCCTTTAAAAACTATTTACGCTCATCGCTAAACTTACTTAAACCACTGGCTGAGCAAACTAATTTAGACATTGAAACTCACCAGGAAGATTTGATCGAACTGGCATATCGTAAGTATTCTCAAACGGCTGGCTTGATTGGTAGTGTTGAGGTTAACTTGGCGATGACGGATCAACTTGCTGCAATGGGCGTGACAGAAGTTGCCTGCCTAATTGATTTTGGTGTTGAAGAAAGCAAAGTTCTCGAAGGATTAAAGTCGCTGACGCGGCTGAAGCAGTTAAGAGAAAGCTTTCGGGTGCAGCAGCAGTTCTTGTCCTCAATGAGTGACCGATATCAATCACCTGAGTCAATGATCCTTGCCCATGACGTTACGCATATGCAATGTACGCCATCGTTTGCCCACCAGTTGCTGGCGAGTGAGACGGGTAAAATTGCCTTAGATAAGTTAGACACCATCTTAGTCGGAGGTGAAGCGCTTCCTGAACATGTGGCAACAGAACTGAATGAAACAGTGGGTACTCGGGTATTTAATATGTATGGCCCAACCGAAACCACCATTTGGTCCACTGCTAAACAAATCAGTTCTTCGGCGATCTCATTAGGTAAACCGATTGCCAATACCTCTGTGTTTGTGATGAATCAACAAGCGGAAATACTTCCCCGTGGAGCTTCTGGTGAGTTGTACATTGGTGGAGAAGGGGTAACCGCTGGCTATTTGGGTAAGCCAGAGTTGACTGCGGAACGCTTTGTTGACTATCAACTGGTCAATGGTGAAGTGGTTAAACTTTACCGTACAGGTGATTTAGTCAAATGGTTAGCGAACGGTGAATTACAATTTCTTGGCCGGATGGATCATCAAATTAAAAAAGGCGGTTATCGTATTGAGTTAGGTGACATAGAAACCCATCTGATCAATTTGGATGATGTAGACAATGCAGCGGTCGTTGCTTGTGCAAAAGAATTGCCCGGTGACAGTGAATTGGTCGCATTTGTGGTCATCGATCAACAACGCAGCGACCGACGTACTGAGCCCCAACAAAAATGGTCACAGTATCTACGGGCTAAGTTACCTCATTACATGTTACCCGACGATTATGTCGTGGTCACAGAAATGCCGCTGACGCCGAATAAAAAGTTAGACCGCAACGCACTTCTCAAAAGCTATCAAGAAAGAGAAGAAAAAACATCTGAGCCAACCCGGCCGCTGAGAGAGTTTGAAAAGCAAATAGCATCACTTTGGAGTAGTGTATTAAATATCTCTGCTGACACAATAAGTGATCCCTCGACCACCTTCTTTAAAGCCGGAGGAAATTCACTGTCTGCCATCCGATTAATTGCAAAAATCAGTGAAGAGTTTTCAATTAAACTGTTACTGGCTGATTTTTGGGAAAACGCGTCGTTGCAGTCTCAGGCGGATCTGATTGAAGCAAAATTTGGCCCCGGCATGTTGCTAAAACAATTACATGCGTTAGATATCAAATTATCCACATCCGATCAGGGGGGACTTATCGTTGACGCGCCGGGAAGTTCATTAACGGAAGCCATCAAAGACGAAATTAAGCGCAATAAAGCCGCGTTATTGACTTATATTCGAGACAATAAAAATGACGCCAACGAGCATACTTTACCATTAAAAAGAATGGCATTGAATCGAGTTCAAGCGACCTTTACCCAGCAAACTCTCTGGTTTATCGCAAAGCTAAACAAGCAGCTCGCGGCGAGTGGTAATGCCATAATGGTAAAAAGATTGACCGGTCACTTGAATAGCGAGGCTTTTGAGCAGAGTGTCGATCAGCTAGTAGCCAATCATGAATCGTTACGCGCTCGATTAGAAATAAGTCAAAATCAACTTTATCTTGTGATTGATGATGCCCAGTCAATGGTACTAGAAACTCAAGATTTTAGCCATTTAAATTACAATCACGCCTTGCAACAAGTCGATAACTATATCAAACGTGAATCTGAAACGCCGTTTGACTTTGTTAAAGAGTTTGGTTTTAAAGTTGTGCTATGTAAGTTTCGGGCAGATGAGCAACTGTTAGTGATCAAAACTCATCACTTATCGGTCGATGGCAATTCAAGACAGCTAATATTGTCCGAGCTGTTCGACCGTTATCAAACAATGTGTCAAGCTGGAGCCCCAGTTTCGAGCCAAACACAAACATTGCATTTTTCAGATTTTGCACACTGGTATCGGAAATGGCACGAAGATAATAAGTTGCAGCAACAACTTGATTTTTGGCGCGATAAAATTGATTTGTTAAATAGCCAATCGAGCTACTGGGTGCCAGAGACATCAATGGCATTGATGGACTATTTGCCGATTAATATCGAAACCATCGATAATCGAAGTATTTCTGAATGGAGCCAGTTAAAAAACACCACGCCATACAATTTATTAATGACTGCCTACCAGTTGGCTTTGTTGCAATTCTCCAAGCAAAATATTCAGGCGGTGTGTATTGACCTAGAGGGACGAAACTATCCTGAGCTATTTAACTCAATAGGAAATTACGCCTGTAGTTATTATCTAGTGACCGACATTGATGAAGGATTATCCTTAGCTGACTTTTTGATGTACATCCAAAAGTCACTCGCGGAAATGTATGACAATACCCATATTGATGCAAACTATGTGAAAGGCCAATGCCCGTTGCAGCAAGAGTTTAATTTGCTAGTTCATTTTCATTACATTGAAGATGATAACCATTTTGCAACACAAAACGTGGCCGGATTAACTCTGGAAAATTATGAGGTAGAACTGGAGCCCGCTCCCTCACTCAGCGCTCTGGATATTAACATTACTCGCTTAGACGGCGAGTTTCTCGGACGACTAGGTTACCACGGCAGTGCATTTTCAAAAAATGACATGATCAATTTTGTGGAGCTGTTTAAGAGCGCTCTGGCATTAATTGTGACAGAGCCTGAGCTGAATGTTTCTGATGTGTTGCGGATGACCACAAAGTTAACAAATTTAGATTAACTGACCCAATAGTTGAAGGGATGAGTTTTAATAAAAAAGAGGTTGAGCATGACAATTGCAGATTTTAACAAGGATTGGGTTGAGTACTTGGTTAAAAATATCAAGAGCATTAAACTTAATGGTATTTTATCTAGAATGATCAAATACATGCGAGATGAAGCGACACACATCGTGCAGATGGCACCGATTCCGTTATTGATAGACGAACGGGAGTTTTTCGATTTACAGAAAAAAGGCAACTTATTAAAAAGTGCCGTCATGAAGATGTATTGCAAGGAGCGATCTGAACTCGATCATGAAACCTTTCTTAAAGAGTATGCGGTGCCTGCTGAGTTAGAATTTTTAGTCGATTGGGAAAGTCTTTCTCGTGGATTTGAGGATGCGAGCCGGTTTGATATCATTCAAGACACAAACGGTCAGTTTTTCTTTATTGAGTTTAATGTCGGCTCCACCGTTGGGGGCTATCAAAGTTATCCGCCGCTAAAATCCTTTATGGATGAGTTTGATTTTCCGTATCGCCCGGCTCACTCTCCAGCATGGATGTTAATGCAACGGTTGGCCAACGTATGTCGAACACAGGGAATTAATAAAGTTGTATTTTTTGGCGATAGTCTCTTTGAAAGCGCCGGATATTTAAGCAAAGGGGTCTATCGAGAGGTTCTTGAAAGTGTACTGCCGGGTATCGAGATTGTTTTTGTGACCGAAACTAACATACGAGAACATTTTTCAAAGGGGCAACCTATTGCGATGTTTAATTGGATGCCATTGGAGTATATGGATAAGCACATTGACATTTTTAAGGAAGCTAAGCGATGTAGTGTCCAAATTGTATCGGGTATAGAGGCAAATGTTCTGTCCAATAAAAAATGGGTTGCCAAACTTCATGATGAACAAAACTTTCCCTTTTTAACAGCCCAGGAGATCGAAGCGGTTCAAGTGAGTATTCCTTACTCTTTCATATTGACCCAAGATAACAAGTCGCAAGTCATCGCTCAAAAAGACAAATATATTTTTAAAGTCACCAATTCAATGGGAGGAGACCAAATTTATGTTGGTAAGGACAAATCCGTTGCTTTCCTCGATGAATGTCTCGATCTAACCAGTGAATGGATAGTTCAAGAATTAAAAGAGACCGTTGAAATAGAAATTCCTGTGGTTGGGGTTCGTGGACTGCATAAACATAAATTTGTTTTAGGATTATTCAATCATGGCGAGATCAGTTGTGGGCTTGATATACGTTTGAGTCAGAGTAGCAGTATCGTGAATGTGACGACGGGAGCAATTTCTTCGGTAGCCTTCCCAACGTCAGAACAAGACAAGCTAGTCTACATTGAGCAAGATAAATTACAAAGCCTGTCAATGGAAGCGGTTGCTGATTGATTTTTGCTAAAAGAGTTTAAAGAGAGTTCAACGGGAGCCCAAAAAAGAGTTTAATGAGAGTTGGTTGTTGTGTGAGCGGATGAGTTTGTTAATTGAACAGTGCGTGTTTATTCGGTCATTTAGGTAGTTAACCATCAGGTTCGCGACGAATTCTTAGAGAAGCGGTAAGTGACTATCCATGGGTTACATTATCTATAGGTTACATTTTTATCTCTGATTGTTTAGGGTATTGTTGTAAATGATTCATTTTAGACAATTTATTTAGGTAATTAGTTGACTACTAAGTTGTCGATTTGAGGTTGAATAATTTAGTGGGATGTTCTAATCTGACACTCAAAATAGAACAAATATTATCTAATAAGTTAAGAGATCGAAAAATTAAGAGATCGAAAAATTAAGAGTTAGAAAAGCTCCAAGTCACTGCATGACAGTATGTAAACTGTACAAATTATGGAAAAAGGTGCGTTAACAGCGATGAGTTTAGATAATAAAAAATTAATTAGTGAGTTGATGAGCAAAGACACGGAAGTAAACGAGTCTAATGGCGGTAAAGTTACAGTCCTCGTTGTAATATCTCTAGTATCACTCTTTGCTATTGCCGGTTATGCCTTGTTTGGTTCTGCTGAGCCGGTTGTCGAAAAAGCGGGAGTCGCTGTGACGGAGAAGCTTACTTCTCCCATGCCCATAGACCCGCCAGTCAGGGATGAGTCGAAATATCTGACTGAGTCTGCTTCGGAGTTGAGCGCCTCAGGGTATGTTGTGGCACGAAAAATTGCGACGGTTTCTTCAAAAGTTATGGGGTTAATTCAGGATGTTAAATTTGAGGAGGGCATGCGGGTCACTCAGGGAGAGATACTGGCTCAACTAGACAGCACAAATATCAAAAAGAAAATTGAAATTGCCAATAAAAAAATCGACATCATTGCTGCACAAAAAAAGTACGCAGAAATTGAATTGAAGTTAGCAGATATTGAATTACAGAAGTTAAAAAAGAATCAATTTACGGTGGAGCTTGAATTAATCCAAGCAGAATTCAGTCGGCAACTTCGTGTGGCCCGATTAAAAGAAAATGAAGCGAACCTAGCTCATGCGAAGGCAGAGCTGGCCTCATTGCAAAGTTTGGAGGCGGATTATTCGATACGCGCACCTTTTACCGGAGTCGTGATAGAAAAAAATGCCCAGGCAGGAGAAATTGTTGCGCCATCATCCGCGGGTGGTGGATTCACCAGAACAGGGATCTGCACCATTGTTGATATGAGTTCTTTAGAAGTGGAAGTCGATATTAGTGAGGCAGTGATCGGACGGGTTCGACACGGTCAGCAGGTATCGGTGGTTTTGGATGCCTATCCGGATCAGTCTCATCAGGGTTCAGTGATAGCTATTATACCCGCTGTTAATCGAGCCAGGGCGAGCATAAAGGTTAGGATTGAACTAGACCAATTGTCCCCCAATATTTTGCCCGAGATGGGCGTCAAGGTTTCTTTTATGAAAACAAATTTATCCGAGGTGGAAGCATCCGGGTTGCAAATCTCATCGTTACCCGTTCGATAGCTCGGGCGACTCAATAGTTTTGGTGATCCCATAGCGCCAGTGATTCAATAACTTGGAGACTGGGAAATTCGTAATAAAGACTTATAAAAAGTCATTGAATAATAAATAGCGGTGCCTGAACCGAGTTAGATATTTATTAGACAAATAATAAATGGAACAAGAGGATTTCTGAGCATGTTGGATCGGATCAATCGTGTAGCCCATGGGTTTGTTATTGCTCACGTTGTTTTACACAGCTTTCGACATAATTTAATTGATACTATTCGCGCTAACATGCCAATCTCTGAATTTGATTTGGCAGCAAAACTGAATGCCAATCGAGGCAATTTAAATGTAGTTTTGCGAATGTTTGAGTCTATGGGGTGGCTCGAAAAAGTGGTCGATGATCGCGGCCAGCGGGATCGCTATGTGATTCCCCAGGGAAGCATAGTGGAATCCTTTCGCCCCGATTTAAACCGCTTGGAGCGTCTTTTGGCGTTTGATCTAAACCAATTTACCCCTGATAAATCGATCGATTTTTGCCGGTTGGTCGAACAAGCAACACCTTCATGGGAAGAATCAGAATTACTCGACTATCTTGATGGTGCTTGGTGTCTGCAACTTTGGCTGTTATTTAAAAAGCAAGAATGGCTACGAGTTGAGTCGGGAGGATTGTTATTGAGTGATGCTTTCAGTGCGGATGCACAACAAAAGCTAATAGAGTTGTTTGTGTATCGCGGGTGGCTTAAAGTGGGCCATGCTGATCGACAAAAAGCCAACCACCCACTCACTCATTTTGGACAATTTTTGTTTGATCGCGTCGGAACTACTGCCGCTCTGGTTTCTTACAAGAAGATGTTTAACCAGAGTGGCGAACTTTTATTTGGCAATTGCAGGGGGGTTTTTACTCGCGATGAGCTGGGTGATGAAGAACACCTTGACCGAAGTCTCAATGTCACCGGCAGTGGTTTTCAACATCAAAAATACTTTAAAGATCTGCAAAGTATCATTTCAACTATCTTTGATAACCAAGACTTTGCTTCTCAACCAAAATATATTGCGGATATGGGATGCGGTGATGGAACACTACTGAAAAGTGTCTACCAGCATATTGTACAGCACAGTAGACGTGGCCAAGTTTTAGATCAGTTTCCGCTATTGCTGATTGGCGTTGATTATAACAAAAAGGCACTCATTGAGACCGAGAAAACGCTGCAAGGATTACCCCATAAAACCTTGTGGGGTGATATCAATAAACCCGAACAGTTGTTGCAAGATTTGGCACAAAATGGTGTACAAGATACTGAAAATGTGTTGCATATTCGTTCGTTTCTTGATCATGATCGGCCGTTTGTTGCGCCGGCGGATGAACTCGGGGCTGCGGCCAGAATCGGCAGTAGCACCAGCGTGTTCGTCGACTCTGATGGGGATTTAATCGACAGTGGCCAAGCAGTACAAAGCCTGGTGGAACATCTTGCCAAATGGGCAGCAGTGAGTCGCAAACACGGTATGGTATTGCTTGAGGTTCACAGTGTTGAACCTCAAGTTGTGAAAGAATGTCAGGACGAACTAGAAAGTTTACACTTTGATGTGTATCACGCCTTATCACAACAACAGCTAGTGGAAGCGGACGTGTTTTTATTAAGCGCCGCTGAAGCTCAGTTATTTCCATCGCCTAGCTTATTTGAAAAATACCCAAAGTTGCACTCGGTCGGTAGGATAACCCTTAATCACTTTATCCATCAGGACTATCAAATTCGTCCGGTATACCGAGCGGATATTGATGCTTTGCTGGCGTTAGAACAAGCGTGTTGGCCCGCAGCTTTGTGTGCCATTCGTCAAGCGATTGAGCAGCGGATTAAGAATTTCCCAACCGGTAATCTGGTGATGCTCAAAGACAATGAGATTATCGGCGTTGTTTATACTCAGCGTATTGACTCGCTGGACGAGCTAGATAGTACTTCTTACGATAATATTGAGTCACTTCATCAACCTTACGGCAAGTATAGTCAGTTGATTGCAATGTGGGTGGTGCCTAAGTTTCAAGGCACAGCTTATGCAAAACGATTACTGCAATTTGTTAATTTGCGCGCACGTCTTATCAATGGGGTGGAATCGTTAGTCGGTGTGAGCCGTTGCCATCAGTATGATGCTGCTCAATATCCAAGCTATCGTGACTATGTTTTGGCAACTCGGGACGGCCATTGTCCGCTTGATCCGGTACTCGCATTCCACCACTTAAACGGAGCCTCCATAGTCAAAGAGATTCAAGGATTTCGTCCGTTAGATAAAGAGAATCAAACCTATGGCGTTTTGATTCAATACAATCTTAACGAAGCACTATCGGATGATAGTCAACGGCTTTTGGCGGCGAGTGACTCAGCAACCGACGTCATTAAGACCACCGACACCCGAGTCAGCGAGTTAGATGCAAGCCGCTCGTCTAAACCGACTCAGCGAGTCGAGAGTCAGTTACTTAAAAACAGCAAGGCGCTGGTGATCGGAATCATCGGCCAATTAAAAAATGAGACAATCGACCCTGAACGCTGGTTAAATCTTCCGTTAATGTCTTCCGGACTAGACTCGATGGATCTACTTGAGCTACGTTTAGCGATTGAAAAAAAATTAGAGCTTAAATTAGAGCCCTCGATATTTTTTGAATATCCCACTGCGCAAAAGCTTATCGAATTTCTTGCGGTGGCAATCAAACCTCAAGAAGAAAATATATTATCCGTTGACTTAACAGAAGAGAGGGTGGCAATTGAAAATCCGCTGGATTTTATTCTTAACCTAGTCAAGCAACTGGGCCACCATTTAGATGGTTCCGCAAGTTCACTTTCTCAACCGTTAATGCAAAGCGGTTTAGACTCCATGGATCTACTTGAGCTTAGGCTGCAACTCAACAAAAAGTATTCACTCGACCTAGACTCGTCTTTTTTCTTTGAGTTCAGTACTATTGACTCAGTTGTTCGGTATTTGAACTCTCGTCTTCCTCAGACAAATATTCCTCAGTCAAACGAATCCTTATCAGAGTTAAACCATCAACAAGCTTTTACTCCAGTCAATCAAGAGGAAGTTTGTATTGTGGCTATGCAGGGTCGTTTTCCCGGTGCGGAAGATGTCGATGGTTTTTGGCAATTGTTAATTAACAATAACGACGCCTTGGAGCCTTTAAAGCAATCCCGTTGGCCGAATAGTGATGGGAATTTAACGGCTGGATTTATGGCTGATGTGAGCGGCTTTGACGCGGACTTCTTTAATTTATCGGCACGAGAAGCTCGCTTGATGGACCCACAACAAAGGTTATTGTTGGAAACCACTTGGCTAGCGTTTGAATCTGGTAATATCAACGTTCAGTCGTTGCGAGGAGAAAAAGTTGGTGTTTTTGTTGGGGTTTGTAATTACGAGTATCGAGATCTTATTTTACTACACGGGGTGCTAGAGGCAGAAGATCAAGCCTACTTGGCAACGGGCACTTTCCCGTCGATTATCGCGAATCGAATTTCCTTTTATTTTGACTTTATCGGTCCGAGTGTCACTGTCGATACCGCATGTTCTAGTTCTCTCGTGGCGGTTCACAATGCAAGGCAATCAATTTTAGCTGGTGAATGCTCATCTGCCGTGGTTGCCGGTGTCAACTTAATCTCAAGTCCGGTGAACACCTTTTCGTTTCAGCAGGCTGGCATGCTTTCTGGTAGTCAACAATGTCGCGCATTTGACGATTCTGCCGACGGTTATGTACGGGGTGAAGGCGTCGGTGTCGTTATTCTAAAACCTTTGTCAGCCGCATTGGCGGATAAGAATGAGGTGTTAGCGATAGTTAAGGGGAGTGCCATTAATCATATCGGTGAATCCGCATCATTAACCGCACCGAGCCCGGTGGGGCAGGCTAATCTATTGGTCGAAGCTTACCGTAACGCAAACATTAACATTGATAAGCTTTGCTACCTTGAAGCCCATGGCACCGGAACGCCTCTTGGTGATCCGATTGAAATAAAAGGAATAAAATTAGCGCTTGCTGGATTACAACAAGAATTACCGAATGATAGTCGATTAAATCCTTGCGGTATTGGATCGGTCAAAACAAACATCGGGCATTTAGAAGGCGCAGCAGGGATCGCAGGTTTAATTAAAACCGTCTTGATTTTACGGCATCGCATTATTCCGGCGACCCTGCACTATAATCAGTTAAATAAAGAAATTGATCTCGATGACAGTCCACTTTTCGTGGTTAAAGAAAATCAACCACTGAATCAAGATGGTAAACTCATCGCAGGTGTTAGTTCCTTTGGTTTTGGAGGGAGTGGTGCTCATGTTGTAGTAGAGGCGTTTCCACAAGCCGGGTTTTCACCCGACATAATAACCAAAACAGGGGCAGAAACGTCCAGATTAAACAACAACCCTGACAACTTATTGTTTCCATTTTCCGCAAAGTCGCAAGCCAGTCTTGAGCAAATGATTATTCATTTTATTCATGCTCTAGAAGAAAAAGGTGGTGAAACAGGCGGTGAAAAATCTGGCGAAAGAAATCAGGTTGCAGAGGCTTCACAGCTTTCCGATATCGCTTTCACGTTAACCCGTTGTCGTGCAGAATTGCCGATCAGGGTCGCATTTTTAGCTCATACCAAAGCGGAGTTAATTGAGGCTATGGAGCGTTGGATTCTGCTTCACTCGGTGAAAGATGCGAGGGTATTTTGGTACGGAGGAAAGCAACAACAAACGCAATTGGTTAAGGTGTTGCCGACTGTTCTCGGAAAACCATTAAATGAGACAGTGAAGGCGAGAACCGAACAAGAAAACAAGAACAATCAAAAAAGTCAGTTGCAAGCGGCCGGAACAATTTGGGTGAATCAGATAGCTGTCGATTGGGGATTGTTGATGCCTTTGTCTCAGGCAAAACCGGTGCAATTGCCAATGTACCCATTTCAGCGGCAACCTTTTTGGGTGGATATGCAAAGTTCTATCGATGCAACTGGCGAATTAGCCTCAAAACCTATCGCATCAAGTATCCGAGCGGTTAAAGAAAATCTATACCGGTCGTCTCGATTGCCCGTTGATATCTCGGTCTTACAAGCCAAGAAAGCTTCAGAGAAAGTCGACGGAAATATTATCTGTGTCACCGATAACAGAGATATCACAGAACAATTAGAAAGATACCTAGCTAAATCTAATCCACAGAATTGCTGGCAGAGTGTTCCTTATCAAGACTTATTACAGACTGAATTTTGGACTCGAATAAATGACGTCCGTAATTCGGTTAGTTTGGTGTTTATCTGGAGCCCTGAAACCACATCTTCGGAAAATTTATTAGCACACTTGCATACATGTTTAACGCAACTGATCTCCTTGAATAACAAGATTCCGTTCTATCTTGTCACTGTACCGAATGACGACAACTCAAACGTCTGGTCAAGCACTTGGTTTTCTTTGCCTCAGTCTTTATCTCGTCTGAATGCGTCGGTGAATGCGTCATGTCTCTCACTGGAGCAAGCGAAGTCTGATTATGTGTTTACTGCAGAGATGGCCGAAGCGGTTTGCCAGTTTGTTGAAAGCGGGATTAATGAAAACGTGATCTGGCGTGACGGAAATTATTATCGAGATGTCTTGGTTTCTTGCGAACTACCCGAAAGCAATACGATATTTAATCTAGACGGCTTTAAAAACACGTTTAAAGACATCGTGAAAAACACCTTTGTGATTACCGGTGGCATGGGTGGGATCGGATATTCGCTAGCTTGCCACTTGACGACCAACTCAAATTGCACTCTCTATCTTATTGGCCGTCGTCCTAAAGACTCGGTGATAGAGTATAAGTTGCAGAAACTGCAACAACTTGGAGCCACTGTTCATTATCTAACAGCCGATGTGACTTCTCTATCTGAAATGCGGCAGGCGTTTCAGTCAATGACCGATGAAAAGTCTCCTATCTGCGGAATTTTTCACTGCGCGGGATCATTTCACAATGAAAGCATATCTTGTTTAGACCTTGATAAGGTTCACGATATATATGCACCAAAAGTAGCGGGTAGTGTCAATCTATTAAAAGTTGCGAAACAGTATCAAGCACAATTTGTTTATTTGTTTTCTTCCATTTCAGCCTATTGTGGCGACTTTGGTAGTGCATATTATGGTGTGGCAAATCGATTCCAACAGTGTTTAGTTGACACTACAGCGGATAATTTAAATGATCAACTGAGAGTTATTTCGATTGCTTGGCCGTTATGGGCCAATGGCGGAATGAGGGTAGGTGATGAAACCACTCAGCACCATTATTTAACCGATACCGGTCAAGTTCCATTGCCTGAAAACATCGGATGGAATCTGGTGTGGCGAGTATTGAGCAGTGATATCAATTCACTGGTTGTTACTTATGGTGAGAAGGAACAAATTGAATCCAGTTTGCTTAAAGACTTTTTGGTATCGAAAAAAAGTTTGTCCCCAGAAAGCAAGCATCCAATTAATCCTACCAATCGGGAAACAGTCGAATTTAAAATAGCTCCTCAAGAGCTCGAAGTTCTGCTGTTAGAAATGGCGGCTAACTATTTAAAGTTGGATGCGTCGAATCTTGATCCCAGTCAAAAGCTTGCCGAGATTGGATTTAATTCAATTGGCTTACGTCATTTTGCCGAATTGATTAATGCGCAGTTGGCAACGGATATTGCTCCGTCTCTGTTTTTTAAAGCGGGAACAATCGCTTCAATTTGTGATTATTTATTGAATAATTATGGCTTGCAGCTCGGTTCAATAAAACGTGAAATAGAAGAGCACGTAAGTTCGGAGTCTCATGACCGAACCGATATAGAGAAGCAGGCGCAAGCGGCTAACGCTTCTCCAAGCATTGATTTAGTAAGCGATTCAGCAGACGAATCAACTGACACCCATTCCGCAAATACCGATGTGACCAATATCGCTATTACCGGTTACAGTGCCAGAGTTTCAGGGGCTCGTGATTGTGAAGAGTTTTGGCGAATACTTGAAAGCGGCCAAAACACAATTAGCGCGATTGACTCTAACCGTTTTGATTGGGAGCAAGTCACTTTAGAGCAAGGCATTGATGCTGACTCTAAGTTCGGATGGTTGGGACAGGTACCTGGCATCGACGAGTTTGATCCCTTGTTTTTTAATATTTCACCAAGAGAAGCCGTCAATATTGATCCACGTCAACGACTGTTACTTTTGGAATGTTGGCGTGCTTTGGAGCAGGCCGGTATTGGCAATAAACATCTGCGTGAGCGTTTCGCAGTTTATGTTGGTGTAGAAGATGGTGATTATGCGGAGGTTTCCTCCCATGCCGGCCAAATTGTCGATAATCACAACGCCATTCTCGCCGCTAGACTCAGTTATTTTCTTGATCTAAAAGGCCCGGTGTTGGCGATTAATACCGCCTGTTCTTCTGGGTTGGTTGCATTTCACCAAGCCTGTTTAGCATTGAGAACGGGAGAGGTGGATGCTGCGTTGGTGGCAAGCGCTAATCTCATTTTAAGTGGTCGTTATTACACCAACATTGTGAAAATGGGGATGCTGTCACCGGCTAAAAACTGTCAAGCCTTTGGTGCTCATGCGGATGGTATGGTGCCTGGTGAAGCAGTCGCAGCCTTGGTATTAAAACCTTTAGCAAAAGCGGTGGCAAACGGCGATGATATTAAAGCGGTGGTTCGCGGGAGCGGCATTAATTACGATGGCGCGACCAATGGAATGACTGCACCAGCAAGTGATAGACAAGCTGAATTAGTTGCAAGCGTCTATCAACAATTTGCTATCGATGCCGACGATATCGAATACATTGTCAGTCATGGCACCGGTACTGTATTGGGTGACCCTGCGGAGGTTAACGCGCTTGCCGAAGTGTTTCGTAAGCAGAGTGATAGAACACAATTTTGTGCATTGACTTCTAATAAACCAAATATTGGTCACAGTCTTGCAGCCTCAGGTTTGGTCAACCTGATTAATTTGGTGAAAGCGTTAGAAAAACAGTGTATCCCGGCGAGTATCAATGCAAGCCCACTAAATGATCAAGTGAATTGGCAAGCGTCACCATTTTACGTGAATCTCGAAAATCGACCATGGCCCTCAAAAGACAATTCGTTGCGCTATGGTGCGGTTAGCTCATTTGGGATGAGTGGCACTAACGCCCATGTTGTTTTGAGCGACTTTCATCGCAGTAGCGATCCCATTAATTATTCACACGATGGTGTGTTGTTAGTTTTGTCCGCCAAGTCTGATTCTGCATTAAGGGTAATGGCAGAGGAATATCTGAACTTGTTTAGTTCTGAGGAGATTGATCAAGAGCAACTTCTCCGTGCTAGCTATACCTTATTATGTGGCCGAGTCTTTTTCCGCTATCGTTTGGCTATTGTTGCCCATGACATTGAGGAGGCAAGACAAGCGCTGGATCGATTTTTAGTTAATCAAACGGTTGAGTTTGCTGGTGTGTCAGCCCGTAGCTTTAGAGCCGATGATAGTTTAACAGAAGAGTTAGCACACATTTTTTCTCAACAACACATCAGTCGAATACAACTGCAGCGAGCGGCGGAATTATTTTGTCAAGGGTATGAGTTAGACTGTGAATCATTGTTCCAGTCCAGTGGAGTGACTAAGCGTGTCCAGCCTGGTCATCCGTTGGAACTGAAACGCTATTGGCCGGGAAATAAAAAATCGATTGCTATTGCAGAGGCGCTTTCAGCAGAGGACCGTTTTGCAGCGAAAAATAGGACTATCAATCGCTCTGCCAATCACCGCCTTAAAAGAGAGGCTTTTGTAACCGAGGCATTAGAGAGACCTTCAAGCACGCCTTTAAACACCGTTCGCCTAGAGCCTTGTGCTAGCTTTGTTGGCCTACCTGATGTTGAGAAAACTTCTGTAGCAAAGCGTGATGCAGGATTGTCAAAAACCGATCCATTAAAAGCACTACCATCCATATCGCTGTCACCTCTGCCAAATGGTCATCAAATGCCGGTTAGTCAAAGTGCTCGCTTTTTCGAGATTGAGCGTCTCAACGGTTATGTTATTTTTCGCTGCGGGTTCAGTCAATTAACTTGGCCTGAGCTACTGGCATGGTTAACAGAACTTGAATCAAAGTTGCGTCATGTTACTGACGAAAAAGTGGCGCTTGTGGACTTTCCGGCGGAGCTTGTGGCTAGCGAACTTTCTGAACTAGAATTGAAGCAGCTTCTTCAGCAACTTGAACATTTGTTTTCCATTGATCACCTTCTTACAGTCGCTATGATCGATGGCAGTCAGGGTTCAGTCGGTTCTCATTTATTATTGAGTGCTTTCGACTTTAGTTTTGCTCATAACTTGTCGGTTGATGGTGAGTGTCCCGACTTTTGCCAAACATATTTTAAACAACGTTACTTAGGTATTGATGAAACTTTATTTAGCGGAAACTCATTGAATGACGGTGCCTGCTTAATTGCGAATGTTGCAACACCACAAGATGTAGAACAGCAAGCCGCTGCATTTGTTAATCAATTAGTACAAGCCTATGTGCCTGTGTCTACTCAATTGTTAAAGCAACGTTTAAACAGTCATTTGCAAATTCTAGTTAGTCAACCCAGTGGCGAACAATATCTATCCGTTGGAAAAGATATTCAATCGCTGTGGTTAGCTAAGATTGAATCATCTCCACTAGCTCCATTATCAGAGGGAGCGAAATCAAGGATTTCAATCTCTACAGAGCTAACCACAGTAGACTCGGTGATCAATTCTGCAGAGTCAAAAATTTTACTAACAGTCGATTGCGTTAGCTTGGTTGAGTGTGATAATAATATTCTGCTGCTGCAACTAAAAAGTGCTGCAAACGCGAATATGTTCAGTGCCCAAATGATGCAGGATATTTATCAGGCGTTTCAATTCGCCGCTTCCTTAGAACAAATTAAGGTTGTTGTAGTCACCGGGCATGACCGCTTTTTTGCATCCGGTGGTGACGAGGAGGGATTAAAGGCAATTGCCGAAGGAAAGAGTAAGTTTACTGATTTCCCCATTTATTCTTTACCTTTAGAGTTGGATGTTCCAGTGATTGCTGCTGTTAATGGCCATGCTATTGGCGCGGGCTGGGCGCTCGCTACTTTTTGCGATCTCGCTGTTTACAATCGAAAAGCCCACTTTTATAGCCCTTATATGGAATTAGGTTTTACTCCGGGTGCCGGTTCAACATTAATTTATCCAGCCAAATACGGTATTGACTTTGCGCGTCGTTCGTTGTTATTGGCGGAGCACTATCAAGGTTATGAATTAGAAAACTTTGCGTTACCTGCTTTATTCAGGGATGCGGATGAGGTATTTGATTGTGCCTTTGGTATGGGACAAGCGCTTGCATTGAATAGCCGACAGCAACTTGTCGAAATGAAAAACACTTATAAGCATGGAGTGTTGGCAAATCTTGATAGTACTTATCAGCAAGAACTAGCCATGCATGAGACCTCTTTTGTTGGGAACAAGAAAGTGCAGAACCGGATTCAGAAATATTTTACTAAGCAGGCGAAACTTGATAACCGTGGTTC
Organism: Pseudoalteromonas sp. APC 3893; assembly: GCF_030408095.1. Lineage (NCBI taxonomy): Bacteria > Pseudomonadati > Pseudomonadota > Gammaproteobacteria > Alteromonadales > Pseudoalteromonadaceae > Pseudoalteromonas > Pseudoalteromonas sp. APC 3893. The sequence continues at coordinate 36,097 of NZ_JASDCD010000009.1, forward strand.
GTTTCAGACGGGCTCGTTTCAGACAAGCTCCGATGAATCTAACTTCGCTCAATCTAACCCAGTTGATTCTCAATCTGATGTTGCGGAGAGCAATCCTGAAAGAGCAACGATTGATAGAACCAGCGTGTTAAACGGATTGTCTCAACTGCTGTCAGAAGAATTAGATCTCGGCGACGAATCACTCGATATTGATGTGACATTTACAGAACTGGGTTTAGACTCCGTATCTGGTGTGAGTTGGATTCGGAAAGTCAATCAACGCTTTGATGTGAACATTAAAGCCTCATCACTTTATGAGTACCCTGATTTAGAAAGTATGTCGGGTTTTGTGTTGTCGCTCGCGATCGAAAAGTCGCCATCGACAGAAATATTGTCGCAGTCGGTCGAGCAAGATGCGTCACAGGTTCACTTGGAAAGTGAGGCAACCCCTCAGGCCAATTTCCAAAAAGCAGTCAATGAAAGACAAGCATTATCTGACCAGAAATCTGCGATAACAGAAAACGTACGAGTGGTGAACCAACGGATTGCCATTATTGGTATGGCGGGTCGTTTTCCCGGTGCCAATAATTTGCAAGAGTTTTGGGAAAATATTGTTGCTGGAAAAGAGTGTGTTGGAGAAGTTCCCGCTGAACGTTGGGATATCAATCACTATTACTCAGAAGATGTCAATGTACCTGCCACTACCTATGGTCGTTGGATGGGGGCTGTAGATGCCGTCGCTGAGTTTGATCCCATGTTTTTTAATATTTCGCCAAGAGAAGCCACTTTTATGGATCCGCAGCAAAGATTAATGCTGCAAACCGCTTGGCATGCCTTTGAAGATGCGGGATATAACATTCGTCAACTAACCGATCAATCAGTTGGTGTATTTATGGGCTGCTCCACCGGTGACTATGGTCAAAGTCAGGCAAGCGAGGCCAATATTTACAGTATGACCGGATCTGAAACTTCAGTACTAGCCGGACGCATTGCCTACCATTTTAATTTTGACGGCCCATGTATGGCGATTGATACGGCTTGCTCGTCATCTTTAGTGGCCATTGTCGAAGCGGCGAACCATTTAATACTAGGAAACTGTGACTTGGCTTTAGTCGGCGGAGTCAGTGTGTTGTCTGGACCGCGCATGCATCTATTAACCAGTAAAGCGAATATGCTGTCACCCTCTGGCCATTGCTTTACTTTTGATGACCGAGCCGATGGTTTTGTGCCGAGCGAGGCCATTGCGGCTGTACTACTCCGTCCGTTAGAGGCGGCGGTTGAAATCGGTGATGCGATCTATGCAACCGTCGATGCATGGGGAGTCAATCAAGATGGTCGAACCAATGGCATTACTGCGCCTAATCCCGGTGCGCAAAGTCGATTGCAAAAAAATGTTTATAAAAAATTCGCAGTGCCGGTTGATCAAATCGGATTGGTGGAGTGTCATGGAACCGGTACTGCATTGGGCGATCCTATCGAGGTTCATGCGTTAACCAATACTTTCAATGAATTGAGTCGTACAACAAGCCGGTGTGGTTTGGGTGCCGTGAAAAGTAATATCGGTCATACCCTTGGTGCGGCGGGAATTTGCAGTTTCGTTAAAGTTGCCATGGCGTTGCGCCATCAGCAGTTGCCACCAACAACTAACTTTAGTCAATTAAATTCTAATATCACACTAGAGGACTCACCATTTTTTATTGTTGAGCGCGCTATGGAGTGGCAACGACCTGTGGCGGGAAGACGAAGAGCTGCAATTAACTCTTTCGGCTTTAGTGGTAGCAACGCACATTTAGTCTTGTCTGAGTATCAAGAAGCTGTGTATCAACCTGCTGAGTCAATAAGTTCTGAATACCCAGCATTACAGAAAACCTATTTATTATCGGCTGAAACCGAATCTGGTTTACATCGCCAGGTTGAAGCGCTCAACCAATTTTTAGAAAATTATCAAGGCTCGACAGCTGACCTTGCTTATACCTTGCAAGTGGGGCGCGCGGATTTTGATTTTCGTTTAGCCATCATAGCCGATAGTCTCCAAGGAGTGCAAAGTGATTTGCAACATTTCTTGCAAGGCAGCGCTGACTCTCGCCGAGTTTTTTCTGGCTCTGCGTTAACCGAGCAAAACAGTTTAAAAACATTGGCACTAGACGATGATATTTCTTTAACCATAGCCGCTTGGGTGCGCAAAGGGAAAATCGGTCATCTGCTGCAATTATGGGTGCAAGGATTTGATGTTAACTGGCAGGCGTATTATCAAAATGGTCAAGGTAAAAAAGTTCGTCTGCCACTTTACCCCTTTGAACGAGAAGACTATTGGTTGCCATTGACTTCCATGCGCATGGTCGCTGACACGAGTAACGCTGCGAGGAATATGCTTGGCGATACGAGTCAAATTAAATCCAATGCCCGCAACACTCATCAGGTGCCAATAGCCGTAGTTGGGATGAGTTGTGAATTCCCGCACGCCAAGAATTCTGCTGAATTCTGGGACGTTTTGTCCCAAGGGCGAGATTGTATTGAAGAGATCCCTCCACAGCGTTGGGATTGGCGGGATTATTACGCAAGCTCCGCTTTTGAATCAGGTAAAACCAATGTTAAGTGGGCCGGTTTTATCACTGGTATGGCAGAGTTTGATCCCTTGTTCTTCGGTATTTCCCCGCGGGAAGCTGAGTATATGGATCCGCAACAAAGATTAACCATGACTCATATTTGGCAAGCCTTAGAAGATGCAGCCATTGCACCTAGCGCTTTATCAGGATCAAAAACATCCATCTACGTCGGCACCAACTCGTCTGGTTATAGTCAGTTGTTACAGCAAGCAGGCGTGCCATTGCAAGGCTACAGTGGTTTGGGAATGGCGGCGAATGTCGGCGTCAATCGCATGAGTTATCTTTTGAACTTGCACGGCGCAAGCGAAGTGATCGATACCGCTTGCTCCAGTTCGCTGGTAGCCATTCATAAAGGTATGGAGTGTCTTAATTCGTATTCCACTGATACGGTTATTGTTGGCGGAGTTAATGTGATTGTCTCTCCCGATCTTCACATAAGTTTCAGTAAGGCCGGTATGCTCAGCCCGGACGGAAAGAGTAAAGCCTTTGGCGACAACGCGAATGGATACGCAAGGGGAGAAGGTGTTGCCATGCTAGTGCTGAAACGTCTTGATGATGCCGAACGAGAGGGTCACCATATTTACGGTGTACTTGCGGGTAGTGCAGTAAATCATGGTGGTAAAGCCGCGTCACTGACGGCTCCTAATAAAGAAGCCCAAATGGATGTGATTCAATCGGCGATGCAAGTGGCTAAGGTATCACCGGAACAAGTGTCATACATCGAAGCGCATGGCACCGGCACGCCGTTGGGCGATAAAACCGAAGTGTCGGCATTGAAAGACATTTTTGCGGGAAGCCAAGGTTCGGTTTCCTGTGCTGTAGGATCGGTTAAAACCAATATTGGATCGCTAGAATTTGCTGCCGGTGTTGCGGGTGTGATTAAAGTGTTGTTACAGATGCAACATAGGCAACTGGTACCTAGTTTACACAGTCAAAAACTCAACCCTGCGTTGCAACTGGAACAGAGTCATTTATTTGTGCCACAAAGGGTTACCCAATGGAATTCAAACTTTTCAAATACTAACAATGCAGATGCCGAGTTAGTTGCCGGCGTCAGCTCTTTTGGATTTGGCGGTGTGAACGCGCATATTCTAGTGAAAAGTTATGCACAGACGACGGCAGAAAATCATTTGGCTAGCTCTTCACACAGTTCTCCGCAAAGCATCCTTCTGTCAGCAAAGACTCGCGAGCAACTGCTGCAAAGAATTATGGAGCTAGGGCAGCACTTGGTTCGTCATGGTCAGAATATTGAGCTAACTGATTTAGCTTACACGTTACAAGTGGGAAGAGACGTCATGCCAGTGCGTTTTGCTGTTATGGCGGAAGACATAGTCAGTTTGTCGGAAACTCTGAATCGTATTGCATTCAATGGTGATATACCCAAAGAATGTTTTGGCGAATGGTTAGAGCAGGGACAATCGCTACCAGCTGCACCGGTTAATCACTTTAACGATTCTGCGACGGGACTTAGTGCATCAGAAATTAATCAGCGGTTTTTAAATGGCGATTCCATTGACTGGCAGCCGTTGCATTCAAGCCATCGAAACCATCGCTTGAGCCTGCCTGGATATCCATTAGCTCGTGAAACTTACTGGATAAACGGTCTGAGACAAGACTCGTTCTCATCCGAGAACATGGCGGAAAACGTACCGGGTTTATCGAAACCTGACTTGCAGATTTCAACGACTTCTTCGGCGAACCTACCGGCTAATCATTTTGCTTCGTTTAGTGTTCAGCCGCACTCGTTAGCTGGTAACGGATATCAGTTCAACTTACCCCAAGCCGCATTTTATTTTGATCAACATCGGCTAGGTGACATTATGGTGTTACCTGGGGTCATGCAACTAGAACTGGCTCTCTCAGCCACCCGAGCTTATTGGCAAGCGAACCAACAATATGGCCATCAAAAGAGTAGTCAACGACAGAATAGTAGTCAACTGAATACAAGCACCCAATTAGGCTATCAATATTCTGGCGTTACCTGGATGAGACCGGTTTACGCCCAACAAAATATGAATTCAGTTGCCGTCAAAATCAATGATGAGTCTGATGGCTTGTCGTACCAAATTGTGTCAGAGCAAGATTCGGCGATGGTGTACAGTCAGGGTGAAATTTCTCAAGCCGCTTTCCAAGAAAACCGAGTAGCACTTGAACCCTTGTTGGCACGATTTGATCGGGCTGAGTCATTTGATAACGCTTTTATTTACTCAGTTTTCAATAAGTTCAATCTTTACCATGGTCCTGCGTTCCAGGGTATCGAAAACATTCGCTATCTTAACTCTGCGGAGTTTGGTGAGCAGGCGCTGTCCAAGATTAAATTACCGCGCGGCCATTGCCAACATGATGATAGTTACTTTCTACATCCGGGAATAATGGATTGCGTACTGCAAACCACCATTGCGTTCCCTAAAACACGACAAGGCAAATTTACCCGTTTACCTTTTTTTATCGAGAAAATGTCAGTGCGTTCTCGAACCCAAGATGTTGCTTTCGCCTGGGTTCGTTATTCACCCTCGTCCTCTAGTGAGGCCAGTGTGACTAAGTACGATATTGATTTACTCGGTGAAGACGGATGGGTATTGATCGAAATTAGAGGCTTTGTTTTCCGAGAATTCAAGCCGGATCCCAATCGAATACCCTCCGAGCGAGCGGATTCAAAGCAATTCAGTGCAAGTCGGTTGAATCATCAACCGAGCCGTTCTTCTGTGACTCTACAGCGGACGCCTGAATTAACACAGCATTCAAACACGCAAAAGTTGGCAGTCAAAGAACGGCCAGCAACAAACGCCAATCAATCAGTGTCGTCAAGTATGATTTTTGCGTCCAGTTGGAGCGAGATAAATGACTCCAAGAACTCACCATCTTCGAGTCGCGAAACCAAGGTCATTTTCACCTTTGATCGTCTGTTGCAACATAAACAAGGTAGCGATTTGGCGGCGTCGGTTTGGACTCTAGATGGCCAAGAAACAGAAGCTTTTTTTACGCAGTGTTTGGCGGAGGTAACATCGATTCAAGAAGTCGTATTATGGTTGGATGATGGCGCCACTGAGTTGCGACGAACACCTAATGTTTCTATGAGTCGAAACTTCGCTCTGATAGCGTTTCGCTTAATAAAAGCAATGTCAAAGGCGGCCTCTGTGTCATCAGAACCAAGTTTGAGAGTGATCACTCGGCAAGTCTGTGAAGTTACTCCGACGGATATTATTGACGCGTCTCACGCTGCAGTTCATGGCTTGGTAGGTTGTGCGGCTGCGGAAAAACCAACCTGGCAATTTATCACGTTAGATTTACCCTGTCGATTAGAAGCTGATCCGACAAGTGCTGAAATCCTGAAGGTCAATCCCATCATCAATGCTAACCGTTCAGGTCGAGTTGTTGCGTACCGAAATACGAGTTGGTGGCAGCAACATTTGGCTTCGTGCTTGCCCAAACCTTCGACGTCTTTGCTTCGCCATCGAGGCGTCTATTTGGTTATCGGCGGCGCGGGTGGTATCGGTGAAGTCTTTACCCAGCATTTAATCAGCGGTTATCAAGCGCAGGTTATTTGGATTGGACGACGATCCCCTGACGCAGCAATTAACTCCAATATTGGTCGGCTTGCCGAACTCGGGCCTGCGCCGGAATATATTCAGGCAGACGCAACGGATCTTCAGGAACTAACCACAGTCTACCAAGACTTGCTGCAGCGTTATGGACAGATAAACGGTGTGATTCATTCGGCGCTGGTGCTCGCTGACCAAAGTCTTATGTTAATGGATGAGTCGCGATTTTTATCGAGCTTAGCGGCAAAATTAGATATCAGTATTCATATCCAACATGTGTTTGCTAAAGTGCCATTGGACTTTCTGTTATTTTTCTCTTCGTCGGTCAGTTATTCATTGTCAGCTGGGCAAAGTAATTATGCCGCAGGCAGCACGTTTCAAGACGCTTTTGCTCAGCAGCTGAATCAAACCTGCGATTATCCGGTCAAGGTTGTGAATTGGGGGTATTGGGGAGGCACCGGTGTAGTTGCTTCTGATACCTACCGAAACAAAATGGCGAGTTTAAGTGTCGGTTCCGTTGACAGTGAAGAAGCAATGGCATTCCTTGAACTGTTATTGAGTTCCGATGCTTCACAACTTATGTTCATCAACTTTTTGCAGGGAGTCCACGCTTATCAAGATAACATTCTTGGCTCGCCGGTTAAAGAATGCTTAATTATGCGACCTTCCTCAGATGGCTCTCTTGCAAATGAGAGTCTCAATGATCTGGCGACAATAACTAATGAGGCGGTAAAACTGAATGATTCGGTTGGGTCATTTTGGCGGTTATTAGAAGGTATTGAGTTAGAATCCTTGTTGCTGGATCAGTTAATTGATGCGCTACGCAAGAGCGGATGTTTTTCCGGTAACCAGCTAATTACAGATGCTAGCCATTTTAATGGGCATGTTCAATGGTTTAAAGTCAGTATCGAGAAGCTGATAGCGGCAGGCCGATTGATTCAAAAAGACGGATTGCTGGTACTTTCTGAAGCTGATGCACTAAACAACAAAATGCAAAACACAAAAGCAAATCTACCTGCTCAATGGCAATCCTTTCGAGAAGCGCATAAAAACAATCCTTCATTCCAATCCTTGTTGGACTTTGTTGAGCTTTCGCTGTCCCACTTGCCAAAAATTTTAGCGGGAACAATGCCTGCCGCGGCGGTACTCTTTTCGCCAACGTCTCCCATCATGGACGAGGTTTATGCAAACAACCCTCTAGTGGATTTTTTCAATCAGGTGTTAACTCAAAGTGTTGTGGCGCATGTTGAGAAAATAGTTGCCAAAAATCCAACGACTGCCATCAATATTCTCGAAGTGGGCGCAGGGACTGGCGGCACCAGCAAGATGTTATTTGAGGCATTACAACCTTATCAAAAACATATTGAGCAATATTGTTATACGGATGTCTCGCAACGGTTTTTAAATCACGCAGAGAACGAGTTTAAATCGATCGCGCCTTATCTTAAAACAGACATTCTCAACCTAGAGGCACCCGCTTTAACTGCGGCACAAGCCGATCAAGGATTTGATATTGTGGTGGCAACCAATGTATTACACGCCACTCAAAATATGGCTAACACGCTGAAAAATATCAAAAGCTATCTGTTCCAAGATGGGGTGGTGTTCATTAATGAGATCACTGGATTTTCTTTATTCAGGCATCTGACCTTTGGCTTGCTACCTGATTGGTGGAATGCAAATGATGCGGAATTAAGAGTCACAGGTTGCCCGGCGCTTTCACCGAGTGATTGGTTAACCTTATTGAAAAACTCCGGCTTTAGTGACTTGTATTGGCCAGCAAGTCATGGGCATCACTTAGGGCAGCAGATTATCTTTGCTAAAAGTGATGGTCGAATCTTTACGCCTCTGGCTGAGGGAGAGGTGATTGGTCAGCTTGAAGAAGACGGCCAAGCAGAAACGAGTCGTCAGAAAACAGCGATTGATATTCGAGTTGAGCAGCAACCTGAACAGAATCATTCTTTTGAAAATATTGGTTCTGAATCTAAGCAAGAATCGTTAGTTACTCCACCAAACACAGATGGTGTTGTGGTAATTCAAGAGCTCAAAGAAATTACGCAGCAAGTTGGCAATCTACTGTGCAGCGTAATGAAAATATCGCCTGAGCGTTTGCAGATCACTAAGCCGTTTTCTTCCTATGGTGTTGACTCGATCGCTGCAGTTGAATTATCCGGCCAACTTAACCAACATCTCAACGTAACTATCGACTCAACGAATTTGTTTAATTATCCAAATGTTGCCACATTAGCCAAGTATATCCAGCAAACAAAATCTTCTTTGGCCACCAAAGTTGAACCGTTAAAAGAACTTCAAGAAAGCATTCCGCAGGAGAATACTCAACTGACTGTAGAAAATAGTACTCAAAAAAATTCTCAGCCTATTGGTCAACCAGAAGTACTGGCAGCTGACGCTGCCGAGATAAGCGATGCCTTGTTTCGAGTGTTAGCTTCTTCATTAAAGCTACCGCAAGAAAGAGTACTCGCCAATAAAGCGTTTTCTGAATTGGGTGTCGACTCGGTGATTGCGATTGAAATAGTGGGCGAAATAAATCGCGAACTTAATATTTCGTTAGACTCTACGGTACTGTTTGAACAACCTAATATTTCGCGTTTAACTCATTATATCCAGCGGAACTTTGCGCTAGAAAGTCAATCGTCAAGAGAGGTTGAACCACTAAACATTTCGATAACCCCAGATCAGCACCAAACTGATTTTTCTGCGTCGGCTCAAGATTCGATTGCGACTTGTCCAGTCTTGGGCGTCTCCCATAATGATAGAGTGGTCAGTGGACAAGAATTTGCGTCTGATGATTTAGGGGAGGCTGTCTCAGAAGCCACTGCCTTAGAATCATCTCATCGCACCGCTCTTTTGAAGCAACTCGAAAAGTTATTTTGTGCGGCTCTTAAGTTACCGGATGGCAACCAACTAAAACGAGCAACTTTCGCTGACCTTGGCGTTGATTCGATAGTGGCGGTGGACATTGTTGAGCGAATCAATCGAGCGTTTCAAATTCAGTTAGATACGACGGATTTATTCAGTAAGCCAACCATCCACCGGTTAGCCGACTATATGAGTCAGCAGTATCCATCGCTTACTCAGTATCTAGCAGTGCAAACTCAATCACAAGCACAGCGTTCTCAAGCACAGAATTCTCAAGTACAACAACATCATATACACAGCTTTAAAGAGCAACGGTCTCAAGTGCAAGCAAACGAAACGGCGGACCACAACAAAGCGGCAGGCCACGACAAATCTGCTGCGTCGGTGCCGGCAGCCATAAACGATGTTCAATCAGATGCCACTCTGCAGCAGTCATCGTCTATTGCAGTGGTCGGATTAAGTTGTCGTTTCGGTAATGCTGAGGATCAGTTTGCGCTTTGGGAGCGTCTCGTTGCCGGAGAAAGTCTTATTTCTCATAATACGCGATGGGTGCCACAAGATTTTGCTGACATTATGAGTAGCGGTGAAGACAACTGCTGGCAGCGAGGTGGGCTACTACCAGAAATAGATAAGTTTGACGCCAAGTTTTTTGGGGTTGCTGGTAGTGAAGCTCGTTTTATGGATCCCCAACAACGAATTTTTCTTGAAGAAGCATGGCGAGCTCTAGAAGACGCGGGAATGACCGGCGCTAATTTAAAGGCACAACGGACTGGGGTCTATGTGGGTACTATCGGCAATGACTATTCAAGATTATTCCAAGGGGTATCGCCGCCACAAGCCTTTTGGGCGAATGCGAGCTCCATCTTAGCGTCACGAATTTGTTACCTGCTTGACCTAAAAGGGCCAGCGATATCGATCGATACTGCTTGTTCAAGTTCTTTAGTTGCAACGCATCTCGCGTGCCAGGCAATACGGAGTGGTGAGATTGATTCTGCTTTAGTGGGTGGAGTAACTGTACTGTCTACACCGACCCATTATTTACTAGCTGCTCGCGCAGGCATGCTCTCCAACGATTTTAATTGTAAAACGTTTTCCAATGATGCTGATGGTTTTGTACCCGCTGAAGGTGCTGGCGCGATAGTATTAAAAAGCGAGCAAGAAGCGATCAATAACCAGGATCAAATCTATGGTCTAATCATTGCGAGTGGGAGCAACCAAGACGGTTTAAGCAACGGTATTATTGCGCCAAATGGCGAAGCTCAATCGCAATTGATCGAGATGGTTTATCAGCAGAGTGAAATAAATCCAGCCACTCTGAGTTATGTTGAAGCCCATGGAACGGGAACAAAGTTAGGCGATCCCATTGAGTTTAAAGCCATTAGTCGGGCTTTCGGTCGCTTTACTAATCAGAAAAACTTTTGTGCCATTGGATCGATAAAGTCCAACTTGGGTCATGCAGCGGCTGCCGCAGGTATCGCTGGAATCGCGAAACTACTTTTGTCGTTTAAGCATAATCGATTACCCGCCACGCTGAATAGTCAACCGATTAACGAGAGCATTCAGCTTGTTGATAGTCCTTTTTACATCAATGAACAATCCATTCACTGGCCTGCCAATCAAAATGGTCCTAAAAGAGCCGCGATCAGTGCCTTTGGATTTAGTGGCACTAATGTTCACCTCGTCATGCAAGAGCCCGCTGTCACCGCTAGCCAAAGTAATAACCCTCCAGAAAATTTGCTTTGTTTTTCTGCTTCTAATGAACAATTGCTTGTGCAAGACCTCAGGTTATTTTTACAACGAGTAAAACCAGAATTTGATCAACCATTTCTGACAAACTTAAGTTATTCCATGCTGTCTGGACGGAAACATTTTAACACTCGATTAGCCGTGGTTGCGTCTGAAGTTCCACAGTTATTTGTGGCGATCCAGCAATGGTTAGACACTCGAAAGTCTGATGAGACTTCGGGTCTTTGGTATGATTCAGTTATCCAAGATAAAAATCAGATCACAGAGGCGTTAAAAGCACTCGGAGAAAACTTGCTCAAGAGTTATCGTGAGTTGAATGAGCCGGATACTTATAAAGAAAACTTACAGCTACTAGCTGAACTTTATTGCAAGGGCTACGATTTATCTTGGCAGCAATTGTTTGCCGGATTGAACTGTCGTCGTCTCTCGGTGCCACCGAGACAATTTGCTGCGGATCGTTATTGGTGGAATGACACCATGGCTGATCAAGCAGAAGTGAGTCGGCGGGGGAGTCCTCGATTTACTCACAATGGAATTAACACTTCGATCCCAGAGCTGGTGGCTCGACCGATAACCAAGATACAGCAGGAGCCAGTGAAAAACCTATTACTCGTTCTTTTGAATGAAACCGGAGACCAGCGATTAGAAAACCAGTCATTAGATACGCAATTGGCATCTGAATTCCCAAACGCTAAGATTGTCACGGAACGAATTGATGATAGTTTTGGTTTCAGTCAGAATGACTGGCGTCGAGTATTACAACCTTATCAAGCAAGCAACCCAGTAATATTAGTGAGCGGTATTGCGAAAGTATTCGTTCAACAAGGTTATGCACCTATCACTGATCTGCTTTGTGTATTGAATAGTGACTCACGACAAAAACATCACTTAATTATTGCTGATAATTGCTCAACTGCAACGGAATACGCTTATTTAGAGTCGTTATTTTCCATACCTGCTGCGCAACCATCTGCCTCCAATGTAATAGTGGCAACATTAGTGGGTTATGGTCAAGAACAAGCACTAGCTCATCAAACCTGGGTGGAAAATATTGCGGCTGAGTTGCATCAGGGGCAACCAGGCAATGCGGTTTACTTAGATGGTCTTCGTCATATTGAGTCGCAAATTGCCATTGAGCTTAATGACCAACCTCAGGCCTTTTCAAGACAGTCTTTTCCAACGCGGTCTTTCTCAAAACAAGGCTTTTATATAGTATTCGGTGGCATGGGCGGCATCGGTCGAATCTTATTAGAACGTTTGATCAGTGATGGAGCAGCACAAGTTTTGGTGCTAGGTCGTTCTTCATTAAGCAATAGAGATCAACAGTTTGTTACGCAAAATGAGCAAACGATTCGTTATTGCCAGTGTGATATTGCTGATATTTCCAGTTTAGCTCAGGTGTTTTCTGATGCATTGCTTCCAGGGACAAAAATTGATGGCGTCTTTAATCTAGCGGGCTGTTTTGATGATCGTCCATTAGCTGAGATCCCTCGGGCACGTTTGAAAGACATCGCAGCGCCAAAAGTTGACGGTATGTTGAATCTGGAACATCTACTCAGTCAATACGAGGTTGAATATATTTGCCATTTCAGTTCAATGGCGGCGTTACAAGGTGATGCAGGTACCTATATATATGCGATGGCTAACCGTTTTCAAAGTGCTTTTGTTCGAGCGAACAGATCGCCGTTAAAACACAGGGTTGTTCACTGGCCGGTTTGGAAAAGTGGTGGCATGGTAAATATTGAAGACAGTCAACTGATAGAGTTTCTTAAACTCACGGGGCAGGACGCATTGTCTGATGAAGAAGGCATCGATCTGCTGCAACGTATTCTTGCTTCTGAACATAAGTTAGTTAACGTAACCAAACAACAAAACAATCGTCCACCAGTGAAGCGAGAGTTATTAGATACAGCGCAATCGACTGCAGAGCGGAAGGTTTCTGATAGAGATATTGAGCAGAGAGAAAAAGACGCTTTAACTAAGTCAAGCCAACTAAAACAACCACAAAGCCTCAAGCAATTAGTGGTCGATAAAATTGCTAAGGTATTGCAGATCGCCGCAGCAGATATTTCAGAAACACAAAACTTTTATCAAATGGGATTTGACTCAATCACGCTTAAGCATCTAGCGACGGAGTTAGAATCTTGTTTGGCAATTGACAACTTTATTCATCAACTTTTCAATCACTCTACGGTTGACAAGTTGTTGGACTTTCTTAACTCTCAAGGCGGCGATCAGTTAATTACTCAAATACAAGCCAAGCTCGTCAATGATAATGAGCTTAAACCAGTGAGTTCCAATTCTCATCATGAATCCGAACAGCCGGTTAATCAAAGCAAAGAGCCTATTGCAATTATTGGCATGAGTGGGAATTTTCCTGGCGCAACCGGGGTTGATGGGGTGGATGCGTTTTGGCGCGCGTTGCTAGCGGGTGAGTCGTTTACCCGCAATGTCACGCCTCGATTTGGTGAGCCAAACAGTTCTGCCACTTATTGGTTGGCGAATCTTGCCAATGTTTGGGCGTTTGAGCCGGGTTTCTTTGATATGTCGGCAAAAACCGCTTGCCAGGTTGATCCGCGGCAACGTTTTCTATTAATGGAAGGTTGGAATGCATTAGAAGATGCAGCGATTGGCGATCACGACTTAAACAGTTTACAGGTAGGTATCTACACTGGGTTAGAGGCGGGGGATTTTGGTCTCTCTACTAATTTATTAGATGCAAATACTGCCGTCACGGCGTCTCGTTTGGCCTATTATTTAGATGTCTCCGGCCCAGTATTGTCGGTGAATACCGCTTGCTCCTCTGGTTTAGTTGCAGCCCACCAAGCTTGTACTGACTTGCGCAATCAACAATGTGATTTGGCGTTAGTGAGTGCGGCAAATTTAGTGTTTCAAGAAAGTAGTTTAGCGCTTATGCAAGAGGCGGGGATTATGTCTCCGAGTGGTCGCTGTAAAACATTTGCTGCCGACGCAGATGGTGTTGTACCAGGTGAGGCTATTGTTTCGTTGGCTCTTATGCCTCTTAATCGTGCTCAGCAGGGTGGTTATCCGATTTACGCCTTAATCAACGCGTCTGGTATTAACTATGACGGTGCGACTAATGGTATCGCATCTCCCAATGGCGCCGCACAAAGTCGTTTGATCGCCGATACCTTAACTAAATTTGATATCGATAGCTCGCAACTCGGTTATAACATTTTACATGGCACCGGTACTGAACTAGGTGATCTGGTTGAATTAAATGCTTTATCCGATGCCTTGGAAGGACGCCAACAGCCAAGTGCGATCACCTCTAATAAACCGAATGTGGGTCATTGCTTTGCTGCTTCTGGATTGGTCAGTTTGGTCAATATGGTTAAAGCGCTAGAACAACAAAGGATTCCTAAGAGCATTTTTATTGATTCACTTATGAGTGGCATCGATTGGGATAATGCCCCCTTTTATGTGAATCAAGAAAGCACCGATTGGCCTGCGGACCCAGGTTCGGTTCGTATGGGAAGTGTCAGTTCCTTTGGGATCAGTGGCACCAATGCGTTTATGGTGTTGTCGGAACACTTGCCCGAAAGAGGTAGTTTGAAAAATTGTGCCTCCGATATTCCGAAAAACTCACACATTTCTGCGCCACAGATATTCGCTCTTTCTGCGCGAACGAAACATTCGTTGTTGAAACGTGTGACAGCACTTAGAACGTTTTGTGCTGCTTATTTAAATGATGTGCAGGCAGAAAACGAACAAATAGAAAACGGACAATTAGAAAACCAACAAAATTTACGAGACATCGCTTATACCTTGGCTGTGGGTAGACGTCATATGAAACATCGAGTTGTTGTCATAGGGAGTAGCCTAGTAGAGCTAGTAGCATTGCTGACGGAAATAGAATTCAATGATAACGCCGAAGAAGATATCCTAACGGGTGTTTGGTCAGCTGCCGCTAAGCAAAAGCAAAGTAACGATATTCAGAGTTTACTGTCTCTTGCTGAGGCTTTCAGTTCGGGTGATGAGCAAGAGCTGGTGCACTACTATCAGGCTCAAGGTGTTAGTCGTTGCCATTTACCAGGTTATCCATTCGATACTCAAGAGTATCTTCCTGAACAATTCAACCGGACTTCTGTAGTTGAACATATCGTTAAACCAGAGATAGTTGATCTTGGTAACCAAGACAGTGGTCAATCGAAAAGCAGAGTAGAAAAGAGTGTCCAATCTAAACTTAATAAATTACCGAAGCGGGAATTGTCTCATACTGTGACATTAGGCAAGCCAGAAAATATTCAGTTTGTATCGGCAGAAAGACTACCGCAAGTTCAGCCCGTCATTCTGTCCCCTTTATCAAGTATTCCCAATGCTGACATTCGAGAAAACAGTTTGATTAACGTGTCTATAAGCCATCATAAACAAGTCAGTCATATTCTTCTTGAGGGGGCAGAACATCATATCGATAGCGCCGAACAGTTGCTCGAGAAGCTGCACCAATCACTTAGTAACCTACCGAAAGAAACCACCTTAGTCCGGTTAACTTTAACTAACTTCCATCAAGTAAATAGTGATGTTGCCAGTCGGCAATGGCTTCAACAATTGATTAGTCGATTACAAGGTTGTGAACCGTTAATTATTGCAGAGTTTCAGTGTGAACTTATCGATTCGGTATTATTAGCTGTGTTTGCTTTGGTTGACTTTTCGGTAACAACGAACAGTAGCCAGCTCATGTTTAATCCCCAGTTGAAATCGGATGATCTTGAAAATTTGTATGAATTGTTGTTTGGGTTGGAGGCTAAACTAAAATTGCAGGCATCCCCTCAGGGCTTAGCCATTAATGCGTTCCAAAAGCTGGTGCCAGATACCCTAGTCGTCTCGCCTGAGCAAATGGAGTCATTTATGCAAGATAAATTGTCTCGATTAGCAAGCATCAGCCCATTATCTAGGAAACTACTCAAGCGACACCTCGGGGAGCAACTGATAGCTCACCTGAAAAAGATCGAAAAAATAAAGAAGAAAGACCCAATGAAGAATGATGATGCGACAACCGTTTTAACAGACTCTCCTTATCGGTCTTCCGAGAATCATTTTTTAGACAGTTTGCGCCAACATCAGCAGAAAGGCAAATTGCCATCAGCCGCAAAGAATTCACTCAACGGATTAAAGTAGTATGAAATTAGTTAATGTCACATTGGATTCTCATGGTATTGCATTGGTCGAGATGCAAGACCGACAAAATAAAAACCTAGTCACTCTGTCGTTTATTGATGCGGTTTCAAACGCGTTACATCAATTACAAGATCAGGCCGAGTGCAAGGTGATTATTCTCACCGGCTATGACCAATATTTTTGCTGTGGCGGCTCTCAGGAAGGCCTGTACGCTATACAGCAAGGCACTACTGTGTGTACCGATGGCGTTCTCCATACATTACCACTGACAATTGATCTACCCGTGATTGCGGCGATGCAAGGACATGCGATTGGATCTGGCTGGATCATGGGGATGAGTTGTGACATCAGTATCTTCAGCAGTCAAAGTGTTTACCACTGTCCGTTTATGGAGCTAGGATTTACCCCCGGTGCTGGAGCAACTCGAATCTTTCCGTTACGTTTTGGTCCGCGCTTTGGGCGGGAAATATTGTTTGAAGCAAAAGAATACAAGGGCCGTGAATTACAAGCACGAAATATTGATTTTACCGTTGTTTCCCGCGACCAAGTTGTTGCGAAAGCTTATGAGTATGCCAGAGAACTTTGTCAGTATGACCGGGAATCCTTAGTTGAAAATAAGCTACGACTGGTCTCTGAGTTGAGAGAAGAACTTGAAGATGTATTTGCCAAAGAAATTGCGATGCATGAAAAAACCTTTGTCGGCAATCAAAAAGTTGTTGATAAAGTGATGCAGCGTTTTTCAGAGTCTGATCATGAAAAACAGAGTGAACAAGAACCACAACTCAATCAAGCCGTTAAAGTTGACAAAAACCAGCTAGAGAAAGACGTTGAGCAGAAAGTCATGTCAGCACTCGTGGAAGAGTTAGGTGAGTCAGTGAACGATATTGATGCGGAGGACGACTTTGCTAAGTTAGGAATGGATTCGGTTGTCGGTGTGGTTTTTGTTAAAAAGCTGAATGCCATGTTTCAAGCAAAAATCGACGAAAACTTAAAAGCGAGCGTATTGTACGAGTACAGCTCACCCCTAGCCTTAACTAAGCATATAGTGTGTTTATTGCCGTCGGAAGACATGATTGTTGAGGTCGTTAATCACGATCACCCAGAATCCCAAACAACGCCTAGAGATACTGCCGAAATAGCAGTCACGTCTACTCAGGAAAATCTGGAACGGACCTATCGGTTGCAAAAAGATCAGTTGCATAAAGATCTAGAGCAAAAGTCTTTGGAGCAAGAAGTTAAAAAACTCCTCGCTGAAGAACTGGGTAGTGAGGACCAATCACTTGACCTGTCACTGTCATTCCATCAAATGGGATTAGATTCAGTCACAGGTGTCAGATTTATTCGCTCTATTAACGAGGCCTTTCAGCTTAAACTAAAGGCCAGTTCTCTCTATGAATATGGTACTGCAAGGGAGTTTCTTGACAGTTTAATGGCTTTAACTAATGTTCAAAACTTGCAACCGAGTTTTGCCACGGAAAAACCTCAATCATCCGCTGAGACAAATCATTCAGTTGCACTTGAGGATTTAGCCAACATGGTGGCTGTTATCGGCGTTGCCGGGAAATTTCCCTTAGCAAACCAAGTCAAAGATTATTGGCAAAACCTTATGGATGGTGTCGATTGCGTTCGCACGGTACCTGACAGTCGTTGGCAAAGCAGTCATTATTTCGATGAAAGTGCCAAGACGGGATCCAACAAAAGTTATTCAAAGCGAATGGGCATGCTAGAAGGTATTGATGAGTTTGATGCCGCCTTCTTCAAGCTCACCTTTGCCGAAGCGGAAATGATGGATCCACAAGAGCGATTATTTTTACAATGCGCTTGGCATTGTTTAGAAGATGCTGGCTATACCCCAGAGCAGCTTGCTCAACAAAACTGCGGGGTTTTTGTGGGGTGTACTCCCGTTGCAGATTATCATGACAGGGTTGATGCCATTTATCTAAATAGTGCGATCAGTGGTTCGGTTGTGGCGGGTCGAGTTTCCTATTTATTCAATCTTAAAGGTCCCAGTTTAGCCATTGATACGGCTTGTTCTTCGTCTCTTACGGCGGTGGCACAGGCTTGTGAAAGTATCCGAACGGGTCAATCATCTACCGCGATTGCCGGTGGCTGCTCGGTTCTCGTCACTCCAAAAATGCATATTATGACCAGCAATGCCAATATGCTATCGAGAAGAGGTCGATGCGCTACTTTTGATCAAGGTGCCGATGGCTTTATTCCGGCCGAAGGTGCTGGCGCGGTGCTGTTAAAATCTGCTGAACAGGCTGTTAAAGATGGCGATAATATTTATGGTTTTATTTGCGGTTGGGGAATTAACCAAGATGGAAAAACAAATGGCATAACAGCACCCAACCCAGCATCGCAAAGCCGTTTAATGAGCGATGTGTATCAACGATTTGGCATTGATAAAAATCAGATCCAGTATTTGGAAACGCATGGTACTGGTACGGAGCTGGGTGATCCGATTGAAGTAGATGCCTTGTTAAAGACTTTCGCAGGTCGTTCTCCAGAACGTAAATGTGTTTTAGGCGCGGTTAAAGCGAATTTAGGACATCTAATGGCGGCTTCCGGCGTTGCTGGATTAATAAAAGTCTTGGGGGCAATCAACCAAAATATGATTCCTCCGAGTATTCATTTTCAATCGATTAACCCGAAGATAGAGCTTGACGATACGCCGTTTCAAATTGTCACGGAAGCGAGTCAGTGGCCTGAATCTAACACTGATCGAATGGCAGCGGTCAGTTCCTTTGGGTTGAGTGGAACCAATGCGCACTTGGTTGTTAAAGGACCGCTTGGTAGCGCCGATGAAAGTTGTCGAGCTAGCCAAACGCCGAATCAGTTGTCAAACCTAATACCTAAGGAGTGTCAAGGGTTCCTCCTGTCTGCTAAAAGTTTAAAGCGACTATTCCATTACGCCGCAGACTTTTTGCACTTTTTAAACAACGATTTTGCAGAAGCTGAACTGCCAAGTTTACTTTATACCTTACAAGTAGGCCGAGTCCCGATGTCACATCGACTGGTGATTGAAGCGAATGATCTTGAATCGATTCGACGTGGATTAAAACGATTTATCGAAAAGAATAGCTCGGACGGTATGGACATTTCTGACCTAGCACCGCAAGTGTGTTACTGCAACACCCTTGAAACGCCAAACGCATCTTTTTCTGATGTGGCCCCAAGTTCGTTTGCCCAACCTATATCACAGTGGTTGAATGGCGGCGCTATCGGTGACACTATCGGCAATATTATCGGCAACACTATCGACTGGCATGCATTGTGGACTGCCCATGGCAAACCTCCAAAAAGGGTCGCTCTGCCGGTTTATCCGTTTGAACCTGCGTCATTTTGGTTAGGCGATAGCCGTCGACCGGAGGTTATGAGTTTGCCAAGTTGGCAGCCGCTTTCGATTTCAGAAGATCTCAACACCGGAGACGACCAGACGATCACCGAGAACCGTCAAGCGACCAAATTATTTGCTCGACGTAAGATCGCCTTTTTGGATATTTCACCAACCTTACAAGATGCGCTCAAACAAAGTGTTGACTCCGAGGTGTTAGCTATAGAAGCAATACATGCCAAGAAAGACCAATGGTTTATCGACTTGGCAGTGGAATTATTTGCCTACGCAAAGGAGAGCTTAGCAGAACCTTCAAGACCCGAATTGATTCAACTATTGGTCGCCGCAGAGTCGCAAGCGTTAGATGCGGTGACTGCTTGTAATGGATTATTTAAAACTATCAAATTGGAAAAGCCTGGTTTGATCATGCAGGTGGTCATGCTTACCGAAGATGTTGATGCTAACCGGTTACTTAACCTATTATCTTTCACCGCCGCTTATGGTCAGGCTGGCGTATTCCAACTAAGCCAAGAAGGCATTCATCATAGGCAGTGGCAGTTACAGAATATTGCTGCATTACCAGAGCCACAAAAACGCTGGAAAAATCATGGCGTTTATCTAATCACTGGAGGACTCGGTGGGATCGGTCAAATATTTGCCAAAGATCTATTAAAGTCGGTACAGGGAACCAGACTTTATTTACTAGGACGATCCTCGTTAACCGGTGAGCGCTTAGAATCAGTTACCGCGCTGCAACGACTTTATCCCAAATCACAGATCGAATATCGATCAATTGACGTTAACGATGGCGGTGCCGTGTCTGAGTTACTGGCAGAAATTAAACGACAGCATGGCAAACTGGATGGCATTATCCATAGTGCGGGCGTGGCTAACGATGATTTTATTCGTCACAAAAGTCGCGCAAGTTTCGCCGCTGATTTATCGACTAAGGTAACCGGCACGGCTAATTTGGATCGCGCTTGCCAAGGATTAACGCTCGATTTCTTCGTTATGTTTTCTTCCATTGCCAGTGTGATTGGCAATGTCGGTCAAAGTGCATACGCGACGGCCAATTCGTTTATGGATAGCTTTGCGAACTATCATCAACTCCCTATGGATCGAAACAATGAAACGGCTGGTGGTCATTACCGAAAAGTATTATCCATTAACTGGCCTCTTTGGCGTGATGGTGGCATGTCAGTAGATTCCGTCACGCAACAAAGTCTCTACGACAACCTCGGTATGCAACCCTTAACGGCTCAGCAAGGCCTGTTTGCATTCCATTCATTACTATCCGCTGATGTTAGACAGGCGGTAGTGATGTCTGGCGATAAAAGTGCGATCAGTGACATATTGAATGAACAAAGTTCAGCGGCTAAACCGAAAGCATTAACAACGGAAAGTCGTCATGCCGGAGCGCAGCGACGCTCAGAACAAAAGCCAACAGAGCAATTGAAAAAACAACAGCCCACTCGGTTACAACCGAAGGACGCGTTATATGAACAAATTAATAGATCGTCAGCGGTTGTAAATGTTGATCTCCTTACCGCAAAGCTGAAAGGTATCTTGGAACAAGTCACTCGAATCCCCGCAGCAGATCTTGATGCTTTAGCGCCATTAGAAAACTATGGGATCGACTCGATTAAAGTGATGTCACTGAATCAATTATTAGCGCCCATTTTTGGCGAACTTTCTAAAACCTTGTTTTTTGAACACCAAAATATTAAAAAGGTAGCGCAATACCTATGTGATGAATATTCATCGAGCGTGATTCGCTGGTGTGAAGAAGGTGGACAGTATGAAGATGGACAGTATGAAGATGGACAGTATTATGAGTCGACGACAGATGATCATTTTAGCGCTGCAGCGTTGGATGTCGGTGTTAATGATACGGATATTGCCAAACCAAACTCAACCGAAGAATTAATGTCTGGCCGCGCATCAGTGGATGACGCGAAAGACATCGCGATTATCGGTTTAGCGGGGCAATATCCTGGCGCGAACAACCTAACGCAGTTTTGGCAAAACCTAGCCGAGGGAGTCGTATCGATTGAGGAAGTACCCATAGATAGATGGGATATGGAACAACTGTTTGAGCCCGATCCGATTCAATCGGCAAGAGAGCATAAGAGCTACTGCAAATGGGGCGGATTTCTCCATCAGTATGCAGAGTTTGATAGCGCATTTTTTGGGGTGTTACCCAAAGAAGCGCTCAATATCGATCCCCAAGAGCGACTTTTTCTGCAAAGTTGTTGGCACACCCTAGAAGATGCCGGATATCCACCACACCGATTGCAACAAGTTTGTGCTGGTCGAGTAGGCGTTTTCGCTGGAATTACTAAAACCGGCTATGAACTTTACTTGCCTGAACTTTGGAGATCTGGATCAGACTCGATCCCAAGAACCTCGTTTAGCTCAGTTGCAAATCGAGTTTCTTACTTGTTTAACTTGAATGGTCCAAGTTTTAGTGTTGACACTATGTGTTCCTCGTCGCTACTCGCGATACATTTAGCCGTTCAAAGTATTCGCAGTAACGAATGCGATATGGCCCTTGCCGGCGGTGTGAACTTGTATTTACATCCTTCTTGCTATGCGGTGATGAGTGCACAGCAAATGTTATCCAGTGACGGTCGATGCCATACCTTTGCTGATAGTGCCAATGGTTTTGTTCCAGGAGAGGGGGTAGGCAGTTTATTGCTGAAGCCAAAACAGCAGGCCATTCAAGATAATGACAATATCTATGGGATCATTGTTGGTTCGGCCACCAGTCATAATGGCAAAACCAATGGTTACACGGTACCCAGCCCAACAGCGCAAGCGGCGTTGGTCAGTGAAGCATTAAGGCAAGCGAGTTTAGCACCCTCAGACATCTCTTATATTGAAGCTCATGGTACGGGTACTCGATTGGGCGATCCGATCGAAGTGAATGGTCTGAAGCAATCATTTAGACAGTTTGCTAAACAATCGTCAGAAAGAAGATTGTCTGATAACCGAACACAGTTACATGCGTGCGCCTTAGGCAGTGTAAAATCCAATATTGGGCATTTAGAAGCCGCCGCTGGCATTGCTGGAATCACTAAAGTGTTGTTGCAGTTGAAGCACCAGAAATTAGTGCCTAGCGTTGGAGCAGAACCGCTGAATAGTCATATTGATTTTGCTGATAGTCCTTTTTATGTGCAAACTCATTTGAGTGACTGGCAGGTGCATCAAGGACAGCCTTTGCGGGCAGGTATTTCGTCGTTTGGTGCCGGTGGTAGCAATGTACATATGATCATTGAGCAATGGTCACCTGCAACACAAGCTTTGTCGGCCAGCTTTGAAATGCCGCCAAGCAAGACAGAAAATCTATTTGTCCTATCGGCGAAATCAGAATCACAATTGAAAGAATTAGTTCAATCTCTGCTGGTTGCGCTGGAATCCTTACCAGATACTCCTGACATGCTCGACCGAGTGGCCTTCACGCTTCAAGTAGGACGTCAACATCAAGTTTGGCGGCTTGCTGTTACCGCTTCGAGTTTAACCGAATTATCGGATAAAATGAGCCGGGTGAGCGGTGACCGTGAATGGAAGCAGCAGATTTTTTGGCTTAACCAATCGTTAGAAGCCATTGATGAGCTAACGAAACAGATTGGTGCTGAACAAATAAAGCAACACTTAACTCAGCAAAATTTCCAAGCTTTGAGTCGTTTTTGGTGCCAAGGTGTTGAACTAGATTGGCAAAAACTTTATGCCTATAGAGGATCGACACGAGTACCTCAAGTTATCAGTTTACCACTTTACCCATTTAGTAAAGAAAAATACAGGATTAAGACTGAAGGTATTACAAACAACGAATTAGAAAAAAAGGAACAAGAGTCTGACCGACTGAGCACTTACTTAGTGACGGACGATTGGGTGGATGTTCCCGCTACAACTCACTCGGAAGTCTCGTCAGTAAAATTTCAGGTTTTGGCGCTCGGTCTGGGCGAGTTAGAAATACAAAAATTAGAAGCTAAAAACACCGGCAATTCTATTGTAGTTCAGTCTCTCTGCAATAATAAGTTTAGTCAAGAGGTGTTGCCAGAAGAATGGTTTAGCGAAATATTTATTCGTTGCTTTAGACTCATTAAATCACTTGCGGAAAATAATCAACCACAACTTGATAGTGTGCTCTTGCTACATAAGTATCCTGAGGGCAGTTTACAACGCTTAGGCGTTCAAGCGGTTACTGCGTTACTTCGTTCTGCAAGCTTAGAAACTGGCTCACTTCAATT
Source organism: Pseudoalteromonas sp. APC 3893 (assembly GCF_030408095.1). Lineage (NCBI taxonomy): Bacteria > Pseudomonadati > Pseudomonadota > Gammaproteobacteria > Alteromonadales > Pseudoalteromonadaceae > Pseudoalteromonas > Pseudoalteromonas sp. APC 3893. Next base: position 59,582 of record NZ_JASDCD010000009.1, read on the forward strand.
TCGCAGTGTCGAGCTGGATGATAAATCACAGCTTTCAATAGAGCAGCAGATTCATGAAAATCTGTTTGACTTGAATAATGATGAAGTCAGATACACTCATGGTAAACGTCAAGTAAGACAGTTTTTTCAACAAAACCTACCCACTAAAAATCGCGATATCACTTATCCTTGGCAAGATAGCGGCGTCTATTTAATTACCGGTGGTTCAGGTCAAATTGCGCAGCATTTTGCACGAGAGATTGCTAAGCAATGTCATGATGCAAAAATTATTCTGGCCTCTCGAAGCACACCTGAAAATACTGAGCGGTTAGCGAAAGAGTGTCAAGGATGTCAATTAATCTTTGAAACTCTGGACGTCGGCGACGAAGCACAGGTATTTCAAACCATCCGAAAAATTGTGCAGAACTTAGGGAAGCTTACTGGAATTATTCACTGTGCTGGTACCTTAAATGACAGCTACGCGATTAAAAAGAGCGAGCAAGAGTTTTTAACGACCCTAAAACCCAAAGTTCATGGGTTAACTTTTTTGGACAATGCGACTTGGAATTTGCCTTTAGAGCTTTTTGTGACTTGCTCATCAATTTCTGCAACTTTAGGTAACGTCGGTCAAACGGATTACGCTACCGCAAATGCTTTTATGGATCAGTTTTGTAGTTATCGGCAAAACTTAACCGCGCGCGGATTGCGTTCCGGTCGTACCTTGTCATTGGCGTGGCCGTTATGGGAATCCGGTGGCATGTCAGTGGATTATTCAGTTCAGTCGCAATTGCAAGATGCTGGACTAGGAATGTTGTCGCTTAAATCAGCTTGGCAATTCTTTTATCATGCGTGGACCCAGGACAAACCTGTGTGTCGTGCACTGGTGGCAAGAGACGAGGTGCTTGAAACTCTGATGAATCAGCAGCCAGGTTTAAAACTTGATGCTGCCATTGATTCTGACTTAACCTCGATGACCGAGTTTCAAGATCATTTGGTTGACCTATTTTGTGAAGAAACAGGGATAAACCCAGCGGACTTTTCCGTTGACCATGACTTCTCTCAAATCGGTTTAGACTCAATTGTCATCAACCTATTGAACAGCAAGCTCGAAGCCTGGTTAGGCGTTACCGATAAAACACTATTTTACAAACATAAAACCTTGGCTTCATTAGTCAGTGCTTTGTGGCCTAACTATTCTGAAAACCATCGAGAAAAAGTGGCCGGTCGCTTGAGTCAAAGTATGAGTCACAAAATTCGCCAAGATCACCGGAAAGACCCTGCGGTCAACTCCAAACAAAGCGGCTCTAAGATTGCAGTTATTGGTATGACTGGACGATTTCCCGGTGCGAAGAATATTGAGGAATACTGGAATAATCTACTTAATGCTAGGAATTCCATTGGCGAAATCCCCGTATCACGGTGGGACGTCGCAGCATTCTTTAATTCTGATCGAGACAAGGCGGTATTAGAAAGAAAAAGTTATTCCAAATGGGGAGGCTTTTTAGAGGGCTTTGCTCAGTTTGACACCGAGTTTTTTGGCATTTCTCCTTGGGAAGCTGAAAATATGGATCCCCAGGAACGATTATTTATCGAATGTTGTTGGAATGTTTTAGAAGACGCTGGTTATACTCCAAGCTCATTAAATCAGTCATGCGATCATCGCGTTGCTGTGTTTGCCGGTATCACTAAAACTGGATTCAATCTTTATTGCAATGATTATTGGGCCAAGGGTGAAGACGCGCGCTTCTATACCTCCTTTAGTTCGGTCGCCAATCGGATTTCTTATCTGTTCGATTTTCATGGCACCAGTATGCCGATTGACACCATGTGTTCATCTTCGTTGGTTGCCATTCATATGGCAGCGGATCAATTGCGTGCAAGAGAGTGTAACGCCGCCATTGCGGGAGGTGTGAATTTATATTTGCATCCATCGAGTTACGTGTTGTTAAGTGCGCAGCAAATGTTATCCAGTGATGGCATTTGTCGTAGCTTTGGTGTCGGCGGTGATGGTTTTGTTCCAGGTGAAGGTTGTGGCGCTATTTTATTGAAGCGACTCACTGACGCTGAGGCCGATAATGATGCCATCCTAGGTACTATTTTAGGGAGTCATGTCAATCATGGCGGTCGAACGCACGGTTATACTGTTCCTGATCCGGTCGCCCAATCGAAACTCATGGTGGAGGCCATTCGCAAAGCCAAGGTTCCGGCCAGTTCAATTTCCTACATAGAAGCCCATGGTACCGGTACCGATTTGGGCGATCCCATCGAAATTGAGGGAATAAACCTCGCATTTGCCGAGTTTGAAACTCAAGGCGACAAACGCAAGAGACCTTGTGTTATAGGATCCGTCAAAGCTAATATCGGACACTTAGAGTCAGCTGCGGGGATCGCTTCCGTCATCAAAGTATTATGTCAATTCCAAAATAGAATGTTGGTGCCGAGTATTAATAGCCAACAGCTAAATCCTAAAATTGATTTTAAAGCGGGTAACTTGATTGTCCAACAAAATTCTGAGCCTTGGTTTGGCACCGTGGAGGGGGGCAGTTCAACCCCATTAAGAGCCGGTGTATCGTCTTTTGGGGCGGCTGGGGTTAATGCGCATCTTATTTTAGAAGAGTATAGTCAACCAGAACTCTCTAGTAATCCAAACACTGCGGGTCTAAACATAATTGATCAAGACACAATTTATCGTAAGCAAATTGATCGGAACCAAACTGATCGAAATACCGAGGAAGCAACCACTCGCTTGATTATTTTATCGGCTAAGACTTTATCCGACTTATTTAGCCGAGTTAACAACTTGCAGCAGTGGATCTCGGAAAATAATCCAAGCGATCAGCAATTGGCTCGTTTGGCATACACCTTACAAACTGGCCGCGAGTCTTTTGATTATCGCCTGGTGTGTCAAGCGGCTACCTTTGCCCAATTGAATAAACGGTTATTCGACATAGTGACGGCTGGAGAAGATTCTCTTGTCGATAATCCTAATGTTTCTCGGACGCGTCAAGCAAAACAACAAACGGTCGCTATGGATAAATTATCCAGCGAGCTCACCATCACTGACCTTAATAAGTTAGCAGAGTATTGGCTGTCTGGAGGGCAAGTTGCGTGGCACAATTTATATAGTGCTCCTCAACAAAAGATAAGATTGCCAAGTTATCCATTTGCTGGCGATTCCTACTGGGTGAGTGATTTATCGTCAGCAGGCGTTGAAAACGATAACGTTAAGTTGTTTCAGGATGTTGGATTTAAAGTGAAAAAATCCAACCCGTTAGCGGACAATTCTCTGATACCAATGTCACTCAATCCTAATGCTTTTTATCTCAGAGATCACCTAGTCAATGGTACTCCAGTACTACCTGGTGTGGCTCATTTGGAAATTGCCGTACAAGCAACATTCGCAGAGTTTAATCGAGATTCGAGAAGCTCTACTCAAGTGATCCTCAATGATTTGGTTTGGGCTAGAGCGGTAGCAGTCAATGACGAAAAAGTTATCGGATTAACCTGTGAATTAACCAACGATAAACTGCAGGTTTCGATTAATGATTTAGGGCAAAGCGATATTTATTTTCAGTGCAAGACGCAGCTTGAAGCAAGTTCGTCAGCACCGGTTTTAGCGCTCGATAAACTGAAAGCTCATATTAATCAATTGACTCTGAAACAAGCGGAGTTGTACCCGCTTTATGAGCAATATTTAATTCAGTACGGAACCAGTATGCGTGCCATTCAACGAATGCATTTGGGAGCCGATGCTAGGCAACAACCTCAGGTGTTGGCGCAACTGTCATTGCCGGAATGTGTTCAACTCAGCAAAGAGGAGTTTCATCAGCATCCTAGTTTGTTAGATGGTGCGTTACAAACCACACTCGGATTGGTTTATCACGAACTGCAAAGTGATGAGATCAGTGCTGTGCTACCCTTTGCCGTTGATCAAGTGCGCGTGTTGAAGCCACTTGAATCAGAACTTTGGGTGTGGACACGATACGCTCAAAGTCAATTGTCGGAAGGTGAAACACGTAAAGTGAATATGGATATTTGTGACTCTTCCGGTGAAGTGTTAGTGCAATTGATTGGATTGGCGATGCGTGCCCATCGACTCGACTTGCAACCGCCGAATTTCGATCAAGATATCAATGAAAATAATAAGCGGCCGAGTTTATTAGCGACGCGAGAATTGAACATGGTGCCCGTTTGGGAGCGAGTCGATCGATTACCCTCTGAGGTAGGCAGCAACACAAATATATCTGCGCTTGAGAGTGATTCTGGTATTAAGGCTTTTTGTATCGCATCTTCGATCGAAGTTCTTGATGAACTTAGCGACACATTTAAAACTGACAAAGGTATTTTGCTCAATCCTGAACAGACGGTTGAAGAGTTAACGCAGATATTAACTCAGTTGTTAGCTGGTAAGTCTATTGAACAACTCGTTTGGGCTTTAGAACCTGCCCGAGGTACAGAAGCTAAGACTGACGCAATGAGTCAATCATCCGACGCTTACTATGGGTTTAAACTGGTCAAAGCGTTATTGTCTTTAGGTTATGAGAATAAGCCAATGCAATGGTTGGTTTATAGTCGACACGCTTTCTCATACAAAAGCGATTTGACTAACGGAGACTCGCGCAGATTTATACGTCCGCCAGCAACGCCGGCTTTCCACGCTGCCCTGAGTGGATTTTTAGGTAGCGTTGCAAAAGAGTATCCTCGTTGGGATATAGTGCATTTAGATAGCGATGGTGATAACCCCTTGTCTTCGTTGAGTCGCGACTGGTCACTGAGCCGAACCGTTGCTTCGCAAACAGAAAACTATCGAATGTTTGCGATTAGAAAAGGTCATTGGTACCAACAAGAACTTAATCACTTTGAACCACCAGTTTCGGATTCATCGGTGGTCGTTGCTAACCCAGGATTCAAAGAAAACGGCGTATACCTGATTGTCGGAGGTGCCGGTGGCATAGGGATGGAATTTAGCCAATATTTGGTAGCGACGTATCGAGCTAAAATCATTTGGTTTGGCCGCCGACCAATGGATGCAGATATCAACCATCGACTCGATAAGTTAGCGGCTCTCGGCAGACGACCAACTTATTACTCGGTGGATGTTACCGATTTTCACGCTGCCGAAATTGCGGTACATCAAATGTTAGCGCACTATCCGTCGATTAACGGCATTATCCATAGTGCAGGGGTCATCAAAGATAAAAGTCTCGCGCGCATGACCGATGAAGAGTTTCTGTCGGTACTTGCCAGCAAATCCGATATCGCGATCAATATCGACCGATTGCTGCATGGAAAAGTCACCGATTTTGTGTTGTTTTTTTCTTCCATTCAAAGCTTTGGTAAAGAAGCGGGGCAAGCCAACTACGCAGCGGGTTGCCAGTTTCAAGATAACTTTGCTGCTCAAATAGCACCTTATTACCCATGCCCAGTGCGAGTGATTAACTGGGGGTTTTGGAGTGGTGTCGGTATGGGAGCTGACGAATACTTAAAAGATCGAATGGCTCAATTGGGCCTCGCATCCGTGACCATTGAGGATGCTGTTAAGGTTATTGAGCAGGCGCTGAGTCAACCTGCCAAACAAACCATTTATCTAAAAATTAACCGTGAAGATTTACACGCTGAATTAGTTAAGGCTAAGAAGTCGAGCTTGCCTGCACAAGTAGAGGAATAACAAGTTGGAAAATACAATTATTAACCATAATGAGCGACTTGAAAACGTCCTAGGGATGGTTGCAACAACCGCAGCAAAAATTTTGAAATTGCCCATACAACGATTGGATTTAGATACGCCACTGACTGAATATGGTATGGACTCCATTATCGTTGTTCGACTGACCAATGCGCTCAGTGAAGATTTTGATAGCGTGTCCAGTCCGATGATTTTTGAACATAAAACAGTAAGAGCGTTAGCTAACTATTTATCCGCTCACTTCAAAACAACCACAACTCAAGAAAATACGCCAGCGGTTACACCTGTATCGCGCTCAGAGGTTGATAATAGTGAAAATGAGGTGCCTGATGAGTCGGAGTTTTATTTAGATCAAGGTGATGGATTAGATCTTGCTGCCGAAAGCCAAACACCCACTTATCAAATCATCGATCAGCAGGCGGCGTCTCAGGATATGGCAATTGTTGGTGTCTCCGGTCGATTTCCAGGTGCAAACAATTTAGAGGAATTCTGGGATAATCTCAGTCGTGGTCAAAGCAGTATTACTCAAATACCGGAACAACGTTGGGATTGGCGGGACTATCATTCAGATAAGAAAGGGGAAAATGAAAAAATCTACACCAATGTCGGTGGGTTTATTGACGATGCGGATAAGTTTGATCCTCTGTTTTTTAAACTCTCGCCAAAAGAAGCGGCGTTTATGGATCCGCAAGAAAGATTATTTCTTGAAACCGCTTATCATACTTTAGAAGATGCAGGTTATACCGCTGAAAGACTCAACAAAAATCATCGGGTGGGGGTTTTTGTTGGCATGATGAACAGCACTTACTCTTTATTAACTAATTATTGGTGTACCGCGAATCGAGTTTCCTTTTACTTTGATTTTAAAGGGCCTAGTGTTGCCATTGACTCCGCTTGTTCTTCATCCTTAACGGCACTTCACTTAGCCATCGCAAGTATCGAAAAAGACGATTGTGATTGTGCAATCGTCGGGGGCGTGAGTATTATTGCTCGGCCCGTTCACATGCAAGGTTTGTGCGCCATGTTAATGCTGAGCGAAGACAATAAGTGCAAATCGTTTGGTGAGAACGCCGGTGGTACTATTGTTGGCGAAGGGGTCGCGGCTATTTTAATTCGTCCATTGGCAGACGCTCGCCGTCAGGGCGATCAAATTTACGGATTAATCAAAAGCACTGCGATTAATGCTGGCGGTCGAACTCAAGGATTTACTGCGCCAGATCCTGGCGCGCAAAAAACATTAGTAAGCCACGCGTTACAAAAATCCAATATTCCTGTAGAAACCATCAGTTATGTGGAGGCCCATGGTACCGGCACTTCATTAGGCGACCCAATAGAAATCACTGGATTAACCTCGGCATTCTTCGAGCAAGCGACATCGAAACGACTAAAGTCTGCCGATCAAAAGAAAGTAAAACACGCTTGTGCTATCGGTTCGGTTAAATCAAATATTGGACATCTTGAGTCTGCCGCTGGATTAGCAGGCATCATCAAAGTTTTGTTACAGTTCCAACATCGAATGCTGGTTCCTAGTTTACATTCAGAAAGAACTAATCCGGTGATAGACTTTTCTGACACCCCATTTACTGTTCAGCGAGAATTGACAGAATGGGTTTCGGATTATCCCCGTCGAGCGGCGGTCTCGTCGTTTGGTGCCGGCGGTGCGAATGGTCATGCGATTTTAGAAGAGTATGTTCATACGTCTTCACCTAAAATTGAATCTAAACCTTTACTATTTATTCTTTCAGCGAGAACGCCAGAGCAATTGAAAGCTTTGGCAGAAGGTTACGCAAGTTATTTACCTGAGGTTAGCTCTGATATCTTGCCGAACATTATGTTCACCTTACAAGTCGGCAGACCGGCGATGAAATGGCGCATGGCGATTGTCGCAGAAAACAAACAGTCACTCTGTGATTCGTTGAATGCCTACTTGCATGGGGATGATACCCAGAACCAAATATTTTTCAGCGATAAAAAACCCGATACCGAGTTCGTGTCCTTACTGAATAGTGTCGATGAACTTCATGCCGTTGCAATGCAACTGTTTCAAGCTGGACATTATGCCAAGTTACTTAACTTGTGGATGAGTGGACTCGACATAGATTGGCAAGGATTTTACCCCGAACCCAATCACAATCAACGTGTTGGCAGGTTGCCGAAATACCCGTTCCAGAGACAATCCTATTGGGTTCCCCAAGATCAACGATTTGGTTCTGACAAACTCGCTCTTCCAGCAACGGATCGGTTTAAGGCTTCCTTTGATCAATCGGGTATTTGTATACAAACGGTACTCTCACATTCAGAGTCGGCCATTGCGCAACATAAAGTGGCCGGCAAATATTTAGTCGCTGCTGCTTTCCAAGCGGAATTAATTGTTAAGGCATGTCTCAGTCACTTTAGTGCTATCGATGTCAAGAGGATTGCATTAAAGAACTTTGTGTTGTTACAAACCTTGGTTGTTGGGCAAGATAAGTTGCCGGTCGGTATTGCGGTGACCATAAAGTCAAACGATGAGTTATCCGTCGCGTTGCAATCTGCTGATGGTAAAACCATTTATAGTAGGGGAGTACTAAATTTACGGACGATACAAGGAGAGTCACAGCAAGCGGCGCAGATTGATATTATGCAACTAAGTGAGCGGCATCATCAAAGTCTTTTACAGCATAAAGAAATATATGAAGGTTATGGTAAAGCTGGTGTTGAATATGGCCAGTCTTATCAGTTGCTTAAGGAGATCAAAGGGGGAGATCGTCAGGAGCAAAGTTTATTCGCGTCTTTAAGCGATGCCGATTCATTCCAAGCAGATAAAACTCAAAAAAAATCTGTTAACAGCGATCATTTAGGAGATAGTTTTACTGACTTTGCTTTCGTGCTGGATGCTGCTTTACATAGCGCAATCGGCCTGTTAGCGGGCAGCCGTGAATCAAGTGAGTTGATGGTGCCTTTCTCTTGGCATGAGTTGATGATGGGGGCGGTGGAGGCTAAACCAGCTTATGTTTGGTTCCGAGCACTCAATCAACAAGAATACGATATTTCTTTGCTTGCTGAAAACGGTTTGGAAATTGCCAAGATTTCCCGATTTCGTTTTAGAGCAATAGAGAGTGTAACCACAGAAAGATCAAATTCAGTAGGATCGTTCTCAGAACATCAAAGTCTAGAAAAATCAAACAAAGCGTTAGTCACATTTTCTCGTCAATGGCGTCCTTTTGAGCTTACCACTAGTTTGGCAGGAGCTAACCAAAATACAACACAAGGCCGTTTAGAAGGTCATCTAGAAGATCGTGTAGATAATTCTAGAAGCAGTGCTGAACAACTCATATTGGTTGCGGCTCACGAAGTCAATTTATTTAAAGACGAGTTAGGTGTTTCCGGTATTTATCCGCTACCACTTTTCGGTCAGGATAACCAAAGCAATCGATTGCCTAATATTGCAACACTTAAACGCTTAACCATCATCCTCCCATTTGCCAGTCGCTCGGCGATATCCGACGATTTGATACAACAACAAAAGGACGGCGTTAGTGCGTTGTTTAAAGTTGTTAAAATCTTACTCGATCACGGCATCGACAAATTACCGCTAGAGCTGCGAGTTATCACGACGGGTAGCCAAAGTATTCACTCCCGCGACACGAATGACTCAACCCACAGCAGTGCGCATGGATTTTTAGGTGCACTGGCGCAAGAAATGACGAGTTGGCGTATCGGAATTTATGATGTCACAGCAGAAGCTAAGCCGCGACTGGCTGCCATTCATCAAGCTTTGACCAACGATATACCCAAGTCATTCGGATTATTGATTAACCGGCATCATCAATGGTATCGCTCGGTATTACAACCGATGGAGTTAAATAACCATTTACCCAGCGCGTTTAAACAGCAAGGCGTTTACCTAATTGTTGGCGGCGCGGGTGGCATTGGTGAGACACTCACAGAGCATTTACTACGTCATTACAATGCACAAGTTGTCTGGGTTGGTCGACGCCAGAAAGATGCCCCGATCCAGCAAAAAATTAATCGGCTGTCAGAATTGGGACCGGCGCCGGTTTATTTATCTGCTGATGCAACCAGTGTCGCAGCGATGGCTGAGGTAAGAACTCAAGTTATCGCGAAGTTTTCTAAGATCAATGGAGTAGTGAACTCCGCGTTGATTATGCACGATGCTCTTGTGAAAAATATGTCGCAACCAGACTTCGACCGGGTATTGCACGGCAAAGTCAATGCCTGTGTGGCTTTGGGCATGGTGTTTGCTCAAGATCCGTTAGATTTTATGCTGATGTTCTCATCAACTCAGAGTTTTTCACCTGCAGCAGGTTCATCCAATTACGCCGCCGGTTGTTCATTTAAAGATGCCTTTGCAGCGCAGCTCCAACAACAAGTTAACTTCCCAGTTAAAGTAGTTAACTGGGGCTATTGGGGAAGTGTGGGGATTGTGAGCGGCGACCAAACTACAAAGCGTATGGAAAGCCTTGGCCTGGGATCAATTCAGCCAAGTGAAGGTATGGCATTTTTAGAAACTTTCTTACCGTCTTCTCAACAACAGCTGAGCTTTTTAAAGCTACACGGAAAACAGCCTGACGAAATGGGGTTTGAAAATTCTAGGCTAGAGGAACAATTAAATGGTGTGATTTATAGTTTAGAGACGTTGCAAAAGTCTGCTAGCAATTGGTTTCAGCAAGTCGATAAAAAGGCTCTGAAACTCGACATTGAAGAGCGACTAGAACTCACCTTAGCGAAACGCTTGTATTTTACTTTGCTTCGTTCCGAACAACTTTATCCGTCGTCAACTCAGCTCGCCGGTTATCTACAACAATGGTTGCAAACGACTCGTCATGTATTAGCCAACTTAGGTTTAATTCACGCAACGACTCAAGCCAAGTTGTTTGCACAAAGTGAAGCAGAGGTTGCTGCAGAGTGGCAGTCACTGATCGAGTCTTCGGAAGGCTTTGCTAGCTTTTGTCATTTAATTGATCAGTTACTAACGAAGTTACCATCTATCTTAGAAGGCAAAGCGAACGCGGCTCAAGTTCTGTTCAGTAACAATGATTCAGCCAATTTATATAAGGGTAATGAAAAGTCGGATCTCTACAATGCGTTGTTAGTCAATAGTTTAGAGAACAGTATAAAACAACTTTTGCGACAATTTCCTGAACGCAAACTTCGATTTTTGGAGATTGGTGCGGGTACCGGAGGAACCAGCGAGGCGGTGTTGGCGAAACTTGCCGAGTACTCGGAGCATATTGAGTTATATCATTTTACCGATATATCTCCGGCGTTCACTGCGGCCGCAAACAAAAAATACCGCGCGCAATATCCGTTTGTGAAAACTCAGTTGTTGAATATTGAGAAAGAGTTAAGCGAACAGGATTTTCAACTGGCATCCTACGACTTTGTATTAGCAGCCAATGTGTTGCACGCCACAGCAAATATTCACACAACATTACAACAGGTGCGCGCAGCGTTAAAACCAGGCGGCGTATTGTTACTGAATGAGATTTCACAGTTTTCGCTATTGAATCATATTATTTTTGGTTTGTTTGAAGGTTGGTGGCTGCATAACGATACCGATCTAAGAATCGAAGGCACTCCTGCACTAACGGCGGATACTTGGTGTCGCTTATTAGAGCTAACCGGATTTGAACACCTTGTTCCTCTAGCAGATGACTCGGCAGCGATAGGTCAGCAGGTTTTTTGGGCGCAAGGAAATAACCAATTAACCCGAAATAATCGAGCGTCAGATCCATTGGCTGCCGAGAAAAAACAATTCCAGGCGAGTCAAAAGCAAATCTCCCGATCAATAACAAATGAAACGACTGAGACGCAAGCAAACCATAAAACCCGAAATTACACCGCTGCAGGACAAGATCTCTTAACCAAAAAATCCTCCGAAATACTGGACCTATCACAAATTGAATTGGCACTAGTGGAAGTATTATGCGAATCCTTGCATCTTGAAGAAGCGTCCTTTGAACTGGATGACCACTTTATCGATCTGGGTGTTGATTCTATTAATAGTGTAAACTTGATCGAAAAATTAAACGAACAACTGCACATTGAGTTGGAAGTTGCTGACGTATTTAGCCACACCACACCCACTGAACTTGCTCATCATATTCATTCTTTATCCCCAAAGGTTGTTGCTTCAATCAATTCTGAGCTAACACCTGAGACGGTCGATCACCACTTACAAAACACCGAGACTCTGTCAGATGATAGTGTTGAATTAGACAAGCGTGAATTAGAAAACCGTGAATTATTAGTGTCGGAATACTCAGCTTTAGTGTTGCAGGTATTAGCTGAAGACTTGGCACTACCACGACATGAAATCGAAGCTGACATCAGCTTTATGGATCTGGGTGTCGATTCGATCAATAGCGTGCAAATCGTTGAGCGACTGAATCAAGAATTATCGGCGGATTTACCGGCAACCTTGCTGTTCGACTTTGCTAACCTTGAACAATTGATTGATCACTTAGTCGATGAGTTAGGTAACACAATAATTAGTCAATCTGGCCGAGAAACTCAGGTTGCGGAACCTCAAGTTACCAAACCTCAAGTTGCCGAACCTTATAATGTGGAACCTCAGGTTGAGCTTGATGCTCCTGTTAGCCAAGACGTGGACTCATTGTTAAAAGTTGAACCGCTACCGGTATCTAACGAAATTGGGATACCTAATATTACAGATAGGGTACTAGCTGATGAAGCTCTGTCAGAAGGTAGTCGATCGAAAGATATCAGACCAAAACCAGATACTAGCCAAAACAATCATCAACCAATCGATGAAATTGCTGTCATAGGTATGTCCGGTCGTTTTGGCGGTACGGCAAACTATAACGATCTTTGGCAACAGTTAATCGCCGGAAACAGTTTAATAGAACCCGTCAGTCGCTGGGACTTAGCCAGTGTAGATAGTGGTTTTGCTCAACAAGCTGAAGGCTATTGTCGCTTTGGCAGTTTCGTCTCTGATATTAAAAGTTTTGATCCTTTGTTCTTTAATATTTCAGTTTCTGAAGCAACTTACATGGATCCACAACAAAGATTATTTTTGGAAGAGTGTTGGCATGCGTTAGAAGATGCGGGGTATGCTGGAGAAAATAATCGACAAAGCAAATGCGGCGTATTTGTGGGTAACGGCGGTAGTCAATATGTTAACTTATTCGATGGCAACCAACCGCCGCAAGCATTCTGGGGAAATTCAGCGGCGGTGCTTGCCTCTCGAATTTCCTACTATTTGGATCTGCAAGGTCCGGCGATAACCATTGATACGGCTTGCTCTAGTTCTCTCGTGGCAACCCACTTGGCCTGTCAAGCGATCCGTAATGGTGAAATCCAGTACGCGTTAGCCGGCGGTGCTTCGTTACATACCACAACGGATTTTTATGAGGTTGCTGCGAAAGCGAAAATGATGTCTAAAACTGGCCGCTGCAGTACTTTTGATGCGGCGGCTGATGGTTTTGTACCTGGAGAGGGGGTTGGTGTTCTGCTGTTAAAGGGATATCACCAAGCCGTGGCCGATGGCGATCGAATCCATGCAGTGATCACCGCTTCGGGCCTTAACCAAGACGGGGCCAGCAACGGCATCACGGCACCCAGTGCAAAAGCGCAAGAACAGTTGCTTGCCGATATATATCAGCGCTCAGGGGTTGATGTTGAGCGGATCAAATTTGTTGAAGCCCATGGTACCGGAACAGTGTTGGGCGATCCAATTGAGTTCTCTGCACTGAAAAAAGCATTTGGACAATTTACCGAGAAACAAAATTATTGTGCCTTAGGATCGGTTAAAACTAATATTGGCCATGCATTGGCTGCAGCGGGTGTTGCTGGCTTGATAAAGGCCATCATGGTGCTTGAGAAAAAGCAGATTCCAGGTAATTTAAACTTCAATCAAGTGAATCCAGCCATTCAACTCGATCGCAGCCCATTTTATATCAACAGAGCAGCGGTTGACTTACCTTATGAAACCGAAGCCAGTTATGCTGCGGTAAGTTCCTTTGGGTTTAGCGGCACTAACGCTCACGTTTTGTTACGCCAACATCGACCTGAAACTCACGAGCCAAACGAATCATTAGCGACGAATGTTAATCAAGCTTATCCAATATTTGTCAGTGCGCGCAGTGTTGGGCAATTGCAGCAAATCGTTGAAAGCTATTTAGTTCAACTCCGCCAAACACCAACATTGAATATTGCGCATGTGAGTTATACGCTTGCGGTTGGTCGACGATATATGGATTGTCGCTTGGCATTGGTCAGTTCTTCCATTGAACAGCTTTGTATCCAATTGGAAAGTTGGTTAGCCGATCCGCAAGCGACGGAGCATACATCGAATAATTATTTGTTCCGAAAAGTCGCGAAAAAGCAAGTCGGTGATGCCCAAATAAAGAGTGATAAAGTGTCGGAATTTAAAGCCGCTTATCACCTTCAAGGCCACGATTTATCAAAACGAACTGAGTTAATGTGGCGAGCAGCGGAATTATTCTGTGAAGGTATTAAAGAGGACTTTACATTTCTATTCGACCGTAAAGAACGACATCGAGTGGGCTTACCTGGGTATTCGTTTGAAAAGAAGAATTTTTGGATTGCAAGTGATGAGAATGATTTTACTCAAAATTCTGCGACTATTGTTGTGAATCACAGAACGAATGTTAAATCGACTGACGGTACAAGCCCTTCTAAAGGTTTTACTGACCAACCAACCTTTAAGCCATCGATTCAAGTGAACCAAGCGGATAGCTTGCTGAGAGATCATAAGGTTGGGGGACACCACTTATTACCTGGTGTTGCTCAGTTTGAAATCATTCGACAACTGGCTTCTCAATCTCAATTGATTAGCTCTTTTAGTTTGCGAAATTTTGTTTGGCGAAAGCCGGTTGAAGCGGGCGCTGAGTTAACGCTGAATCAACAAAAGATTTCAGAGATAACAAAGTTTGAATTAGTCGATCAGTCTAGAGATGTCACTGTTTCCACCGGTTCCCTTGAACAAGTGGCTATGGTTAAACCAGGCAATCTAAATCTTGAACTGTTGAAAAATCGTTGTGTGGCGACAACACTCGATCGCGATACCCTGTATCAGCATTTCTTAGCGTCTGGGTTAGAGTTTGGTCCTTCGTTACGGGGAATTGTTCAATTACATTGTGGTCACAATAGTCAAGTCGGATCCTTGGCACAAGTCGTTCTTCCTACTGAGCGTAATTCAGATTGGTTACTGGCACCGGCTATTTTAGATAGCGCAATTCAATCAATTTTGGGTTGTCACTATCACTCAAATGAGCAAAGTAAAGCGTCGGGATCGGTGCAATTTATTCAAGCGGGAATACCGTTCCAGCTAAAGCGCCTCAATGTGTTTTCTACTTGCCCTGAAAGTGTTTATTGTTGGGTGAGGCAAAAGCCAAAAACGAAGGTGGCTCAGCCGGATGAGTACGACATTGATATTTGCTCAGAAGCAGGAGAGATTTGCATCAGTTTGCGAGGACTAGTGCTCCTTCCCGTACCCAAAAAAGACCCGGGCAGTCAACTTTCGACGCCTGATAATACTCATGGCCCGTTACTTAAAACCTCTGGAAAAAATGATTCACTCAAAAATATTCAGGTGTTTCGACCTGAATGGCAGTTAGCTGAACGAAGCGAAGTAACGGCTCCTGCGATTACTGACTCGGTAGCCGCAGAAACTACAGCATTGCATTACATCATTTTAGCGGGAGATGCGACACAAAATGATATTGTTCATTTCCAGCGGGCAATGCCTGACTCGGTGATATTTCAGTTAAGCCAACCAGAAGCGAACATTGCCGCGACTTATGAACAAAACTGCGTTGAATTAGCCAGTGTTTGTCAGCAATTGATGAAACTCAATCGTCATTGCCATATCCAGCTATTGATCCTCAATCATGAAACGATGGCGTTAGAGTTGCTGCATGGTTTATCTGCATTTTTGAAAACCGCTGGTCAAGAAACATTAGGTTTACTGTCCTGCCAAGTTGCACTAATACAAGACGGTATCAGCGACACACTGGTTCAGAATATTGCGACCGATGCCAAACATCGTGAAGACACAGATATTTTTTATCAACACGGTAAGCGATATGTTCGACGGATTAATCCGGTTGGTATCGAACCACTCGTCACAACTCGTGCAACAGAAACCGCGCCTGCTAAGGTATATGTGATTACCGGTGGTTTAGGCAGTGTCGGTCAACAGGTGGCAAAAGGGTTACGGGAACAGTGCGATGACGCGGTGATCGTCTTGTGTGGTCGAAGTACTGCTGATGAGGACGTTAACAGTCATCAACAGCATGCCGAGTTTTTGCAGCAAATCAATGGTCATTACTGCCAATTAACCTTGACGTCCGAAGCAAGGGTGGATGATGTGTTTGCAGACATTCATCAGCGATTTGGTTCGATTGATACTGTGATGCACGTCGCGGGAATGGTAGACGATGGCTTACTTTTGAATAAGCAAAATGACTCAATCAAAGCCGTGCTACAGCCCAAGGTTTGGGGTTTAATTCATCTTGATACAGTACTGACAAAATGGAATGTGGGTCAGTTAATCTTATTTTCTTCACTGAGCGCGATCGATGGCAATCCTGGCCAGTCTGATTATGCGGCAGCGAATGCCTTTATGGACGCCTACTCCGATTATAGAAATGCCAGAGAACAGAAGAATGGTCGGCTAGGTAGTACCATTTCGATAAACTGGCCAGTGTGGGAGTTATCGGGTATGCCAGTGCCAGCAAAAACATTGCAGGCATTAGCAAATAATGGTTTAAGGCCAATCACGCAATTAGAAGCAACGGCATTGTTGCGACTGGCCACTGAAAACGCAAATGCGTCTGACAATATGGCTGGGCAGCGTTTGGTGTTTGCAATGCTACCCAAGACCATCGATGCTGAGATCATCGACGATCAAGATGAGGTGACTCAATCCAACATCGGAGAGTCTGATCTATCGGCATCGCCCAGTAATGAAGCATTGAATGATGATACACAATCCTCAGCTCGCCGCGTATTAGATGAGACTCAAATCCAGGTGATGTTACTTAACTTGGTCGCTGAAGTGCTTAAGTTTGATCCCGACGATTTGGATGTGTTTTCAGAGTTTACGGAGTTTGGCTTCGATTCACTGTCGTTTGCCGAATTTGCCCATGTGTTGTCGGCGAAAGTCGGCACCGAGGTATTACCGACCTTGTTTTTTGAGTATTCATCTATTAAAGCTTTGGCAAAATATCTGGCGCTCGAACACCCGGTTTATGTAGACGACTTAAATCATAAAGACGACTTAAATCACAAAGCCGAGTTAGAAAATAAGATCGAAGAAAATAAGACTGAAGAAAATTTCGAGCAACACAATAGGGCGGAAGTAAATACTTTGGAAATGCCGAATGAAGCAGATAACTTACCTGGGGCCGCAAAACGGTCAAGGGATCATCTTCAAACCGACAATCGTGCCACGACTGAAGTCAGTCATCGAGACATTGCCATTATTGGTGTGAGTGGCAGTTTTCCAAATGCCGAGGATCTTGACGCATTTTGGGAAAACCTAGTCAATGGCAAATTATGCAGCGAGGAAATTCCAGCCGATAGATGGGATTGGCAAGCAATCTTTGGTGATCCTCAAACGGAAAAAAATAAAACCAACATTAAGTGGATGGGAGTGCTTTCCCATGCCGATCGGTTTGATCCCTTTTACTTTGGCATTTCGCCTGCCGAAGCTCGGCGAATGGACCCTCAGCATCGACTCATTATGATGCATACCATCAGCGCAATAGAAAGTGCTGGCTATGCACCGCAGAGTTTGTCAGGAACCGACACCGGGGTGTTTTTCGGTGTCGGTATTGGCGGTTACAGCCAATTGTTGGCAGACGATAGCAATGCGATTGAAGGTAACAGCTCGACCGGGATCACTGCGTCAATGTGTCCAAACCGCATCAGTTATTTTCTAAATCTTACGGGTCCAAGTGAACCCATAGAAACCGCTTGTTCCAGTTCGTTAGTTTCGGTTCATAAAGGTGTCGAAGCGATTCGCAGCGGACGTTGTCAGCTAGTCATTGCCGGAGGCGTCAATTTAATAGTGACGCCCGAACTTCATGTCAGCTTTAATAAAGCGGGCATGTTGGCAGAAGATGGTCAGTGCAAAACTTTTTCTGAGCGAGCCGATGGCTATCTTAGAGGCGAAGGGGTCGGCGTTATTTTAATGAAACCTTTGCAAACGGCATTGCGTGATGGTGATCCAGTCTTAGCCCATATAATTGGCAGTGCCATTAATCATGGTGGAAAAGCCAGTTCTTTGACCGCTCCAAGCCCTATCGCACAAGCGCAAGTGATCGCTGCTGCGCTTAAGGATGCGGATATCACTAGTGACCTTATTACTTATATTGAAGCTCACGGTACGGGAACATCATTAGGAGACCCCATTGAAATAAAAGGCATCATGGCAGCATTCGCTGAAACCAGCCGTGTGGAAGAACATGAAGGGATATTGGCTGACACAAAAATTGCGCCAGCAACCTGCTACATAGGCACTGCCAAATCAAATATAGGACACTTGGAGCTGGCTGCAGGTATCGCTGGTATTATTAAAGTTATGTTGCAATTTAAACACAACAAATTACCGAGAAGCGTCAATAGCCAACCGTTAAATCCTTACATAAAACTGCAAGATACGCGCTTTAAAATATTATCAGAAACGGAACATTGGCCTGACTTACCAGACGAAGATGGTCGGATGCAACCCAAGTATGCAGGCGTCAGTTCATTCGGCTATGGTGGTGTGAATGCCCATTTAATTTTGCGCAGTTGTTTGCCAGAAGTTAATGCGCCATTGACACAATCGATGAGGGATTTCCCTAGTAAACAAATGTTGATCCTATCAGCGAAAAATAAATCTCAATTGAAAACAATCGCTGAACAACTTCTTGGGTTTATTCGTCAAGTAGCAGTCACTAACGCGGTTAAGTTGAGAGATTTAATTTACACATTGCTAACCGGTCGAGATCAACTCTCTCACAGGTTTGTTTCGCAAGTGAGTTCTATGCAAGAAGCCGGCCTTGCCTTAGAGAGCTTTATATCTGATCAGTCATCGCCCAGCTATCAATATTCAGCAGTGAATGTTCGCGTTGAGGAAGATTATCAACAGGAGCAGCAACAAGCTATCACTTTGGCTAAGCAGGGCAATTGGGACAAGCTCGAAAACTTATGGTTAAGTAAACGCACCCTTGCTTTTGCTGCTTTATATGATGGCCCACAACGGCCTCAAAGATTATCGCTGCCTACTTATCCGTTTTCCCAAGACAGTTATTGGTTAACTGTGGCGGCTAATTCGGCAACGGATTCAATAGCAGATTCAGCAAAGGAACAAAAAACAAAAAAGCACGGGCTAAATCTGGTTGATCATTCCATCGGCAAGATGACATTTAACTGTACACCAGAGCCAAGTTATGGCATGGGTGGGTACGCGTTTGTGCTGGATTACCTAATTGCGTCACTATTAGAATCAAGCAAGCAGAGATCAAAATTCTTGGTGGAGAACCTGTCATTCGATAATCTGTCCGAGATGTCAGCACAACCGCTGACGATAGACCTAACAGCTCATGGTGAAGGCCAGGGCGTGGAAGTGTTTCTTGACCAGACCGAATCAAATTCTAGTGCTGCTAAAGTATGTATTGCTAATGGTTGGTTTAAACCATTGGACGAAAATTGGGTCAAGCGTCGAGTCAGTTCTAGTCACCACACTAATCGAACCAATCTGCCTGCTGAAAATTTATCAGGCAGTGAAAGCATTGCAAATGTTGAACTAGGTAAGAGCGAAATTATCCTTACATTTAAAGACAGTCAGTCTTTATCGTCTTCTTCAATCCATTCCCCAATTAACCGAGCAATGATTGCTGAAGCCTTACAAAGTGCTTGTTGGTTGCTCGATGAACAAGCGCCATTTTCTGCGCAGTGTTTATCAATGACTAGTGTGGACAAAATGGAATGTGGCTTGATGAATGTGGCGGAGCAAAGGTATCACAGTGCCAGTTTAGTTGCTCGCCAAACCCAAGGAAATTTCTTATTGTTTGATCTGATCTTGTTTAGTGATTCAGAGCAGCCTGCCATGAGCTTTTATGGAATAACAGGTGAGGTTAAGCCATCGTTTCCCGCTAATACGACGCTCCAAGCAACAGAAGAACAATCGATTGCAAGATTAGTTCGAGATAATATCGAAAAAGTGTTAGAGGTAGAGCCGGGTGTCATTGCCGATAGTGATGAGCTAGAACCTTATGGTATCGACTCTATTACCTCTAAAGCAGTCTTCGCAGAACTCCAAAAACATTTCCCTGAGATTAAATCGAGCCTGTTTTTAGAATGTCGCACCATGGATGAGATTGTTCAACATATTTTATCGGCCACGCCTAGCCATATTGTTGCGCAACCGATCCTTGGGATTGACAAGCTCCAAGCCACACCACCAAAAGCCATTGCAAAAGATGGGCGTTGTTCGGTTATCGGACTGGCCGGTCGCTTCCCTAATGCTGACTCGGTCGAGGACTTTTGGCAACAACTGGCGGTTGGCGAACCTGTGTCGGCACCTTTGTCAGACAAAAGAAAGCAACTGATGGGGCTGAATGGTGAACAATTATTACCCAGAAATTATTTAGATAATGTCGAACTATTTGACCATACATTGTTTAAAATGACTCATGAAGAAGCCTGCGTTACGGATCCTCAGTTAAGAATATTATTGGAGGTTTGCTGGGAAGCGATTCAAAATGCAGGTTACAACTTAACCGATTTCAATCGGGTGAAAACTGGCGTGTTCGTTGCGACCAAAGGCAGCTCCGGATTTAATACTCTCATCGGAAATAACGACAAGCGCTCTGAAACGGCTGGATATTACCCTAATCGCATTTCTAATATTTTAAATTTACAGGGGCCTAGTGAGGCTAGAGAGACCGGTTGCTCGGGGTTTTTAATTGCGATAAAGTCGGCGATGGAAGCCATTTATGCTGGACGTTGCGCGCAAGCCATTGTTGCAACGGCGGAAATGTCTTTCTCTAAGGATGAGTTGTTGCAAACTGATGCAATGGGGTTGTTGTCAAGCAAGGGAGAAACTAAGAGTTTTGATCAAGCTTCAGATGGGTATTTAGCGTCTGAATGTGTTGGTGCTGTCATCATAAAGTCGAAACAACTTGCCACCGAACAAGGTGATAATCGTTATATTGATATTCTTTCCGTTGGTGGTTGTCATGGCGGTAAAGCACCGCTTAAATGGTACAGCCCAAATATAAAAGGACAAAAGTTAGCCATTTCAGAAGCTTTGGACATGGCCGGGATTGAAGATCTCAGTAGCGTCAGTTACATTGAGCCAGAGGCCAATGGATCTCTATTGGGTGATGTGTCAGAATTGATTGCGCTACAAGAAATGTATGCTGGAAAAGAGCAAACAGCGAATGATTCTGCTGCTTTTCTAAGTAATGCTTCGAGCAATGTTTCGAGTAATGGTTCAAGTACTAGTTCTAATAAAGGTTTTAATATAGCTGCTAGCAAGACTGCCAATCTTTTCATTGGCTCAATAAAGCCAATCGTGGGCCATGCGGATTGCGCTTCGACCTTTACAGTACTAATGCACATTATTTATGCGCTTCAAAATGATAAGCTAATGCCGGTTTATGGGTTGAAAGATTTAAATGAAGGAATTGAACTAAAAGAAGGTGTGGAACTGTTAAGAAAAAGCAAACCTTGGCCGGTCAAGCGTAATGAATCAAGCGAGCTTCCCCTTCCACGCAGAGCAGCGATCAACTCCCTGGCGATTGGTGGTATGAACGCACATATGATTGTTGAAGAAGCTATCCGAAACGAGTTGCTAGATAACCGGGTTAGGCGATACAATCGGGTTGGAGATAGCTGGGTGGGACAAGATAATTCGGTAGCACGAGGCGTTTCGGTGAATTCCGGTCGAGCGAGACTGTTTGTTTTCTCAGAAGACTCAGTCGAACAACTCATAACGCTATTAAATGAAAATTTGAATTACTTAAACGATTTACTAAAACAGCGAGGGGAGGCTGTCGCTTCTGCAGTAGAATACACTTTGAAGTTTGGACGTATGAATAGGCGCTGTAAGCTCGCTATCATTGCTCATTCGGTGTTTGAATTAGTTGACCAAATGAATTGCTGGTTAAGAAAACAGCAAAACACGGCGCAGGTGTTCTCTAATCTTTCAAGTAACACTAATCTTTCAGGTAACATTAATCTTTCAGATAAAGAAACGGTTGAAGTCAATGAAGGAGCTATTAATCCAGTGAAAGAAACCCTGGCGCCAGAAATTGAAACATTAAGAATACAGGCTATCCAGTGGCTGCAAAAGCCAAAAATGAAATGGGAGCCTTTAATGGAACCTGCGTCAAGAGTTCGGTTAGCGCACAACCGATTTAATCAAGTCAGCTGTTGGCCGAATGAAACGAAACATTAGAAATATTTTAAATTACTAATAATTTAAAAAGTCAAAAGGAAGTCAAGGCATGAATGAAATTAATGAATCTGTCATGGAGTTTTTACTGGAAATGACGGCAATTATTTTAGAGGTAGATAAGGATGATATAGACGAAGAGGCTGACTTAGATGAAATAGGATACGAGTCTATGTCGGTTAATCGTCTGTGTTTGGCTATTAATGAAAAACTAGATATTTCTTTGACGCCAGCTTTATTTCTTAGTGTGACTTCTTTATCGGCTCTTGCCGAGTACTTACTTGACAACCATTTCCAAAATGTCGACCAAAAACTATAAAGGTGATGGGATATGTACAATATCAATGAGGAAAAGTTAACTCAGGAACAGAGACAAGTACTCGAAGCCACCTCACTATTGTTGCTGGATGACAGCGAGATGGCAGACTTTTATTTTATGATGCACATGCGACTCAAACATAAGTCGAAAGATTTTATGTGGGAGTTTGAACAAGATTTGATAGCAAGCAAACTTGATAAGCTAAAAAAACACTTGGGTGATTTTTTTGAAGAAATGCATCAGCACTCATTTGTCCCCTTGCCGGAGTTTGACGGCTCCGATTGGACCAGCACCAGTTTTCAGAATTTCTTATGTCAGGACTCGACTCTGCCGGTGGTGGCAAAAGGCCTGATTGATGACTCCTCTGCGGTAAATCATTGGGACCATCAATATCTTATAGACCATTGTGGTGATGTCGAAATAGTCGCCATGGATTACAATCAAAAAAATAGTGATATTTTTGCTAGAATGCCGCTTAAGGAAATACTAGAGTCACAACTTGATCAAAAGAATAAGCAAAAGTTTTATATCAATAATTCGGCAGAAATTTTCAAAGACTACCCCGAAATTATTAATGAAGTCGGTGCACAAAAAATTCTAGAACTCTTCTCCGGCCAATGTGTGAATACCTTCAGCCAAATATTCGTCGGTAACCAAAATACTTGGGGAACTAACTGGCATCAGGGCAATGATATATCCTGTGCTTTAATGATAAATGGCATCAAGCGTTGGTATTTTCTTGACCCTCGACTGACCTATATCCTGACTCCCTTGATGAATGGCCCCAATGGCATGGTTAGTCCAATTGATGCGCGTTTTGATATTGAGTATCACAGAATTAACCATCCGTTATATGCCTGCGTCCCTAAGTTCTTTATCGATATACATCCAGGCGATGTTCTGTTTTTCACTAAGTATTGGCCGCACGCTGTTTTCAATCGCTCACCTTATCAAATTATGGTGAACATGCGTATGACAGAGGTCGATCTAGAAAATATGGCCAAAGAAGAAACGGTACCTTGTTTGTTGCCAGTTTACGATAATATCCTTAATTCAGATCCTGACTTTATCAATTTTAAGTTCTCAATTTTTAACAGTTTGAGTTCTGGCGGCGGGAAGATTAATGATGAATCCTATTTTTCTGGGATTAACACGGCTAAAGATGAACTTAGTGCTTAATAGGGAGCAAATATGAATTCCTTTATTATCAATTCTGGGGCATTTAACCTACTTATAACTGAATTAACTGGGCAGTATTATCTTCTGAGACAAGATCAGGTGTCACAGGATGTGGTTAAGCAATTTTTATCGGGTGAACCACTCGAAATCAATCGATTAGAACCCGGTAAGTTTTCGTTTACAGAAACAATGGAGTGGCATGATATGGATGACAACCGTCAGTCTTTGAGTGGCTCACAGGATGTCAGTGGTATGATGAAGTTGTTTACTCAGAAAGCTGAAAATTTTGGTGGCATTGTTGCCACCAGAAATGAAAGCAATGGCAAGGTGAAAGTATTTAAAAAACAAAAGTTGCCTGTCAGCGTATAGCGGCTGGTCGATATTTTTTTAGTTAGAAATAGAATGGAGTATTAATGTTGTTACGAATAGTGGATGCGGCTGCCAAAATTGATAATCCTCAAGACGAGGAAGTTTTTTACGTTCATGTGATTTATCAAGATGACGAACGGCAAGAGTCTTATCAAACGGAAGTTGATAAAGAATTCACTAAAAAGTGGACTTTAGACTCGGTATCTCAGTATGCCGGCGCTTATTTAAACGAGCAAGAAACCGCAACACCTAAAAATATCCTTCCCGCCTTAATCTGTTATGGTCAATCACTCGGTGAAGCCTTGCTCGGAGAAAACTACCGTCTAGAGAAATATATTCAATGGATAGAAGAAGCTGGCATTGAAAAACTGGATGTGCAAATTGAGTCGAGTAATCCAGAGTTTTTTACCATTTGCTGGGAAGCATTAATACTGCCAGAGTCAAAGTACACTTTGGCGACTCAATGTCGAACTTATAATCGATGTCGAATTGACAACTTAGAGCAATTAGCGGATGCATTTTCAGAGCCGGTATCCGATCCTTTCGCAAAGCGACGAGCCAAGCCGTTGGTTTATGATCTTTCAGTGCCAGTCAATGATCCCTTGGCTGCGTTACAGGTGGATACTGAGGCGCAAAGCCAGAACGAAAATCAGAGTTTGAACCAGAGCTCGAACCAAAATCTCAAAGAGCATCGACCGCTTCGGGTATTGCATATTCTTGCTCCGTTACAAAGTCTGCCTCAGGAATATCTATATGATACTCTGCGACAGCATGGGGCGGTGGTGCATGAGTTATTTATATCAGGTGAGTACCATAAACTAGAACAGCGATTAAATCAGCCTGACGATACCATTCATATCGTTCACTTTCACGGTCAATGTCGTCAATCGGGTGAACAACTTACCCTCGAAGTAGGGCAGCAGAGCTTTTTTCTGGAAGAGTTAGTGATTCTATTGGCAGAGTATAACATTCGCTTGTTGTGCGCCGATTTTCCGCCTGCATCAATTAACGATGGTTCGTCAGTTTTGTCAGCGAATCAAAAATTAGCAGAGCTAATGGCTGAGCAACGAAAAGTGAACTTGGTAGCGATGAGTTATGCAACCGATCACTACACAAGCATGAGATGTTTTCGACATCTCTATCAACAGTTGGCCAGTGGACGAACATTATTTGAAGCGCTGGTTCAAGTACGCGGGATCGCTCAAGCAGAAAGTGAATTTCAGCGTTATCGATTTACCCCGTCTGCTTTTCACTATTGGTTCCTTCCGGTCATTTACGCTGCGCAAGACGTGCTTTATTTTAAACAAAGTATTACACCCGTGGCGTTACATGAATCTCCTCAATTAGGTCAATTACGAGAACGACTGTTTGGCTTTAATGGCCGTCACCTTCCGCCAGAATTAGAAGCCATAAGTGGCCAGCAACTCTTGTCCATTTACGCCCTGTTAGAGTCGTCAGAATCATTAAAGTCGTCAACTATTGCCATCACTGGTGCCCGTCATGTGGGGAAAACTCAGCTAATGCATCAGGTCACATTACTGTCTTGTTACACTAATATCGTTGATAAAGCATTTTATTATGATTTAAGGCGAGAAGAACTCTCTATCGATGATATGAAGTCAATGTTGTTCCCTGTGCTGGGAATCGACTCTCCGAATCAAATTACTGAAGCATTATCCAAACCAATATCCAAGAAAAATTATTTATTTGTCTTTGACCATGTCGGTGCAAACTCTAATACTCAAGTCAGACAGTTTGCAACGGAATTGCTCAGTTTGGGACAGAAGGTACTGGTGAATTTTGATGGTGACTTGCCAGATGATGTGACTCACTT
Source organism: Pseudoalteromonas sp. APC 3893 (assembly GCF_030408095.1). NCBI lineage: Bacteria > Pseudomonadati > Pseudomonadota > Gammaproteobacteria > Alteromonadales > Pseudoalteromonadaceae > Pseudoalteromonas > Pseudoalteromonas sp. APC 3893. Next base: position 85,386 of record NZ_JASDCD010000009.1, read on the forward strand.
TGAAGTCTCTGGTCTTGCTACTCAAGCGCTAACAGCAATCACTGTCGAATTCATGCGGAAACAGGCTCAATTGCCTTCACAGGTGAGCGGGGAGTTACCGACAGCTCAACAAGAAAAGCTGGGGGAACTAGATAGCGTGGTCGAAAATTTACTGAGCCACACTCGCAGCCCTCTGCTGCTGAAGTATCTTGGCGGGTTTTGCGCTGAATTAGGCACTGACGAACTGCCTGCATTATGTCACTACCTATTTTCTGAAGCTAATGAAAACCATGAAGTGGCTTTCTTTCAATGGTGCTGGCAACGAATGTCTTCTCTTGAACAAGGATTGCTGTCGATCGTTTCTTCCTTTCAAGATCTTTATCTCGAAACCTTTATGGTAGGAACTAAACCTGCAGCCCAAGACGCTGGACTCAATGGCCCCAGTGCTCAGCAAAATGACGGGAAGACGACTTACGATAAGTTGTGTGCCCAATTGAGAGGTAAAGAGCTAGAAGGTGATGAGCTAGGGAAAGACCGGACAGAAGAAGAGGATAAACAAAGTGCTAGCCCCGACTTTGCTCAATTCTTAAAAAATTGGCGGGCCTGTGGTTTTATTTCGATAGTCAAGCAAGGACATTTGCTTACCGAGCGCGCGCGTCAGTTCTTAGCTGACCAGTCTGTAGAGCAACACCTTGAGCGGCAAGAAATAGAGCTGAAAAAGCTAGCACGGCAAGCGAGTGTCAGTAACGACAATAAAACCTCGACAATGGTCAGTGACATTTTGCTCAATGGGTTTGCGCGCATCAGCGCTAGTCTAAACAGCCAACCTAATCCGCATCTTTCCTACCATTTTTTGCTAAATCGCAAGGCGTTAGTTCCTCATTTGGAACGCGTTTGGTTCGATCGTGCTTTTAGTACTTTTTTTACCGCCAAGGCAGCGCTTGAGCAATTGATGTTACAAGAAGGACTGGGTGAAGAAATGGCTCAGTGGTCACTGGCGCTATTAGAGAAAACTGACACAAGTTGGTCATTTGCCACGCAACCTAAAGAAAATCAATACGCTTGGTTAACTCTTGCTGAAAGTTCGCTGACTCACGCGTCTGTCGAAAAGTTATCCGCAGCTCAAGCAGCCATTTTGGCGAAAGTTGCAAGTCTCTGGCTAACCTGGTTTGACGAGCTTGACAGCCTCGTATTAGAGCGCGATTCTGCGGTACACAAAGTGGGTCACTTTTTAGAGCTGTATTTCTTGTCGAATAAAAAATGGCAGGAGGTAATTAAAGTATCAACGGCGTTATTGGAGAGTTTTCAGTTAGCGGGCGCCTGGATGCATTATATCAAGTCAGCTAAATTTCTTGCGTCAGCTTACCGGGGGAACGGACAGGCGAATTTAGCCATTGCCACAGAAGACAAATTATTACTCGATGTTCCATTTGAAAAGGCTCCTCCTGGTTTCGAGCAAAAAGAATCGCTAGATATATTAGCAAATCGTTTGGCTCATGGTCAGCCAGAGGAAGCACTGAGATTGATCGAAAGCCTGGAGCAGAAAGATTGGGCAAATCAGACCACTGAATTGTTAAGCAACTTGAAGGCTGAGGCATTGTACGGTGCTAAGAACTATTTAAAGGCTTTGCCTCGATATTGCGAGTTATGGTCACAAGCAATTCAAACTGAACAAGTCGAATTCAAAAGAAGTATCGAGCAGGTGCTAGTCGATATTCGAGACAAAGTTACTGACGAAGAATTTGAACAAGTCTATCAGTCTTATGTACCAGCGAATTTACCGACTCCAGAAGCTAAGATGATTACTCATTAAGGAAACGATATGCTTAACGCGGCTCAAGCAACGGAATCAAACCAATGGTGGCACAGAATAACGGCAGAGAGTTTAGGCTCAGCAAGTTTTCGTAACAGCTATCACATAAAGTATGCCTATGTAGCGGGGGCTATGTACAAAGGGATAGCTTCTAAAGAAATGGTCGTTGCCTTAGGTAAAGCCAATTTACTGGGTTATCTTGGTACTGGCGGTATGTCTTTTGAAGAAATTTCTGACAGTATCGACTTTATCCGTTCAGAATTATCTGAGGGGCAAAGCTTCGGTCTGAACTTTTTAACCAACCAAGGCAGTGACTTAGAAACACAATTGGTGGATTTATATCTGCGCAAATCGGTTCGCTTTATCGAAGCATCATCATTTATGCAGTTAACGGAAAGCATCGTACGTTATCGTTTAAGTGGCGTTCATATTGTCAATGGGCGAGTTGTAGCGCCGAATAAAGTCATGGCTAAAATTTCTCGCCCTGAAGTGGCGAAAATGTTTATGTCTCCAGCCCCAATAAAAATTCTTAATAGCTTGGTCGCTAAAGGATTATTGAGTGAGCAAGAAGCTGACCTGGGTAAGTCGTTACCCGTGGCCAACGAGCTGGTTGTTGAAGGTGATTCAGGCGGTCATACTGACCGAGGTGTGTTATTAGCTCAGTTGCCAGCAATTTTAAGTCTGCGAGATCAGTTGGCTACTCAGTACGGTTTTCAGGACTCAATTCATATCGGAGCTGCCGGTGGTATCGGCAGCCCACAATCTGCGGTTGCCGCCTTTTTTATGGGCGCAGACTTCGTGATGACAGGTTCCATCAACCAATGCACTGTCGAGGCTGATACCAGTGATGCGGTTAAAGATATTTTACAAGGGCTAGATATTCAGGATACCGCCCATGCACCGGCCGGTGATTTATTTGAGTTAGGTTCCCAAGTTCAAGTCGTGCGTAAAGGTGGATTTTTTGCCACTCGGGCCAATAAACTGTTTGAGTTATATGCCCAATACGAGTCGATTGATGACATCCCACCAGTCATGTTAAAACAGCTCGAAGAAAAGTATTTTGGCCGAACCATCGAACAAGTATGGGACGAGACTAAACAACATATTCTTCGCACTGCACCGACCGGTTATGACGCCATTAGCTCGAACCCGAAAAAGAAAATGTTAGCTATTTTTAAATGGTACTTTTTCCATTCTAACCGTCTTGCAAGGGGAGGTAGTCAGAAAGAAAAAGTGAACTATCAAATTCAATGTGGTCCTGCGATGGGGGTTTTCAATCATTGGGTGAGAGGCACCGAATTGGAACCTTGGCGTAATCGGTTTGTCAGCGTAATTGGCGAACGTTTGATGCAGGGAGCTGCCGAATTGGTAAAAGCAAAAGTCGATCAACTCGCTAGGGTTTGTTAAGTTTCTGCATCGAAGATTGTGTAGCGTACTCAACGACAACCTAGCATAACCCCGATAGTGGTCGTTCCAATGTCGGTCATTAATAAAGTTATTAAACAATGAAGAATATTTTATTATTTTCGGGACAAGGTTCCCAATACTACGGGATGGGCAAAGGACTCTATCAGCAAAATGCCATTTTTCGGCAAGAAATTCAGACGCTGAACTCGCTTATTTACCGATTATCTTCGATAGATATTTGCGGTGAAGTGTTTGCTGAAGAAAAAAATATCGGCGATGCGTTTGATCAACCACTGGAGTCCAGCTTAGCGATCTATCTCTTTGAACGAGCGTTAGCCAAGTTAGTCATGCATTATTGCCCAATCGACGGCATTGCCAGTTCGAGTATGGGGATTTTGGCAGCCTCTGCAACCGTTGATGGGCTATCTGATGAAGCGAATATTCGCTTCATACTTGGTATGTCTAGCGCCTACGCGAGAGAAGCACCTAAAGGCACTATGATAGCTGTGTTAGCCAATGTCGAAAGCTATCATAAAAGTCCCATACTTAAAGAATACACTCAAATTGCTGGTATTAATTTTTCTGAAAGTTATATTGTTTCAGTACTGGACGACAATTTGGCCGTCGTTGAAGCTAATTTGCGTGAAGCCGGCCTAATTTATCAAAAGTTGCCAGTGAGGTACCCTTACCATTCAACCTGGTTAGCGCCAGCAAAACACTATGTTTTACAAGCGTTACAAAGCCAGGACTTTGCTCAACATTCGCTGCAACTTCCGCTCTACTGTGCGTCGCAGGTTAAAAGCACGATTACGCAATTGACGCCAGAAGATTATTGGCAAGCGTTTATTTGTCCGATGGAGCATTTAAGCATGGTCAAGCAATTAGAAGCGGTTGGTCCCAATCATTACATTGATTGCAGCCCATCTGGAACTCTAGCTAATATATTTAAGTACGCGGCCGGCAAGCAATCACAATCCATTTTCACCACTTTATTAAGTCCGTTTCAATCGAACCCCACTGCGGCCATTGAAAATATGGTGAAAATAACCCGTGAAAATTTAACCAGGAGTTACCGTATTGCTTATTAACCTGAAAATGGGATAAGAGGCCAAGGCGTTACTCGATGACTCTCGTGCCGTTATTTTTCGTGGTTACTAAGCCGACTTTGGCTAGAAAAGAAGACGTTAAAGAGACATTGAAAGAAATTGACACTGAATTGTAAATTACATTGAGAGATAGGTGCTTCGTGATTGGTTCACGGCCTTGATAGCCTTGATAACACCAGATCCTGCGATTTTTTACGGTTTAATGTGCCAAACACAGGCTAAAATTAGAACAATTATTGTTATTTTGATTCATTTAATCACTCATAAAAGTCTGGGCTAATTGACATGCGTTGTAAAATATTTGATGATAGCCTATCGATAATGAGTCTACTAAATGGAAGTTTATAGCAAATGGCTGAAAGTAATATCTTTGAACTGAAGAATGTCAATAAGGTTTTCGTTCGCTCAAAAGAGCAGGTTGGTATTTTCGATAACCTAAATCTAAATATCAAAAAAGGTGACTTTGTTGCTATTATGGGGCCCTCTGGCTCTGGTAAAACGACATTATTGAACTTGTTGGGCGGAGTCGATCAAGTAACGGGCGGGAGTATTCTTTTTAACGGAGATGAGATCTCTGGTTTGTCGGAATCTAGATTATCCGATTGGCGAGCCCAAAATGTGGGTTTTATTTTTCAGTTTTACAATCTAATGCCAATGCTAAGTGCTGAACAAAATGTTGAGCTTCCGTTATTGTTGAAAAATATGCCCGGAAAGGAAAGAAAGAGAAAGGTTTCAGCGGCGTTAGAGTTGGTTGGTTTAAAGGAAAGGGCTAAGCACAAACCGAGCGAACTTTCGGGTGGACAACAGCAACGTATTGCGATTGCCCGCGCCATTATCTCCGATCCAAACTTACTTTTGTGCGATGAGCCAACCGGAGATTTAGACCGAAAAACCGCAACCGCAATTCTCGGTCTACTGCAAACCTTAAATAAGGATTTTGGCAAAACCATCATCATGGTGACTCATGATCCTGAAGCCGCAGGATTTGCGAATAATACCCTACACCTTAACAAAGGTGTGTTTATGCAAGAGTCAGCCGAGATGGAGACTGCGTTATGACAGAGGTCGGCTTGCAGGCAAGTAACCTATTACGCAACAAAGTACGCTTAATCTTAAATTTAATCGCGATATTCACGGCGTTTTTTTTATTTTCAATGCTGAGCGCATTTGGTGGCTTTTTCAGTTCGGAGGTGGATCTTTCCTTAGAAGACCGACTAATTGTTACGAATCGAATAAATTTAACTCAACCTATGCCAATCGCTCACGTTGCCGCCATTAGAAATATGGAGAATGTTAAAAATACGACTTTTCTAAGTTGGTTCCCAGCCTATCATAAAGAGCGTAAGAACCAAATTGGGGTAGCGGCAGTTGATGCAGAAAGTTATTTTTCTATTTACACCGAACTGCAACTTAAAGATGAGCAGATGCAGCAGTGGTTGCGAGAGCGCGGCAGTGCAGTGGTTGGAGCAAGACTGGCTAACTCGAATCAATGGAAGGTCGGTGATCTTGTCCATATCGGCTCCAGTGTGTTCCACAACGCCGATGGCAGCAACGTATGGCCGGTGCGCATTGTTGGCATTTATGACTCGGAAGATCCTAGGGCTGATACCAACAAATTATTTATCCACCATCAATATTTTTCCGAGAGTCGTTTGACGGATAAAGATACTGTGTCAATGATCGTATTGCAGGGTAGTGATGCGAGTAAGAATGAAGAACTGGCGAAGCGAATCGACAAAAAATTCGCTAATTCGGCCAATGAAACCAAAACGTCATCCGAAAAAGAATTCACCAAAACGTTTATTAAGCAGGTCGCTGATATCAACGCTATTTTGGCCTACACAGTTTCGGCCACTTTCGCCACCATTATTCTGATTGTTGCCAACACCATGGCGCTCGCAGTTAACGAAAGAACCTCTGAAATAGCGGTGCTTAAGACCTTGGGTTTTAAGTCAAGCCGAATTTTTAGAATCGTATTAACTGAGTCACTGGTTATTGCAATTGTAGGAGGGTTGCTTGGCGTGCTCTGTGCGAAACTACTGTTGGATACCGTTAACTCATCGCCGGATTTCAGTAAGGTTATGCCGAATCTGATTTTGACCGGTGAAATCGCATTGCAGGCATTCTTCCTTATGGTATTACTCGGCTGCGTGGCGGGTTTGTTACCGGCAATCAGAGCGATGAAGCTTAATATCTCGACCGCATTTTCAAGGAGTTAATATGCCATCATTATTCAATCAGATTATCTCGGTTGTTCTTATGGGCATTAAAGGAATAAGAGCTCGGGTTTGGAGTTCTGTTTCTGCTTATGTGTCCGTTTCTGTGGTCGTGACGGTGTTATTGGTGTTTCAGGCCTTGAATCAAGGATTTCAGTACGCATTGACTGGGTCCGGTGCAGAAGACACGGCAATAATTCTGAGAAAAGACACGTCGATGGAAATGAACAGTGCATTGACTTCTGAAACCGTTAAGCTTATTTCGCTTGCTCCTGGGATTCGTAAGTCTACCTCAGGTCAACCGCTGGTTTCTAATGAGCTTTATGTTGTTGTTAATGCGTTTAGAAAATCCAGTCAATCGGAAGTCAACGTGCCGTTACGAGGTTTGAGTTCCGGGGGTGAAAAATTGCGTGGCCATTTTCAGCTGATTGCTGGTCGTATGTATAACGAAGGGGTTAACGAAATTATTGTTGGTCAGTCGGTACAACAACAAGTGCGAGGTTTGGAGCTTGGCAATGACATTGAGTTAGGCGGTGTTAAGTGGAAAGTTGTTGGTGTTTTTGCTGACGCTGGCGGTGTTTCAGAAAGTGAGCTCTGGTCGAGTTCATTAGCCATTCAAGCGCATTTTAATCGACAAGGTGTTTATCAAATAGTGCGCGCTAAGTTGGTGCAGCAGAATGGTATTGATGCGCTGGTGCAATACTTTGACTCTGACGCTCGTCTCAATTTAGATGTTATGACTGAAAAGCGATATTATGCAGGACAGGCTTCAGGCGTATCGACCATTATCAAGTTTGTAGGTTGGCCACTGGTGGTGATGATGTCATTGGGGGCGCTCGCCGGTGCTCTAAACACTATGTATACGTCGGTGCATCAACGTACCAGAGAGATTGCGACACTGCGTGCAATTGGGTTCAACGGCTCGGCTGCTTTTATCGGCACATTTATCGAAGCGTTGGGGCTGGCACTCGCTGGAGGCGTGTCGGGTGCGGCAATCGCCTATCTATTTTTTGATGGTGTCAGCGCATCCACTATGGGCGGCGGAAGTTTCTCGCAAGTATTTTTTAATTTTAGAATGTCAGCGGACATAGTGAAAGATGGATTGATTCTTGCGCTAATCATTGGATTTATTGGTGGATTATTTCCAGCGTGGAGAGCAACTCGAATACCGGTCATAAGCGCGTTTAAGTAGTTGGCCTTGGATGCCTGTGAATTTTTCTGACTTTTAAGCAGCTCGTATTAATGAAACATGAGCTAATGAAACTGGCTAATGAAACATAGGCATCCTAAAGTAATCTAAAATGTTGACTCTCGTTGGTTCCAGCTTGGAAAATTTGTAGGCTCATTGTTATTAACAAGGTCAAGTTAATAAGAGTTTCTCTAAATTTAAATGATTTTAACTTGGATCGACAAAGTAGATCGACAAAGTGGATCATTAATGCGGGGCTTTTTGATGAGTAATAAGAAGCCAGGATCTCTAATTTAAGAACTTTAAGCCGGTCCACTGAAGCAGAAGCCAATGGGGTTCAAAAATAATGATCGCAAAGCCCCGAGATTTTAACAGCATATTACAAACAGTATAATATTAGCAAAATAATACAAACAAAGTTAAGGGTAGTGGTTTACCTGGGGATTTACTCTATATGGATGCATTAGAAGGTGCTTTAGAAGATTTAGAAAATAAAGCTACAACTCACAAGCCAATCGCTATTATTGGAGTATCCGGCTTTTTCCCAAATGGACTCGACTTAGCAAGTTTCCAACAAGCTTTGATCCAACAACACGACTTCTTTAAACCTATCCCGAGTAGCCATTTACCCTCTGAGTCAATTAAGCAGCGTTACGGTTCGTTTATTGATGAACTGGGTCAGTTCGATAACGCATTATTTAATATCAGTGAAGCAGAAGCTAAATATATGGATCCTCGGCAGCATCTGTTATTGATGTCTGCATGGCGCACTATGGAAAGCGCGAGCCTTCATCCCTTTGCCCTTAAAGATAAAAAAGTGAACGTGTTTATTGCGGCTGAGGGTTCTCCTTTTGCTTCTTTAGCACAACAATTGCCGCTCTCGCCTTACAGTGCACTGGGCGTATCGTCATGGTCGATGGCCAACCGACTGTCTCACTTTTTTCAATTTTCGGGTAAAAGTTTGGTTATGGATACTGGTTGTACCGGCACTCTCACGGTGATTCATGAAGCCATGGATGCGTTACAAACGGGACAAGCAGATTATGCATTAATTGGAGCGGCAAACTTACTTTATGGTGAAGGCGCTGAAGGAGCCTATTTAACTCAAGAGTCTCTGGGAATTTTGGGAGACGCTAGAGGGTGTTTCCCGTTTCAACAACAAGCCGCTGGTTTTTTACCCGCAGAAGGCGCTGGCACCCTCTTGCTGAAGCCGCTTGATCGTGCGGTGACTGATGGCGATCCCATCTTTGGGGTTATGCTTGCGTCTGCGGTAGCTCATAGTTCAGGGTTTGGAAACTATGCCATGCCTTCTGCGCAAGCGCAGGCCGATGCGATTATTTTAGCGCATCAAAAAGCAGGCATTTATCCATCCAGCATGACTTATCTAGAAGCCCACGGAATTGCTTCAGCATTAGGCGACAGTGAAGAAATAAGAGCATTTAAAATAGCCGAAAGTAGCCTAGCGGCATCATGGGGTAAATCGAATGGAGACCTCAAGGTTTCGACCATTAAAGGCAATCTAGGCCATGGAAACTGCATGTCGGGCTTTTTTTCCATCGTAAGGACTTTGGCCGCGTTTTCAGCGCAAAAAAAACTGGGCATTAAAGATTTTAATAAACTCCACCCAGCTATTTCTATCGACAACACAAATATTCAACTTAATGGTGACAATGAACCTTGGGATGAGTTGCGCATTGACGGTGAAATAATTCCTCGCCGAGCCGGGATCAATAACTACAGCGCAGGAGGAACCAATGCATTCTTATTGCTTGAGGAATATTTGGAGCAAAATACTTCGACTCAACAAAGTTCAAAAGATGACATTGGAACGAGCAAGGACGGCTGTAAATCAAACCAAGACTTTTACCTAGCGCTGAGTGTTCCTGACCAAGAGAGATTTATCCCTTATGTAGAAAATCTGTGTACTTTTTTTAAAGAGAACACAGGACTTATTCCATCCGCCGTGGAGCATGCATTTTTGCATCACCGGATTCACTTTGCTCACCGAATGCTATTTCGATTTAAAAGCCTTAGCGAACTCACGGTTAAGCTCACTAAGTTTATTGAAAGCAATGGGCGTAAAGGGTATTTTAAGCAGGTTGATTTAAACTCCGACTCTTCCGTATCGAAATTATTTAAACGTTACTCCAGTTTAAAGAAAACCATCGAACAACTGATGCTAGAACAAGAAACGACGGTATTGTTTGAGTTATGGGCCGCGGGTGTTGACGATATTGTGAATTACACTGAGCAAAATCGGCCAAATAAAAGAACGTCATTACCAGCGTTTCCATTTTTATTGAATGATTTTTGGAGTGAACATAAAGCGGCGGATGCCTCAGAAAAAACTTGCCAAGAAAATTTTAATCAAGAGAAATTAGGGCAAACTAAATCCGGTCAAGAAAAATCTAATTTAGAAACACTCGGCTTAGAAAAATCAAACGCAAAACCATCAGAATCCAGGGTTATCACTGAGCAACAATTACAGACGCTTGCCGTGAATCAGTTAGGTCAATTAATTAAGCGATTTTTGCCGGACTATCCGCAAGCATTGGTGGCCGAGAGTAAAATAAGCTCATTGGCGCTCGACTCCATTACCATCATGTCTCTTAATGCTGAGTTGTCCCGCGTATTTACCGGAATCCCACAGTCTATTTTCTATGAAATGAACACCCTTGCAGACTTTGCGGAATATCTGATTGAGCAAAAAAAACCTTCTTTGCTACGTTGGTTAGAGAGTGACGGAGAGATAAATTGTGATGCATTTGATGTCTCCAAGCGGTCTCGCAGCGACGCGTCAATCACTGTAAACAGAAATCAGTCGGAGCACGCTGTTGATCATTTAAAAAACTATAACAAAGCCAACAATGATGACATGATAAAAGCTAACAACGAGCCAGTCGCTATTATTGGGATAGTAGGGCGTTATCCTCAAGCGTCGGATCTCGCGCAATTTTGGCACAATTTAGTGAATGGAAAAAACTGTGTCAGCGAAATTCCCACGGAGCGTTGGCCAATGGATGGCTTTTTTCAACACCTCGACGATCCAATGTCCGCCGCCTGGGACTGGACTAGCTATTCAAAATGGGGGGGATTTTTAGAGGAAGCCGTCGCTTTTGATCCAACGCTGTTCGGTATTTCTCCAGCGGAAGCCCGAGCCATGGATCCTCAGGAAAGACTATTCCTAGAAACTTGTTGGACACTCTTTGAAGATGCCGGATATAACCGTGACACGCTTTTAAAGCAGCACAACAATCGAGTCGCCGTGTTAGTCGGCGTCACGAAAAATGGCTATGAGCACTACACGCAAAGTCTTCATGCCGCCAATGCCAACTACATGCCGAGAACATCATTTAGCTCCATAGCCAATCGAGTGTCCTATATTTTTGACTTGAAAGGGTTAAGCATGGCCGTCGATACCATGTGCTCATCTTCGCTGACTGCGATCCATCTCGCATGTGAGCAAGTGCAATCGGGGATGGTTGATATGGCGATTGCCGGTGGAGTGAATCTCTATCTTCATCCCTACACTTATCTCACCATGAGTGGCGTAAGAATGTTGGCGAACGATGGCAAATGCAAAAGTTTCTCCGCCGCTGCCAATGGTATTGTACCGGGTGAAGGCGTTGGTGCGGTATTGTTAAAGTCACTCAGTCAGGCTGAGCGAGACGGTGATGCTATTCGGGCGGTCATTTTGGGTTCGGGTGTGAATCACGGGGGATACACGAATGGTTACACCGTCCCCAGTCAGACAAGCCAATGCCGTTTAATTCAAGAGGTTCTTAGTGGTCACGATATTGCACCCGAAAGTATTAGTTATGTAGAAGCTCACGGTACCGGCACTCGATTGGGTGATCCGATTGAAATAGCAGCCTTAACTGAGGCGTTATCACCAATTGATGATCGTCATGAACGGTCGACTTGCTACGTCGGTTCTGTAAAATCCAACATCGGCCATCTTGAAGCGGCGGCAGGCATCGCCGGACTTAGTAAAATTGTTTTGCAATTTGAGAATCAAGTGCTTGCGCCTACTTTACATTGTGAACCGATAAATCCAGCGATTGAATTTATGGGTAAACCGGTTGAGTTTGTAAAGAAAGCGATGCCCTGGAATATCAACAAAATTGATGAGAAGAGCATTTGTCATTCTCGACGTGCCGCTCTGTCCAGTTTTGGGGCCGGCGGTGCAAATGCACATTTGGTGGTAGAAGAATATCCAGGTGTTTCAACTCAGTCAGATGATTCCAATCAAGTTGCGCAATTGATTCCCTTATCAGCCCGTTCGCAAGCGGCATTGTATAAAACTTTGAACAATCTGCATGACTTTCTGATCAAGGCCGAAGACGGATTAAGAATGATAGACTTATCCGCGCTTGCATTCACCTTGCAGACTGGGCGAGAGAGCTTTTCTGAGCGAGCGTTACTGGTGGTATCTTCGGTATCTGAGTTACTTTCTTTACTTAAAGGATTAATAAATAAACGCCCTGATTTGGATCACAATAAGTGTTTTATGGGGAGCACTGAATTTAATCATCAAAAATGTACTTTAATTGATTCATTCGATATTAAAAAACAGGCGTTAACCGATTGGCTTGAGCAAGCTAACCCAAAACCCATCGCCAATTTATGGATGAGAGGTCGATGGGATAACTGGGAGTCATTAATTCAAGGGCAGTCGAATCCAGTCAGCCGACGTCGTATGCCACTGCCCGGAATGGTATTTAAGCGGCAAAATTTTCCCTTGCCAAATGAATTGATTAATCATTCAAGAGATCTGGCTCAGGTGAATTCAAAGAAATCGTCCGTGAATAGAACCGAGGCTAGTGGTTCAGAGTCCGGTAATTTAGAGTCCAGTAATATAGAGACCCGTAATTTAGAGAGCAAGCAATCGACTTTTGGTGTTAATTCTCCCGTTGCGTCACGTCGATGTGTCGAAGTCCTAGAGCAATGGTCTCCGCTTGACTTTTCAACAATGACGCAGAGCGAACAATTTTCTAACCGGGAGTTAACTTCAAGCGACTTGCTTGTTATTGATCTCTTATCAATCTCATTATGCGAACAGCAAAAACAAACTCTGGATGCGGACCAGATCTTAACCATTGATGAATTAGCCCAGAAAGATATCGCTCAGATATACAGTGAGTTGGTAGAGCTATTGATCAATCAGTTGCAGCAGTTTAATGGCAATCCACCTGAGTTATTTCAGTGCTTGCTATTAACCGGATCGAATCGTCAACTGGATTTGTTGGAAGGTCTTGGGGCTCTGTTTCAAACAGCAAGCCAGGAACTACCTGGTAGTCGCTTCCAATTCTTATTTTCTACGTCGACGGACCTCACTTTTATCAAAGAGTTATTGAATAAGATTGCCCCACTAGAAGAAATCCAAATTATTAAGCAGTACAACCAGTCACTGGCTTATCGCAAGTTATCCACACAAGAGAATTCCCTAGTTAATAAGGATTTTCTTGCAAACCAGAAATCTTATCAAAAAGGCACCTACATTATTACTGGTGGTTTAGGTGGTTTAGGTAAAATATTTGCCAAGCATATTTTGGTTCATGGTGAAGATGCACGGGTATTATTACTAGGTCGCTCACCCTTAGCAGATGCGCAACAAGCGATTGTTGATGAGTTATCCGTGTTAGGAAAGGTGATTTATTGCCAAGTAGATATTTCCAATAAGCTTCGCTTGCGACAAGTCATTGCAGAGTTCAGAGAAGCTGAACAGCCGATACGTGGCGTCATTCATAGTGCGGGTGTATTGCGAGATGGCTTAATTGCCAATTTAACAGGCAAAGATATTCAACAAGTATTACAACCCAAAGTTAATGGAACCTTAGTCTTAGATGAGGTGACTGCTGCAGACCCCCTCGATTTCTTTGTTTGTTTTTCCTCCCTCGCTAGTACTTTTGGTCACGCTGGGCAAGCAACCTATGCTGTGGCAAATAGTTTTATGGAAGCGTTATGTCGATCGCGGCATAAAAAACATCTTAAAGGGGAAAGACAAGGACACAGCCAAAGTATTTGTTGGCCACATTGGAACAGTGATGGGATGGCCATCAGTGCTGAGGTCACTAATAAACTTCGTGAGCAGCTTGGTATGTTAGCCATGGAAGCTGAAGAGGGTATTGCGTTATTTAATCAAGTTCGCCACCGATCCGGTTGCAGTGGCTTTTTCATTAAAGAAGATAAACCGGTAGAAACCACCAAGGCTGCGAAACCAACGCCAGCGATTCATCCTGTTGGAATTGCTGAAGTGACGGCAGATGTGCGTTTACGTATTAATGATATATTGGGTATTGAAGCGGAACAAATCGACGCGGATCAGTCCTTTTTTAAGTTGGGCATGAATTCTGTCTCGGCTATGCAGTTACAAACTGAATTGCTAAAATATTATCCTCAAGTGGGAAAAAAAGCGGTTTTTCAATACCAGACCTTGTCCTCGTTAAGTCAACACATTGTTAGTCAAACACTTACTGAGGCGGGTAACGCAGAAAAAGCTATCCCAAAAGAAAGAGCTATCACAGAAGGTAAAGCTGTCCCAGAAGAAAATCCAGGTCAGCAATCGGAAAACTTTTCTGCTCCATTTAAAACTGCTGCAGAGAAACCGGTTTTAAATGGAGCACATCTAAATAAAGAAACGGTAAATTCAATCAATTCGCTGAGTGCATTAAAAGCTCCCCGGGTCGAAAGCGAAGATACGGAAATCGCAATAATCGCCATCGCTGGCCTTTTTCCTAGTGCAAACTCGGTGGAGACATTTTGGCAAGCGTTAGAAACTCCATGCGATCTGATCTCCGGTTTACCTGACGCGAGAAAGTCCTGGTTTAATTTAGTCGATGGTGATGACCAAGCTGCGCTAGATCCGCAGGTCAGTGCGCCGACGGTATACGGCGGCTTTTTATCGGATATTGACAAATTTGATCCTGAATTCTTTTCGGTCACTCGCAATGAAGCTCGCATGATGGACCCGCAGCAGCGATTATTTCTCACCGTATGTCATCAACTGTTTGAAACGTCTGGTTATAGTCATGCTTATCGAGAGCAAAGTTGTCACCATCGAGTAGGGGTTTATGTCGGTGGGGCTAACAGTTTATACGCTAACTTGTTTACCGATCGTGAGGAGCGAGCGATTGTTTCGGCGATCAGTAATGCATCGATTGCCAATCGAGTATCTTACTTTTTTGGTTTAGAAGGTCCGTCGGTTGTTATCGACTCTATGTGTTCTTCGAGTATGAGCGCCATTGATGCAGCGGTACGAGATCTAGGTGATCGGCGCTGTGACATGGCAATTGCTGGCGGAACAAATCTGTCGTTGCATGGCGATAAATATTTAGGGCAGAGTATCACTCAATTAATTGGCTCTGACTTAACCAGTCGAAGTTTTAGTCAAGGCGATGGTTACTTACCCAGTGAAAGTGTGTGCGCCGTGTTGCTTAAGCCTCTAGCTGAGGCTGAAGCACATGCTGATGAAATTCTTGCAGTAATCCCAAGCATTCAAGTAAAACATACCGGAAACGGGGCGAGTTTCACCACACCTGAACTCGGTGCTATGTGCCAAGCCTTAAATGATACACTAGCCCAAGCAGGTGTGTCTATCGCCGATATTGGTTATGTTGAAGCGGCAGCCAATGGTGCTCCCCTGGTTGATAGCCTTGAGTTTGAAGCTCTATCGCAAGTCTTTCAACAAACCGATCGGCATGGATCGGTTGCTATTGGCGCAGTGAAAGGCATTGCCGGTCACGCTGAAGCGGCTTCAACCATGATTCAGTTAGCCAAAGTCATTCACCAATGCCAAACAGAAAGTTTGTTACCCAACTATGTACCCGACCATGGCAACGATGCTATCGACTGGGACGACAGTCCCTTCCAATTAGTGAAGTATCAAACCCCATGGAAAACGGACAGTCATGGTCAACGTCTTGCACTGATTAACTCTCTCGGGGCAGGTGGCACCTATGGTTGTATGTTGGTACGAGAGTATCAAGGCGTTAAACCATCCTTTATTGGAGAGGCCTCTGATAGTGTACAGTGGTTATTATTTTCTGCACCAAACCAAGACGCTTTACAACATTGGCTGCAGCAAATAGTCAAGATGTTACACCAACAACCCGATTTGAATTTGCAACACTTAGCCTCGGTTCTTCGATTGAGAAGAGAACACTACAAGGTACGAATCGTTGTTGTGGTGAAGGATGTGCATGAGTTATTGACCGTTCTAGATGAATATCTCAGCAATGCCGGCGAAAAGCAAAGCGGGCGAATATGGTTTGGTGAAAATTGTCGTGAGTGTTGTAGTGAAAGTAGTCGTGAAGGTAGTCGCGAAAGTTTTCATAAGACGCGGGAACAAATTAATGCGACGTCCCCAACTGAATCATTGGCTTTAAACCGCGAGCTGCTGGAGGCCACCAATCAATGGTGTCGCGGTAAACGTATCGACTGGACTCGTTACTTTTCACGGCCACTTTCTTTGCCCGGGATAGAGCTGCCATCGCTAAAACTGAATCCAATCTCTTGCTTCCCAAAACTTCCTGCTTCATTACAGTCTTTGCAAAAAAGCAAAATCAATAGAGAAAAAATTAATGGGCAAACAAGCGATCGACTTCAAAAAGATGTACCAAAACATAACGTCAGCTGTGTCGATTCAGAAAACTCATACGAAAATCAAATAAACCTAGAGCAGAATACAACTGACCAGTTGATGGTGTTTTTTAACCGCGCGATTGGTGAAGAGTTACCGAAAGAGAAGTGGTCCTTGGCATTAGGTGAGTTGGGAATCAACTCTTTAATGTTACAAGCATTAAGGAAGAAAGTAGAGCAGCAGTTTGCCATTAATCCTGAAAATCGATTATTTCAACCCTATGTCACTTTTCAGCAACTGTTTGACTCGCTGTCAAGTGAGTTGGCAAAAAGACAATCAGTCGAGAATTTCGATTCAATTTCAAACAAAAACCAGGTGGAAAAATCGCTAGAAAATTGGGTGTTAACATCCTCTGCTGATCAGATGTATGAACCATTCCCATTAACTGATCTACAAAACGCTATTTTGGCTGGTAAGCGATTACAGATTGGTAACGACCGAGCCGGTTGTCATATCTATTTGGAGTTTGAATTAACGGACCTAGATCATCTGTTACTAAATCAATGTTGGAATAGATTGATTTCGTTACACCCCATGTTAAGCGTTACTATTTTGAAAAGTGGTGAGCAAAAAATTGCTGAAAACCGCCACCTATATAAATTTAATCACTTTGACTTCAGTGCTTTTGATGATGTTTCTAAGCGCAATTGTTTAAAGCGTTTGCGCGATCAATACTCGCACTTTGAATATACCTATAAAGAAGATCAACTGTATAACATTGTGATAGTAAAACTGGATCAATATAAATCCCGGATTTTATTTAGCATAGATGAAGCCCTAGTCGACGCATTGTCATTGGAGTTATTGCTGCAACAATGGATGATGCTTTATCGTGAACCCAAACTCGAATTAATACCACCAAATCTATCATTTCGTGATGTCGTGCTGGCAACCAAGTCTTTTGAACAAACGGAACATTTTAAGCAGAAGCTATCCCAAGCGATAGAGGTGTTTGCAAACCGGATTAAGCCGTTAGAGTTACCTGTTCGTACTGAGCTAGTCAAGCAAGCGAGCTACCGAAGAGAAAAGTTGACTTTTACTTTGGAGTCATCACGGTGGCAAGGATTTAAACACTACGCGAATCGTATCTCTGCCACAGAGACAGAACTGTTACTTACTTTATTTTGTGATAGCTTAGCAAAATATGCTGGACAAGAGTTCACGCTGAATATGACTTATGTGAACCGTCCTCCGATACACGACGATATTTATCAGGTGGTGGGGCCGTTCATCAGTTCTCAGATGCTGCCCATCCGCTTGGCTCAAGAATCACTCGAAAGCAAAGTGGCGAGCATTTCCAGAGCTCTTGATCTAGCCATGACGTTTAGCGACGTTAATAGTGTCAGGTTACTCAGAGAGCTCAAGTCAGCAGGTAAATTGTCGGCGAATTTTTCGTTGCCTATCGTATTTTCTTCGATGTTGAATTTAACCTCATTGATTCCAACTGAAAGTCAAGCCGTGACTGAACAAGATACGTTTGAGATGGTTTATAAAAGCACTCAAACACCACAGATCTTCCTCGACCATCAACTGTTTGAAAGAGCTGGGAATTTACTGATTGTTTGGGATTACTCGCCAGATTACTTTGCTGATGGTTTTGTTGAGCAGCTATTTAGCGATTTTTGCCGCTCGATCGACAACTTGATAAACGAGACAGATTTAAACGATGCCGAATCTTCATTGTCGGCAGGTACTGATTTAATTGAATTTCCAAGTGAGCACTATGATTTCTTCCCGTTAACGGTTCAGCAACAGGCCTATGGCTTTACTCGCAGCCATTTACAGCAAGAAAACTTTGGTTGTTTATTTTATTGTGAAGTAAACCTCACTGATATTGATGTTACTCGGCTTGAAGCGAGTTGGAATAAACTGGTGTCAATTCATCCTGCGCTCAACATGGAAGTCGCCAAACACGGTCAGCAGCGTTTTTTAAAGGCGTGGAATGGTTACTCAATTAGGGTTCACGACTTACGTTCGCAGCCGCTTGACCGCGAAAATAAGTTGCAAGCTGTCAAACAGCGACTCATGCATAAAGTGACGCCCCTTGGAGAATTACCGTATTTCATCATTGAAGTTTCTCTACTGGGGCAAGGGCAGGGAACCGTTCACTTTGTTATCGACATGTTGATAGCCGACGGACGCAGTATTAAACTCATCTTGGAACAGTGGATGTCTTTGTATTTGCAGCCAGAGCAATGCATCAAACGACCGGCATTTAGCTTTAGAGATTACGTTATCACTCTAGAAGCAAAGAAAGATTCTCATGAGTACCAAATTGCGAAAGACTATTGGAATAATAAATTTGCTGCTTTTTGTGGTGGTCCAGAGTTACCCAAACCCAGCATTGCAAACGAAGATTGCCACGTAAGACTGAGTCATGAACTGAATTGTTGGTCAAATATTGAAAGTAGCGCGGAGCAGTGGGGGGTTAATACTAAATCCATCCTGCTGACTTGTTATCTGCAAGTTCTTGCTGAGTTTGCGAAGGAGCCAAGCTTTGAAGTTGTTATTCCCGGTTGGCAACGACTGCCATTGCATCCAGACGTTGATCAAATCATTGGTGATTTTACCAGTATGAGTTGGATTCAATACACTCCCATGTCTAGCTCATTTCTAGAGTCGGCCAAAGGTTATTCGCAACAATTGAAAAAAGATGAAGAGTTTTGCTTGGTGAATGGCATCGAAGCATTGCGCAGGTTCCGCAATAGCGATGGCGACATATTGGTTTACAATGTGGTCTTTAGTGAGCCAATGTGTAGCAGTGACAGCGCGAGCCAAACTTTTGATCAAATCGGATTAAACAATGTCTCATCCAAAACCGCCGGTGTCCATATCGATAATATCACTGATATTTTGCATGACCGAGTGTCGGTTCATTGGGATATTGCAACGGTTCTGGTTGATGTCAAACAAGCTGAGCAAATGTTTAACCAGTATATCAGTTTATTGGAATTATTAGGTAACGATGACCGCTGCTGGCAGGAACCTATTGAAATTTTGATGGATAAATTAAAGCGACAGAATAAAAGGCAACAATTGAATGTTGAACACACATCCCCAATCAATTAATAAAACGCTGATTGCATTGTTTGAAGAACAGGTTACTGCCACGCCAAATCACTTGGCGGTTAAATGTGGCGAGGAATATCTTACCTACCGTCAGCTTGATGAGCGTGCTAATCAGTTAGCTAATTACTTAGTCGAGTCTGGAGTGAGCCGCAACCATGTGGTGGGATTGTTGTTAGAGCGTTCCGTTGAAATGTCAGTCGCACTGCTCGGAGCCCTCAAAGCGGGTGCCTGTTACATGCCTATTGATAGCACCTCACCCATAGCGCGGATACGATTTATTACTCAAGATGCTGATGTGAAATTGATCATCTCAGCAAGCAAGTTTTCCTCGACCTTGATTGACTTACCAGGGGTAAGTTTTCTAAAAATTGATGATGAACAATCCTATCTCGAACAGTTTTCAACGCAGCGACCAAATAGTGATAGCCAATTAACCGACGCAGTGTATCTATTATATACCTCTGGCTCGTCTGGTGAACCTAAAGGCTGTATTTTGGAAAATGCTGCGGTAGTTAATCGAATTCTTTGGATGCAAAAAGAATATCCGATCACCCCAGAAGATCGAGTCATTCAAAAAACGCCCTATACGTTTGATGTGTCAGTTTGGGAATTGTTTTGGCCGTTATTGGTTGGCGCAAGCCTCATTTACGCGAAACCTAATGGGCATCGAGATAGTGTTTACCTTAGAACGTTTATGCGAGACGAACACATCACTGTCTGCCATTTTGTGCCTACTATGTTGAAGCTATTTCTTGAACGCTTCGATGGTGAGCATGCTGCTCCCCTCAAGTACACCTTTTTGAGTGGTGAAGCGCTGGACTACGAGTTGGTGGACCGTGCTTTAACTTTATTGCCAGGACAGGTCATTAATCTCTATGGACCCACCGAAGCGGCAATCGATGTCACCTATTGGTTGTGCCAGCGGCGCTCTGATAAAAAAATACCGATAGGTAAGCCGATCGATAATATTCGTATCTATATTGTTGATGAAGAGTTGAAGGCGGTACCCCAAGGTACTCGTGGAGAAATTTGTATTGCCGGTGTTGGTTTAGCCAAAGGCTACCTCAATCGAACAGAATTAACGCAGAAAGTATTTGTCGATGCACCTCGCTTTTTAGAGGAGGCGCGAATGTATCGCACCGGTGATTATGGACTCGTTAATGGTGACGGCGAAATAGAGTATCTAGGACGCATTGACTCCCAATATAAGTTACGCGGGCAACGCATTGAACTGGGTGAAATTGAACACCATCTGAGTGCTCATCCTGCCATTCAAAAAACGGCGGTTGCAATTAAGGATGACGATAGCATCGATCCTAAATTAGTCGCTTATATGGTGGCTGATGTTAAATCGATAAGCAGCCTTGAGCCAATAAACAGTCGTGATCTAAGAAACTTCTTATCCGAACGTTTGCCCGCTCATATGCTGCCAAACTTATTCCATTTTGTGGATGAGTTTCCAGTTTCTAAACATGGTAAATTAGATCTAGCGGCTTTGCCCTGGCCGCTGCCTATTTCTGGTTCATCAGAAAGCGCAGAGAGCGCTGTCACATCCTCCTCAAAAATGTCGAGCAAGGATGTTGGTCATTATGGGAGAGAGGTTGCAACTCTTGATAGCGAAAACAGTGCTGAAAGCGAAGGCTCGGTTGAGTTCAATCAAGTAATAACAAGCCTACGAACATTTTTATCCGAGCAATTAAATCATCACAACCTTGATATTGCCCGTGACTTATTTTCTCAGGGGGCGAGTTCGCTAACACTTGCCATGCTAGCTGAAGAAATCCAGCAGACGTTTGGCCTTGTGATACCCATTGATCAAGTCCTCCAACTACCCACTATTACAGAAGTTGCTCGGTTGGTTGTCGGAAACTCTGATAATGCTGCTTATCAAACTTTTGGGCTGCAACAACCTGTGACGAACACGACACAGTTAAAGCAAGAACCATCCAATAAATCTTTACCACAAAAAACTCAACCAACCGATCAAGTTCAAACCAGCTTAGAGAGTGAATTACGTAATTATCTATCAACCCAATTCAATGACACCGGATTTGGCTTGGATGACTCTTTATTTGAGCTAGGGGCAACCTCTTTAAGTATCATGAACATTATGGAGTGGTTGCAGCAAAACTATGGTGCTGCAGGAGATATTGAGGAAATCCTCGCTCGACCGACTTTGCGTACTCTATTGTTATTTTTAGAGTTGGACGAGGCGATGGTTAATAAACAGGTAGTAACGAATAAACAGAAAGTCATCAGTGAAAACGAAGTTGACAATCTAGGGCGTCAATCAGTAACCGACGATGCGACGACTCATGAAACCGTATGCTTACCGAAGGCTAAACTGTCATTACCCAAGCGGTCGAGGTCGACTAATACAACGGACAGCGCTTTACACAGTTCTCTACTTAGAAGATTAAGCAACTTACTAGAGCCTCTTGCGACGATTCAATTTCAAGGTGAAGAAAAGTATCACTACTCTTCGAGCGGTGGACTTAATAGTGTGCAATGTTATCTATGGGTAGCGGGTGATTCAGCGCAGGAGATCGCAGAAGGATACTATTATTACCATCCCGTTAAACATGCGCTATACGCAGTGAATAAAGGTACCCTGTTACCTGAGGCGGCTTTCCACCATCATAACTCTGCATTATTGTCGTCGAGTGACATAGCATTATTTTTTGTGGCAGAGTTCAAAGCCATTGCACCTTTGTATTATTCTGTGGCTGCCC
This sequence comes from Pseudoalteromonas sp. APC 3893, assembly GCF_030408095.1. Taxonomy (NCBI): domain Bacteria; kingdom Pseudomonadati; phylum Pseudomonadota; class Gammaproteobacteria; order Alteromonadales; family Pseudoalteromonadaceae; genus Pseudoalteromonas; species Pseudoalteromonas sp. APC 3893. The sequence goes on from NZ_JASDCD010000009.1 coordinate 107,538, forward strand.
CGTTAACAGCCCTTGAAACCGGCTACATGATGCAATTATTGCGACATAGGTTGTCGCAGCCACAATTTGACTTTGTTCCAGTGGCAATCGAACAGCCGGAAATTTTACAGCAAGACTTGAGGTTGTCTGCTAGTCAAAGCGTTATTGCGGCAGTGGCTTTTGGTTATGACAAGAAAATTGAACCGAGCTATCATAAGCCTCATTCGACCGACAATAACCGGCCCTCTTTTTGGAAGCTGCCTGCTGAATTGGTCGCGGAAAAAGATATTGTTTTAGATCCCAAAATCAGAAAACAAATTCAAGACGCACAGCACCAATTAAAGTATCAACAAAAAACGCCCAGTATCAAACTGACCCGGCTATCTGAGCAAGTTGAGTTATATCAAGTAAGAAAAAGTATTCGACAGTTTACCAGTCAACCATTGACCCTTGAACAGTTGGCCGGTTTATCGGCTATGATTCGATTGGCCGAATTGTCTTATCCAATGCTCAATAGTTTCGATCAAAAAGATCAAAAGGATGTCAACCAAGACCTAGGTTCAGCTTTCACCTACTACTTATACCTGAAGCAAAGCCACCTTGTGGGTGAGTCCGACGCTGGGATCTACCAACTGGATATCATTCATGGACGAATGTCATTGCAACGGGTGGATGAAGGTTCTATCGAACAACAATTTATCGAAGCTTATTCACCAGCTAATCGTGCTACTTTTAAAAATGCTTCTGCCGCTTTGTTTATGGTCGCTAATCCATCGCAGGCGCAACAAAAGTTGGGCGCCGATTATTTGATGGAACTCCATTTACGCGCCGGTTTCATTGGTCAGTTTTTACTACAGCATCTTGCTGAGTTCGGGTTAGGTGCATGTCCCATCGGGGGAATGATAGAAAAGCCATTACGTTACCTACTCCCAATGAATGAACCGGACATTTTAGTTCACAGTTTTATTTTGGGTGGACATAAAATTGCGCTGCCTGCGAGTTATCTACCACTCTCAACCAATCATAAGGAATGCTTTGCTAAGCGAGAGAACCTGCAGCCGGCAAACAATAATGACATCGCCATTATCGGTACTGCGATCAAATTGCCTGGAGCGGAATCGTTAACTGACTATTGGTGTCAATTAAGTTCCAGTGAACCGCTACCCATGGTCGAAAGAGATGGCGTTGAATCCTATTTGATTGCCGACGTATATCAGTTTGACAACTTACGGTTTGGCATTGCACCGGCTGAAGCGAGAGGGATGGATCCGCAGGAGCGAATGCTGTTACAATCGGCCTGGTCATGTGTAGAAGACGCTGGTTATTGTCCGGCGAAACTGGAGGAGCACTTTTCTGAAATCGGCGTTTTCATTGGTGCCATGTGGGATGACTACAAACTGTCTGGCGTAGAATTTTGGAATGCCACCAATCAAGTGACAGCCTTTTCGAGTCCGTCGTCGTTAGCCAACCGAATTTCCTATCACTTCAATTGTCGCGGACCAAGTATTACGGTTAATACCTCCTGCTCATCGGGGATTTCGGCGCTGCATATCGCGGCAGAATATTTAGTGAAATCTAACCACCAAAAAGCAGCGCTAGTCGGGGGTGTGAATCTGCTCACTCACCGTTATCACTACCAATTGCTAAATGATCTGCAGTTGCTCAGTCAGGATAACATAGCCAAACCCTTTAGTCAGGATGCCACCGGTTGGGTCGTTGGTGAAGGCGTTGGAACATTTTTGCTACGACCCTTGTCGGCGGCGATTAAAGCGAATGACAATATTTATGGTGTGATTGAGCAAACACGTATTAGTCATACAGGGAAAGTAACTCGATATACCGCGCCCAATGCCCAAGGTCAAAAACAAGACATTGAAGCGTTACTCGAAGCCGCTACGTTGACTTGCAAAGATGTCTCTTATGTCGAGGCCGGAGCCCCTGGGGCCAGCCTCGCCGACGCAAGTGAATTTAAGGCCATTCATGATGTTTTTGTAGAACACCAAGCAACCGGTTTGATAGGTTCGGTGAAAGGGAAAGTGGGGCATTTGGAATCCGCTTCGGTGATTGCCCAAGTGGCTAAGGTACTACTGCAGTTTAAGCACCAATGTATTTTTCAGAGTCACAATTCAGATCAAGTGAGTTCTTTGATAGACACTCGTCAAGATGTTCTTAAGATTGCTTCCGAAAGCCAACATTGGGGAGAACAAGACTTGGCCCATGAAACTCGGCGTGCATTAGTGTGCGCGCATGGTGCAACCGGTAGCAGTGGTTATTTATTACTTCGTAATTTTAACCAACCTTACCTTGCTGATCAGGCCGATGTGCCTGTGGTGCTATTGTATTCGGCGCCCACTCAAGAACTGTTAGCTGAGACACTTAAGTCACAGTTGAACTTTTTACAAACCGAACTGCAAACCGAGCGGCAACCAAACTTACTAAACTATGCATTTTCTGTGACTCAAATATTTACCGAGCAACCTGTCAGAATCGCGGTGGTTGCTGCAAATATGGACCAACTATGTCGAAAAATAGTTTTTTATTTATCTGGGGAGACCGAAGGACAAGTGATTAATCCGGAGCAAGTCATAAACAAGGATTTTAACTTAACTGAATTTGCTATGGCTTGGCAATCGTTACAAAAAAATAACGATGCACTGAAACACTATTTGCAACAGTTTGCGACGCGTCGAATCAGAATACCGGGAACTCGATTTGAACAGAATCAATTTAACTTACCGAAAGTTGAAATCACCGCCAAAAGCTCGGATGAATTCGTTCAAGCAAATACAATGCCTGAAACTCAGCTAAAAACCGCGTCGTTCAATAAAGCAGCCGATAATGAAGCTAATTATAAGGTCATAAAAGAAACTGGCATGTTTGACACCGTCTTAGCTAAAAAATTGCTCGACTTGTATTCCTTTGTATCTGAGATACCTAGAGATAGGATAAGTTTAGATACAAGCTTCTCAATGTTAGGTTTGAACTCCATTTTAATTAAGCAAATGTGTGTGGAAATCAAACATAAGTTCGGTTTGGCGGTACCTACCACACTGTTTTACGAGTGTGATACCTTAGCCGAAATTGCGGCGTATCTTGAAAGGTTACCCAAGGCAAATGAGCCATCGATAACTCAAGCTTCGACATCGAGCTTAGGCAATGCAGCAGATCTTCATCAAACAGAGGCGCACCAAATAGAACCTCGATCTTTGCAGAATAATATAGCAACTGATCCGCTCACAGCCGGTACCTCAGAATCGAATGTATCAAGCCGTGACATCGCAGTGGTTGGGGTCGCCGGACGTTATCCCAAGTCTCAGGATGTTTATGATTTTTGGGATAACTTGCTGAAAGGAAATGATTGTATCAGTCGAATATCTGCGCATCGACTCAATCTATTTGCTACTGCCCACGGAACAGAATTTGCGGATTGGCTTGCTAAAAATAGAAAGATAGAAGCGGGCTTTTTAGATCAAGTGGAATGTTTTGACCCGATGTTTTTTGGTATTGCGCCGAGCGCTGCCGCCAGTATGGATCCGCAATCTCGACAATTCTTGCAAGTTGCTTGGGCCACGTTAGAAGATGCTGGTTATACCCCAGAAAATGTCGCGATTAAACGTGATGATCAAGTGGGTGTTTTTGTGGGTGTAATGTATGGCGAATATCAACTCTACCATACCCAAGATCCAGATTTTGGTTTTATGCAGGGACAGGCCTCGCTAGGGAGTTTAGCGCATCACGTTTCCTACTATTTAAATTTCAATGGTCCGAGTATCGCGATTGATACTATGTGCTCGTCATCGTTAACCGCTATTCACCTTGCTTGCCAAAGTTTAAACGATGGCGATTGTCAGGCGGCGATCTGCGGTGGGGTTAACTTGTCGCTGCATCCTTCCAAATTCATTATTCAAAAAAATCTGGGCATGACAGCCAGTGATTTCCGCTGTAAGGCATTCGCTGACGCCGGCGACGGATTTGTTTCTAGTGAAGGTGTCGGGGCCGTATTGTTAAAACGACGGGATCGTGCGGTGGAAGATAAAGATCAAATTTACGCCGTGATTAAAGCTTCGTCGATTAATTCCGCAGGCAAAACTGCTGGTTACACGGTGCCTAATCCCAATGCACAAGCCGAGCTAGTCATTGCTGCTTTGAAGCGGGCAAACCTATCATCACAACAGATCAATTATATTGAAGCGCATGGAACTGGCACCGAATTGGGTGACCCAATTGAAATTAGCGGATTGAATAAGGCATTTGCAGCAACGCAGCCAAAAGAAGCATCGCACGTATATTGTGATATCGGCTCGGTAAAATCAAATATTGGTCATTGCGAAGGTGCTGCAGGTATTGCTGGATTGACCAAGATATTGTTGCAACTGAAGTATCAGCAACTCGTCCCAAGTATTCATAGTCAACCACAAAACAAGAATATAGATTTTTCGTCTTCTTTCTTTCAAGTGAAGCAACAGCTGGAACATTGGTCGCTGCATTCACATCAAGATAAACGACGCGCGTTGTTGTTATCTTTTGGCGCGGGTGGTGCCAATGGATGTTTAGTGATCGAAGAATACCCACAACCTGACTATCAACAACAAGAAGGACCACATAAAATCCGTTTGTCAGCAGACTCTGAAGCTCAGCTCAAATACCTGGCCAAAAAATTATTGGTTCATATTAATAGAGAAAATCTTGATGACCGACATTTGTCTTCGATCGCGTTTACTCTAATGACGGGACGACAACTCAGAGCGTATCACTGGGAAATTGAGGTTAATCATATTACAGAACTTAAAAATGGCTTAACTCAAGTTATCGAGGCAAATAATTCTCCCTTAATTTTAACTAGAGACCAAGCCAAAGCTGTGCATCTTGATGAGAATCGCTATCTAAGCTCAATGGGTGTCTATCGTATCAATTTGCCAACCTACCCATTTAGTGAAGAAGCTTACTGGCTTAGTTTTGCTGCATCGGCATTTAATGAAAACACCCAAATCATGGAGCACCATCCAAGTGCTGCCGAGGGTGATAGGGACAGTCACTTGAATTGCTCGAATAACATGAGTCCATTGCAACAGAAAACGTTAACCAACGGTCATTTTGTGATTCAGATATCGGAAACACACCCCATTGTTGCCGCCCATAAAGTACAGGGAAATGCTGTGGTGCCGGCAACTTTGTTAATGGAAGTGATTGGCTCTGTGTTAACCACCCAAGCTATCCTTAAAGCTGAACCTTCCGAAAATCCTGATCATCTTGGTCGGTCGATTGAGTTGTCTAATGTCGTTTTTGTCAGACCTCTGAGTGCTAAGGGTAATCTAGATATTCAAGTCCTATGTCAACCGATAAAAGATGGGTTGTTTACCGTCAGTTTAACGGTTGAGCAAGACAACCAGTCAAATTTGCATATGCAATGTCTTGCCAAGCTAAGCGATGGGGCCATTTATGGCGATGTATCTACTCAAGGCAAAGAACCGCTGAATATTCAGGCTTTCAAGTTGGGATGCAATAGACAAATAAACGCAGATGAACACTATCAGTTATATACGGCTTTAGGCATCGATTATGGAAAGCCACTGCAAGGCGTCAAAGAAATATATCTGGGACAAGGTGCAAATGGGGAAGCCATTGGACTCGCAACCTTGACGTTACCGGAAAATACGACAGCCCCGAAGCAAGCCAATTATCGATTGAATCCTGCATTGCTTGACTCTGCATTACAATGTGTTGTCGCGCTCCTTGAATCGTCAAATTCTAGTGGGTTGGTGGAGCCGCGATTAGCACTGCCGTATGAGGTAGGTTGTTTGCAAGTTCATAAACCTATGCCAGATCAAGCTTACGCTTTGATATCAAAAAATAGGGTCATGAACAAGGGTAGCGCCGATACGGAGCAGTTAAATTTCACTATCGAGATTCTTGACTCTCAAGGTTATCCCTGTGTCACCATAAGAGACTTTATTTGCCGCTGCATTTCACCATCGCAGCAACAACAGCAAAAAAAAGCGCAGCAGCATGAATTACGCCATAAGCAAGAGCCACTAGCAGAAACGTCCACTATCAACAACCAAACAGCGACACAAGAACATGTTGCTCTCAACACCTCCGCTAATATCGAGGAACGCAACCACTATGAACTAACTCCTTTGTGGCAGCCAATAAGTCCAGAAGAAAATCACCTAGCAGCAACAACACTCGTGCTTCACTTTGGCGAGCCCAGAACAACTTGCCATTATCAAAGAGATAGTGAAAGTTGGTTGGATTTACAGGCTTTTCACTCCGTTGGCGAGCTCGTTTCAGCTATAGGTCAGTTACCCGAGTTTAATACGCTTGTCCTACTTCCTGTGACCATGAGTATAAGTATCTCCGAACTAGCACGCCGCGAGCAAAGACTGGTTGCCGCAATGCTTGACTTGGTTAAAGCATTAGTCGAAGCCGGACGCGCCAGTCAAGAATTAAACTGGAAAGTGTTTACCACCCTTACGCAAAAGATCCAGAGCAACGATATCATTAGCAGCCAAGGCTCAGCTCTTTGGGGATTCTTGGGTTCAGTGATGCACGAATATCCTCATTGGAACGGTTTGTTTATTGATTTATCTGCCAATACAGATGACTTATCTAAGGGTGACTGGAATCGAATCGTGGGCTTATCGACTGGACAAGTGGGGTGGCGAAATCAAGTCATTTATCAGCGACAACTTTGTCCTGTAAACTTATCTGAACCGACTTTACCATCACTGGCACCGGGAGAAGTCTGCCTAGTCATTGGTGGAGCAGGGGGGCTTGGTCAAGTATTTACCGACTATATAATTCAGCGCTACGACGCGCAAATTGTTTGGTTAGGTCGTCGTAAAGTAGATAGCGACATTGATCAAAAGCTAGAGCGCTATTCTACGGCAAATAACAAACCTATTTATATTCAAGCGGACGGTTCTGATCCGGTTCAATTAAAAGCAGCCACTAACGAAATACAAAATCGTTTTAACCTGCCAGTCAAAGGTGTGGTTCACTCCGCGATAACCTTGAAAGATAAATCCGTTGAGCAATTGCAAAGACAAGAGTTAATAGAAGTTTTCTCTTCCAAAGTAGGCGTTTCTACCGCAATTGCAGAAGTATTTGGTCAATGGCCACTTAATTTTGTGCTGTTCTTCTCTTCAACGCAAAGTTTTCTTACCGCGCCGGGTCAAGCAAACTATGCTGCTGGATGCACTTTTAAAGATGCTTTGGCCTATCAACTGCATTCTGAGTTTGGCACGCCCGTTAAGATAATCAATTGGGGTTACTGGGGAAATATAGGCATTGTTTCTGGTGATCATTATCGCGATCGAATGCAGAAGATGGGAATTTTGCCACTCATATCTGACGCTAGTATGAAGGTGATGGATTCACTGATCGGTTCATCTTGTCAACAATTGCTCGTTATGGATGTAGCCAAGTCCATTCGTTTTCCGGGTGTAGTTCAGCACCTAAATGCAGTCGCTCAACCACTAACCGGTGCGCACCAAAACACTTATGATTGGCGAGCAATGCTCGAAAAATTCGACACAAAATTTGTCCCTGAGCAATCAGTGTCTTCATCTGATACAAAATTAGTTGTTCAATTAATTTGTCAAATCGTTGCTCGAAAACTTTGCGACTTAGGCCCTAATAAAGAGCATCGCTTAAAAGTCATTGCTCCCAAAAAACTGCCTATGATGCCCAAGTTTCAGGCTTGGTTGACAGAAACGCTACGTCAATTAGTGATGCACGAGGTCATTGTTGAACAAGCGAACGGCGAGTATCACCTCTCCGGTGATAATCACTCATGGTCTGAGTCCGAGGTTTGGCAAAAAATTGAAGCCATGAATCATGTGGGCGAGTCAGGTAGTCAGCAGTTAGCTTTAATAAAACGGGTGCTGTCTGCATTAGGCGATATTTTATTAGGCCATAAAATGGCCACTGAGGCTCTGTTCTCTGATGGACACACCTCCTCAGTCACCTCAGTGTATCAAGGTAATAGAGTATCTGATTACTGCAACTCGCAATTGGCATTAAGCTTAACTGAAATGATGCGGCAAAAGCTGAGTAAACAACCGGACTATCGCTTCAATATCGTTGAAATCGGAGCTGGAACTGGCAGTACCACCGAAGCCGTGTTACGGCATTTAGAACCCCTAGGACAGCATATCGATTCATATTGGTTTACTGACATTTCTCAGGCCTTCTTAAATCATGCCGACAATCGTTACTCGAAACGATTTCCATTTCTAAAATTTGCTCACCTAAATGTTGAAAAAATATTAGATGTAGGAAGGTGTGGTAAGGGACATTTTGACTTTCTTGTGGCGACCAATGTACTCCATGCGACGCGCAACATTCGACATACCATTCACAATGTTAAGTCACTCTTGACCGGCGGTGGATGTGTATTAATCAATGAAATTTCTGAAAATACTTTGTTTGCTCATTTAACCTTTGGCTTATTGGATGGTTGGTGGCTATTTGACGATCCAGAAGTGCGGATTCAGGGCGCACCAATACTCTCACGAAACAATTGGCATAAAATGATCGCTGAAGCAGGATTTCATTCGATCAATACCATGACTGACAACTCAGAAACCGTGAGGCAGTTTGTATTGGCGGCACAAAGTGATGGAGTCATCATCGAAGACCATCAAATTTCAGAAAATAAACCAGTAGAAACAAAGCAACTTAACAATCAAACACTAGTGCAAGAGGCAGTGATGGAACCCAGTGGTGAGCAAGCCATTAATCAAGACAAAACCGAATTGACCCACGTTGTAATCGATAGTGTCGCTAAAGTACTCAGATACCCAAAAGAGAAAATCGATACCGGTAGAGCATTTTCTGAATACGGTGTCGACTCAATTGTTGCGGTGAATCTGATTAACATTATTAACCGCTCGGTCGAGTTAAATTTACCTACCACCGTGGTCTTTGACTATCCCAATGTTAAAGCTTTGGTCGACCATATCAGCGAGTTTAAAAGTAACACGCTGATTCAAGATAACACGCGAGCTATTGATTACACACTTGCTATAGATAAACAGCCGCAACGAAATGACGTGGTCTCGAAAGTTGAAAGCAAAACACCTCACTCATTCGCAGCCAATTTAGTTAGCAATCCACAAAGACTGAGTTATTCATCGCCAACGACTGTCACAAAGATAACCGAAAGCATTCAGCCACCGAATTCTAAGGAGTATTGTCGTTATCTCATCACCGGACCCGGTGAAGTAGAAGATTTAGTGCTGGAGCGATTACCTATCCCTGAGCTTGCTCCAGAACAAGTGCTCGTCGCGGTTAAAGCATTTTCATTAAACTTTGCCGATATTCTTTGTGTCAAAGGAATGTATCCCAATCAACCCGCGTATCCATTTTCTCCAGGTTTTGAAGTCAGTGGTATTGTGATTGCTGTGGGTAGCGATCAGGTACCTTTCGTACCTGGTGACGAAGTGGTTGCGCTGACTGGTGAGCAACTGGGTGGACACGCGAATGCGGTGATATGCCATCACGCACAATTGAATTATAAGAATGACCGACTGTCATTCAGTCAAGCTTGCGCTTTTCCCACGGTCGCTTTAACGGTTATCCACGGATTTAATAAAGCCAATATTCAACCAGGGGAGAAAGTGTTAATTCAGTCGGCGACCGGGGGGACTGGACAAGTCGCCATTCAATTAGCCAAATATTTTGGTGCAGAAGTCATCGTCACCTGCGGCAGTGACGAAAAAGTCGCTTATCTTAAGCGACAAGGTATCACTCATGCCGTTAATTATTGCGCTGAAGATTTTCAAACCTATGTGATGGCTTGCACTCAAAATCGTGGTGTAGATGTGGTTCTTAATACATTAGGAGAAGACGCGATCAGTAAAGGTATGGCCTGTTTAGCAGATGGCGGGCGCTATATTGAATTGTCGATGACGGCGATCAAAGGCGCTAAATCGATCGACTTCTCAGTACTCAGCGACAATCAGTCAATATTCAGTGTTGATTTGCGTCGCTTAGGTATGAAACATCCACAAATGATTCAGACACTTTGGCAACAACTTGAGCAATACATTGATGATGGTGTGATTGTCCCCACGGTGAATCATGAATTTACTTTCGCTGACATAGCCGATGCGTATCGCCTGATAATGGAGCGAAAAAACCTCGGAAAAGTGATGGTGACTGTGCCTGACCAGTTACAGATTAAAACCGGAACTGCCGAGTTGTTGGGGAGAGCCGCCACTTCTCGGACCAAAACATTGGATATCGCCATTATCGGAATGAGCGGTAAGTTTTCCAGTGCTGATAATATCGAACAGTACTGGGATAATCTCGCGCAAGGAAAAGACCTGGTCGAAAAAGCGCAACGTTGGTCATTTACTCCAGAACAAAAGAACGACCCAGCCTTCTGCAGTTTCGGTAGTTTTATTGATGGCATCGGATTATTCGATCCTAAGTTCTTTAATATGTCAGGTATCGAAGCACGTAATACTGATCCGCAACAGCGATTAACTCTAGAACAATGTTGGTTCGCGTTAGAAGACGCAGGATACGCCGGTGATTTACTGAATGGCAAACGATGTGGTGTGTATTCCGCTTATGCGGGTTCCGACTATGGTCACTTGCTGGGTGATGGTGCCGCTGCTCAAGCGTTTTGGGGTAATTCGGGTTCGATTCTCGCCGCAAGAATTTCCTATTTTTTGAATTTAAAAGGCCCCGCAATTGCCATTGACACGGCTTGCTCAAGCTCCTTAGTTGCTTTAGACATGGCCGCCCGGGCGTTGCGCAATCAAGAGATTGAGATGGCGATTGTGACGGCGATGTTTGTGCAATCAACCGCTGGCTTCTTTTTATCATCTAACAACGCCAAGATGTTATCTTCGACCGGTAAGTGTTATACCTTCGATGAACGTGCCGATGGATTTGTGCCGGGTGAAGGTGGCGGTGCCTTGCTCCTTAAACGACTTGAACAAGCGCAGTCCGATCGCGATCATATTTATGCGGTGATTCGTGGCTCTGGTGTTAATCAAGATGGTGCAACAAATGGTATCACCGCCCCAAGCTCTAACTCTCAATACGAGTTGCTGACCCAAGTTTATACAAAACATGGGATATCACCAACCGATATTGATCTGGTAGAAGCGCATGGTACCGGCACTCGATTAGGCGACCCGATTGAAATGGGGGCTTTGAATCGCGCCTTTTCGGAATTTACCGATAAGAAACATTTTTGTGCTATTGGTTCAGTAAAAAGTAATCTTGGTCATGCCGCACATGCTGCCGGTATGGCCGGATTGCTTAAATTACTGTTATCGTTCCAACATCAAGCAATACCAGCGTCGATTAATTTTGCCACGCCTAACCAGGGAATTGATTTTGATAACAGTCCTTTCTTTGTGAATACGCAGCTAACGCCTTGGCCTAAACAAACAAATGGCCCTCGGTTAGCTGCCATCAGTTCTTTTGGATTTAGTGGCACTAATGCGCATATCGTACTTTCTGACCATCACCAGCCTCCGGTTGCTAAACCCAGTCAACAAGCTGAATTAATTGTTGTTTCTGCTGCCAGTATTAAACAACTGCGACAACTTGCTGCGGATCTGAAAAATCACTGCGACAACCATCCTGAGCTGTTACTCGCCAATATTGGGTTTACATTAGGCATCGGCCGACGGCATATGCGTCACCGATTAGCACTTGTGTGCTCGTCTCTCACTGAGTTATCTGATCAGATTGGTGGTTGGTTACAGCAAGCGGATGGTTCGGCTGGATCAAACGACTGGCAAAGGAATTATCGAGACGTTATTTTTTCTGCCCAGATAGATGAATCAAATGAGTCAGCTTTATCTGCCGAAGCCTCGCAACTCCTCACTAAAATTTCGCAAGTGACACCGCAACATCAAGTGTCACCGGAACATCAAAAACCATGGTTAGCACAGCTCGCGCAAAAGTACGTGATGGGGGCCAAAATTGATTGGCAAACGTTTTTCGGGAAACGAAGACTTTACCGTGTTTCTTTACCTCGTTACCCATTTTCCCGGGATGTCTATTGGGTTCAGGGAGCTGGACCTAAATTTGAGTCAACATTCGAGTCCACTTTCGAGTCGAGCAACCTCTCCGCTGAAATCAGTTGCGATGAAGTTGATCAAAGAAATATCAAAAGGATTGAGCAAGGGCATCCCTATTTAGTCGCTCAACAGGATGAACGAGGTCAGTTCCGTTGCCAATTGATGGCAAGTCACCCATTATTTACCGACCATCAAATTCACGGAAAAAACACCCTACCAGGATCCGCTTCCGTTGAGTTAGCTTTAGCGGCGATACACCATCGTTCATTTAACCGAGAGACAAGCCATTTTCCTTACGTCATTGAATCACTCAAGTGGTTACAGCCGATCACTCACTCGGACTCTTTTTCAGTAGTAGTTAACAGCACTCATTCCAATCAACCACATGACTTTAAAGTATATAAAAACAATCAAAGTCTTGTCGCGACCGCTAAGGTAACAGCCGCGACACAAGGTTTAACTCCGAAAGAATGGTTAGCGTTGCCTGATACCAGAGTTGGCTTTCAAGAGGTAACCGGTGAAAGTCTGTACGCATTATTGTCGAGTGTTGGATTATGCTATGGAGAGAGTTTCCGGGCGGTAAAGCATCTTGCCTTGGGTAAGGAGCAAGTTGTGTCACGTCTATCGCTTCCTCAATCAGGCTATGATTCAGAACATCAACACTTGATTGTTCATCCGGGGTTACTCGACGCTGTATTACACAGCTGTTCATTATTGGTTCCCGCTGAGGCAAGCGACGCACGATTCCTGGCCTCTGGCATTGAGCGACTGGAAATTTTTGCTCCCTGTAAAACAGAGCATTGGGCCCATATTCGTCGCGTAGAAAATGACCGTAATCATCAAGTGCAGTGTTACGATATCGATGTTATGGATATCAATCATCAGTTGGTGTTATCTATTAAAGGATTTAAAACAAAGCAGTTAATGACCAACGTAACTCGACCCAGTGAATCGCAAGTTAAACCGAGTAACACCAATGACTTTGTGAATTCAGAGGAAACAACTCAGATCAATTTATCATTACCCACTTGGGGAAAAATTACACTGAATTCTGCGACTGAAAAACAGCAAAAACACCAATCGAAACAAGTATTGCTTATCGGTGGTGGGCAGAAAGAATTAAATCGCTTTACAGCGCTGGCCGAACAGACACAACAAATAGATTTTAGAAGCGCAACGAATTCTGATTCACTTGACTGGTTGCTATTGCCTAACCCACAACAAATTATTTTGCTACCACCACCACTGGCTTCTTTGGACAGTTTCACCACCCATGGTATTGAAGCTGATTCAGAGTTCCTTCTAAGATGCTTTCGATTAATTAAAGCCTTTGCTCAGAGTTCGTTTGCCAGTCAACCTTTAGAGTGGTTGTTGATGACGCAAAACGCATTTCATCCAGCGCTTTCTAGCGACCACATAGAAGCCGCCCATGCTGCGGCACACGGTTTATTTGGCGTCGCTGCCAGGGAACAACATCAATGGAAAATAGCGACCATTGACTGTGATGGCGACTATGATCAAATACTAAATAAACTAATCGATCTATCGGCGTATGATTATCCAGGCCAAACACTGGCTTGTTACCATGGTCAATGGCAAGTACAGTCCCTAAAGCCCGCTTATATGGAGCCAACGGAGCACACGCCTTACCAACAAAAAGGCTGTTATTTAATTGTTGGCGGCAGTGGTGGCATTGGCCAACAATGGAGTCGGATGCTGGCTAAAAAATATTCTGCGCATCTGATTTGGTTAGGGCGTTCGGCCTATAACCCAGCCATTGCTTCGCAAATTCAAGCGGTGGAACAACTGGGTGGTTCCGTCGAGTATTTTCAAGTTGACGTTGGTGATTGGCGTCAGCTCAACGCTTTCTATCAAGAGCGGTTCAAGAACAACGAAAGCAATAATATCCAAAGTACTAATAGCGCAAAGCGCTTAAACGGTGTGATCCATTCGGCAGTCGGGGACATGGACCACCGAATCAGCGAAATGGATGAATCTCAGCTGTCACAAAGTTTGCGTATCAAAATGTCGGGCTTCATCAATTTAGTTCGTATCATGGAAAATCAAAGTTTAGATTTCATGCTGCTGTTTTCGTCAACGGCAGCTTATTCCAGAGAACATGGTAAATGTGGTTATGTGGCTTCTAGCTTATATATGGATCGCTTGGCTGTGGGCCTTGCGGATCAAGTTCATTATCCAATCCATGTGGTTAATTGGGGGTGGTGGGGCAAAACCGGCATCGCCGATCGGGTGAGTCATGCTCATAAGGTTCGGGCGAGTAAACTAGGCATTGCTGAAATTGATATCGATGATGCGGTTGAAGCGGTGAATCGTCAATTCCAATCGAAGTCATCGCAAGTCTATGCCATTAAAATGCGTTCAACGACCGATACTGCCTACTCGATTAACTCGGGTTATTGGCAACTGATTGAAAACGTTACTCAACCTTGCTTACTAAAGTTGCCCGATGAATTTGAATCCACTTTGAAACATGCGCTGTCAACTATGTATGACAGTGAAACTACCACTCAACTACAACAACAAGCGAAACTGCAAGCAATAATCCTTAATGCGACTTTGCATTATCATCGTATCCTAGAGCAGGGAGACATTCTGGATAACAACTGTTTGCAAAAGTTTATTCCTTGGTTGAAAACCAGCTTAGACTTATTGAAGCCGTTTAATTTTGAGCCTGAAAGTGAAGACTATCCAAATATCTTGGCGACCGCATGGCAGCAATGGACTGAATTAGAGAACCAACTGGTGCAACCTCAGTTGTCTTCGCAAATGCGTTTGGTTGAAAAAATGCTTCGAGCACTGCCCGATATTTTAACTGGAAAACTATCCGCTACTAGCGTGATGTTTGAAAAATCCTCCACCAAATTAGTTGAAGGGATCTACGCAGGAAATAAACCGGCAGAGGTGCTCAATAGTTTTCAGGCCAAAGCGATCATAAATTATGTGGCAGAGCGAATAAAGCAAGGCAATACGGCTCCTATTAAGATACTCGAAGTTGGCGCTGGTACCGGAGGGCTAACCAAAGCATTAGTTGAACTATTAATCGCTGAATCGAGTATCGAAGTTGCGACTTACTGCTTTACTGATGTTTCCAAAGCATTTTTAGAGCAAGCTAAGCTGGCAAGTTTTATCAAGTCTTTTCCTGTGTTTGAATTTAAGTCCTTCAATTTAGAACAAACACCTCAAGAACAGGGAATCGATACCGGTGCCTTTGACCTTGTTTTGGCAAGTAATGTACTCCATGCCTGTAAAAACATGGGGCAAGTGCTGGCGAATATCAAACCTACTCTAAAACGTAATGGACGGTTATTCTTAACTGAAATCAATCAGGCCAGTATGTTCAATCAGCTAACCTTCGGCTTACTAGATGACTGGTGGAACTATGATGATGGAGAATTAAGAGAGTCTGGATGTCCTGCTTTGTCGAGCGAGAATTGGTTTAAGATATTAGCTGAAGCTGGCTTTAAGTCTCCTAAGGTGTATGGAGCAGCCTTTACTGAATTGGGTCAGCAATATATTTCTGCCGTGAGTGACGGTTGGATCTTTATTCAGAATGATGAAGCGCGGGGCGGTTCTAATATAGTTTCCAATGTGAGATCTCATCTAGGCTCTCATGTGAATGCCAAGATAAATACTGCAAAAGAACCGCAACTTACTCCGTCAGTGAAGTTCTCTGCGTCAGAAAATGCAGCCATATCTAAAGTTCAACTAGAAGAACAAATACGCAACCAATGTTTAGACAATACTTTACGGTGGTTAATCCCTTTGTTTGCCGATGTTCTTGGACTAAATGAGAGTCAAATTGACGAGCAAGAACCCTTTGAACATCTTGGCATGGACTCTATCTTAATAGAAAACCTAACTCATGAAGTGAAAGCTAAATTCAGTAGCGTCACTACCGCAGACTTTTTTGCCTGCCGAAATATTTTGCAGTATGCCAACAAGCTCGCGGCGTTATCTAATTCTATGGTTAATGGCGATAGGATAGAGTTATTGGAAAATTTGCATGAAGAATCACAGAAGATTAATCTGACAGAGAAAACTGCAACAGATAAACAAACGGCTCCTCAAACCGATCTCCGTTCATTTATCATATCGGCATTTGCCAACACTGTAGGCATAGACGATGCTCAAATAGATCTTGATGAACCTATGATGGAATTTGGTTTAGATTCCATTCTAGTTGAGCAATTCGTGAGTAAAGTTAGAGAAGAGATCTCTGGGTTCAGTAATGCAGAGTTTTTTAACTGCCGAACCATTCAAGCGCTATGTCAGCGGTTAGAAGAACAATTCGCTAACCAGGTTAATGATAACTTTACTCTCGATCAGGGAATTGTTGATACTGACGTTTCCTATGAATTTTCGGAAGATGGAGAATGGCAAGATAACGAGACATCGAAAACCCAAATGACATCTCAATCGCCTAGCTCAACTGAGTCACCTGAAGCATCGGAGCTCATTGCGATTATTGGAATGACCGGAAAATTTCCGGGGGCCGCTAACTTAACCGAATACTGGGAAAACTTATCGCAAGGTCGATCCACCGTTACCGAGGTACCTTTAGAACGCTGGGCGTTGAAAGACTTTTATGTGGATTCCATCGAAGAAGCGGTCGCCAAACAAAAAAGTTACTGCAAGTGGGGAGGGTTTCTTACTGGCTTCGACGAGTTTGATTGTGAGTTATTCCAAGTCACACCGAAAGAAGCTCTCAACTTGGATCCCCAAGAGCGTCTCTTTTTGCAAACCTGTTGGGAAGTCATTGAAGATGCTGGATACACCCGACACAGTTTGCAAGCAACGCGTGCAAAAGTTGGCGTATTCGTTGGCATCACCAAAAACGATTATAACCTTCATGGTCCAGAATTATGGCAAGCCGGTGAGAAAATATTTCCTCACACCTCCTTTAGTTCGGTAGCTAATCGTGTTTCCTATTTCTTTGGCTTTAACGGTCCGAGTATGCCAATCGATACAATGTGCTCGTCTTCTCTGACAGCCGTTCATGAAGCTTGTCAACACTTGAAACACGGCGACTGTTCGGTGGCTATCGCGGGCGGAGTTAATCTGTATCTTCATAAGACGGGTTATGTTGCCTTGTGTGCGATGCAAATGTTAGCCAAAGATGCCAAGTGCAAAAGTTTTGGGGCTGCTGCTGATGGATTCGTGCCTGCAGAAGGCGTCGGTGCGGTGTTGTTAAAACCTTTGTCGGCGGCGCAAGCAGACCGAGATAATATTCGAGCAGTTATTCGTGCCACTGGTATTAACCATGGCGGTCAAACTAACGGCTTTACTGTACCCAGTCCCACGGCACAAGGTGAGTTGATTTACGACGTTTTATCGAAAGCAAAGCTCAAGGCTGGTGAGGTCAGTTATATTGAAGCTCACGGTACCGGCACTCGACTGGGGGATCCGATTGAAATTCAAGGACTAACGCAGGCGTTTGAGCAACGCGCGAAAGATACCGGCGAGCAACTGAAGTCTCAGCAGTGTTTGGTTGGCTCAGTTAAGTCAAACTTTGGTCATGCAGAATCTGCAGCCGGTATCGCTTCGTTAATTAAAACGGTACTGCAGATTGAGCACTGTCAGATTGCGCCCTCGTTGCATGCGGAAAATTTAAATCCCCAATTAAATCTGCCAACGACACCGTTTCAAATTGCTCGTCAACTGAGCCCCTGGCATGGGCATAAGATAGCTGGCGTATCCTCCTTTGGTGCTGGCGGAGCCAATGCTCATATTATCTTAGAGCAGTATCAACCAGTGAATGAATTAACACTGCCTAGCAAAAATGAGTCGATGGCAACCGGTTCTGATTATTTATTTTTGTTATCTGCGCCGAGTACCCATCAGTTAACTCAGTACGCAGAACGCTGGATTTCGGCTTTGGCAGGCAATGGGTACCAAGAGTCTGACCTAGTTCATATGGCCTATACCTCTCAGGTTGGTCGTGAAACTATGTCGTCTAGGCTAGCGATAATTGCGGATAGTCTCGCAACATTAAAGTCAGCGCTGAAGCAATATTTGGCAAACGACATAGATATGAAGCGTGTGTTTGTTAAAACCGAGTCTATTGATAGCGACACATTATCTTTGTTGCAGCAACAACGCATGCAACAATTACTTATACAAGACTTTATGGCTGGAAAATATGTTGAAATCGCGGGTTTATGGAGTGGCGGTATGAATTTTGATTGGTTCAATTTTCACCAAAGGCCTAACGTTCCTTACTGTCGTGTGAGTCTGCCGACGCTCCCTTTTAAGGAGACAAGCTTTTGGTTAAACAAAACGAACCATGCGGGTTCTTCAAATGACGATGACAAAGTCACAGAAATATTAAAGCGCTTACAAGACGGTCACTTGTCAATTGAAGAGGCTGATGAACTCATTAGTTTGGATGCGTTTTCCGTCGTTCAAACAAACTAGGCAAGCTAAGGAAAGTTTCGGGGTATAAAAATGAATAAACAAGAAATACTAACCAAAGTCCAAAATGGTCAGCTCAGTTTAACGCAGGCTAAAAAACTATTGCAGGAATTGAGATCAACGACTGTCGGAGCTTCTGAGGCAAGACATCCGTTAAACCAAGTTTGGATGTTAGAAAAACAATTTAAGTTGTTACCAGCTGTAAACTTAGAACAAAAAAAAATGATCGTCACTGATGCTGATTTAATGGATGAGTTTGCCGAAAATGCCACAAAAGTAGCTGACATAGCCGATTGGTTGACACACTTATCTTCAGAGAATTACCAGGCGCTACTAAAGCAGCAGCCGGAAAACCAGCAAAGCCAAACAATAGTCTTATTGTGTCGCGCTAACCATCTCGAAGACTTAAGCTGTTTGATATTTAGCTTAGCAGTGTATTGTCGCAATGGGATGACGGCGTTGCCTATATCGCTGGTATTTTGCGGTCAATATCACAAAGTGTTTGCAAATGCCTGCGAGGGCTTTGTGAAGACCGCCGGAATAGAGATGCCCGATTTAAAATTGTTGGTCCACCATTGTGGTGATGCTGAGGCGGCCCAGGCGTTATTCAATATTACTCGCTACTCACAGTTCGATGAACGCCCGATGGTGTTGATAGACAATCAACACAAAGTTCAAGAGTGGCATGCAGCTCCGTTTCGTAAAAGCAAAAGCAAGTCGTTAACTCAACAAGGTGTTTACCTTGTGACCGGAGGCCTTGGTGGTATCGGTCAAAAGCTTTGTCGATATTTACGCGATCATTATCAGGCAAGAGTGATTGCCTTGGGGCGCTCGCAAATTGATGACCTAAGCGATCTGAATTTAGCCGGGGTGCATTATCACTCGGTGGATGTCACCGATTTTGATGCCATGAATGAGCTGTTTGTGCAAGTCCAAAAACAATGGGGACAGATATCCGGAGTATTCCACTTAGCCGGAGTACTTGCGGATCGCTCGGTCATTAACTTGTCTCAATCGGATATCGAAAGGGTTTTTGCTCCTAAAATAACCGCGACACAACATCTTAGTACCTTGGTGAAAAGTTTTTCTGTTAATCAATTTGTTGTTTTCTCTTCATTGAGCAGTGTAGTACCCAATCCAGGACAAGCCGGTTATGCAGCCGCGAATGCAGCGATTACTGAGACTCTGCTTGCTACTGTTAATGAAGTAACAAGCCATGAGCTAACAGGCCATGAACTGACTGGAGAACAAGCAGAGTCAGAAAAGATAAACCTCAAAGTGATTCATTGGCCATTGTGGCAAAGTGAAGGGATGAACCTTAGCGCGGAGAAAGCCAAAGCATTAAAAGTTTCCGCACTACCCTGTGAGCTCGCGTTCGATGTACTAGAAACCATACTTAATTCTTCTCAACTAGAGCACTGGCTTTGTTTTGGCGGTAGAGAACTAGAGCAGAGCATCACCGGTTACTTGAACAACCTAATATTAAAACAACCACATTCTAGCGACGACAATCAAGCTAAGTTAGCTTCCTCAATGCCTTTGTTTTCTAATGAAGGAGATATTGCTCAGTTCTTAGTTGCTCAAGTCATAGAGGCCACCGGCTTTTCCCAAGATAAAGTTTTTCCAAAAGCATTGATAGAAAGCTTTGCGTTAGATTCCATCGTTATTAATCAACTTAATGCGCGCATAGCTCAGTACTTTCCAACGGCCTCGAAAACCTTGTTTTACGAACATCCCGATTTAGCGACCTGTGCCGCCGACATCTGGTCGAGTCAACCGGTACCTACCTTGCCAATTGTGGATCAGAACAACAAGACACTGACGGCCGAAAAGCAAGTCGTCAATCATATCGCTGCGCCCACTGAACCCCATTTAACATCCGATCTATCGAGCGTGTCAAAAAGCGCAACTGCTCAAGCGGAAGACGCCAATCATATGGCGGTGATTGGTTATGCCGGACGTTTCCCATTGGCGAAAGATTGTTGGGAACTGGCTGAAAAGTTAGAAAGTGGCGTCAACTGCATCAGCAAATTACCTGCCAGCCGAGTCGCATTACAAGGCGGTCTGCAAACAGACTTTATTGTGGGTGGATTTATCGAAGATGTTGAAAAGTTTGATCCCTTTTTCTTCGGCTTTTCTCCTCGCTCAGCACACTTTCTCGATCCCCAAGAACGGCTGTTTTTGCAAACGGTTTGGCATGCGATGGAACAAGGAGGAATCAGTATTGAAAAGCTTCATCAACAAAATGCGGTCATCAATCAAAATGGCGATCAACGGCATCAAGTTGGCGTGTATGTTGGCGTAAGTGGCAATCAATATACCCAAGTTCTTTCTCGATCGTGTGACATGCCACTGGCAGATTCATGCCAGTCGAATACCTGGTCCATTGCAAATCGAGTATCTTATTTCCTTGATCTACATGGACCTAGTGTGGCAACTGACAGTGCCTGTTCTTCATCTGCAGCTGCCCTTTATCAAGCATACACCGCTTTGATGCAAGGTGAAGTTCGCACCGCAATTGTTGGTGGTGTGAGTCTGAATGTTGATTCCAAACGATTTAGTGTATTAAAGAAAGCCAATATGTTGTCTAGCCTCGGGCAGTGTGCAGCATTCGGCGATAATGCCGATGGTTATGTGCCAGGAGAAGGCGTGATTGCCGCGATCCTCAAAAGACTCCCTGATGCTCAACAGGATGCTGATAATATTCATGGCGTGCTGATTGGCGCCAAGCTGAATCATGGTGGTAGAACCATGGGCTACAGTGTGCCGAGTCCTGTCGCGCAGGCGAGTATTATCGCTGAGGCGTGGCATGAGGCTGGCGTAAAACCTAATGAAGTCTCCTATATTGAAGCTCATGGAACTGGCACGTCACTGGGTGATCCGATTGAAATAACTGGGATCACCAAAGCTATTCAGGGATTGGGCGGCGCGACGCGTCGCTGCGCTATTGGATCAATTAAATCGAATATCGGGCATTTAGAAGCTGCGGCAGGCTTGGCTGGATTAGTAAAAATCCTATTACAGCTGAAACATCGACGACTGTACCCTAGTTTGCACTCGGCACAACCCAATGCCAACCTCGATTTATCGACAACCCACTTAACTATACAGCAAACGGCAGAACACTGGTCAACTCACGACAATCAATCACGCATTGCAGCGTTAAGCTCGTTCGGTGCGGGAGGGACTAACGGACACTTTTTAATTAAAGAATATTTACCTGCGCCCTTAAATTTTACTCAGGAACAACACCTTACACAGGAAATTATTTTTCTCAGCGCGATAACAGAAAATCAATTGAAAGTTGTGGCTAAGCAATATCTTGAATACATCCGACTCAGTGATTGTGACGGACGCTTAAAACCCAAATTTGCAGAATTTGCCCAGGCGTTACGGGCCGGTCGAGAACATTTAGCCTGCCGGTTTGCCTGTGTTGCTAGTAACTACCAAACATTGGTAGGAATCTTGGAGGATTTTGTTAGGGATCAACCAACCGGAGCATGGCAGGTTGGTAAGATGCTCGATACCCCAGAGTTTGATAAAAAATACTCTGACAAAGCAAAACTGGATTCGTTGCTTGCTCGCGGGGAAAATCAATCGATTATCGACGACTGGTTAAGGAATACCGTTTTTCCTTGGCATCAGCTATCTACTCAGCCACTTAAGGGTGTAGAAACTTTCCCGTCTTATCCATTTGCGAAAGACGTTTACTGGTTTAATGCCGTATCGGACGATGCGGAATCAAATAAGCCTCGTTTCCCATTTTCATTGGTGACGGATTTTGCATCTCACTGTGCCAAAATCAGGCTCGATCCTCAGTTGCCATTACTGAGCCAACACCGAGTGGGCGAGCAAATCATATTAGCTGGCACACTACAAATTGAATTGGTACGTCAGTCGGCCGTGGAGTTAAAGTTGATTGATCCAGACCGTTGTTTGGACTTTTGTAAGCTAAGATTGTTGCGTCCGATAATTGTTTCCAATCAAAGCGAATTACTGACCATTCGATTTACCCAGCAAGAGAATACTTTAATATTTGAATTGTCAACTCGTACGTTACATAGCAAAGGCGAACTTCATGAGATTGAGCATACTCAGTCGAGGGAGGTTACTCAATCAATCGCTGAATTCCGATCAAAAACTCAACATCAGTTACCAACAAAAACGATTGTCGAAAGATCCGAGTTTTATACTGAGATGACAAAAAGTGGTTTGGTATATGGTGACATCTATCAGTGTCTTGATCGGGCAAGGGTGTCAGACAATGCATGTGTCGTGGATTTGTCGCCACCTGCCCAGCCGGAATTCGCTTATGAACCAATGACGTTTCATCCCGGCATCGTCGATAGTGCATTGCAATCGGTGGGATTAATTAAAGTCAACGACGAGAGCGGACTCAGCTTGCCTTTTAGTGTTGAACATATTCGCTGCTATTCATCTGCTAAGGATGTTCGACAAGCCATTATTCGCAGGGCGGCTCATTTTAGTGAGTCGGCGCAGCGCTTTGATCTCTTGTTACTCAACGAACATGGTAAACTATGTGTTGAGTATGTCGGCCTTTATTGCCGTAGTATCAATGGGCAGGAGGAAACTCATCAATCGCTACTCTATTTACCTGCGTGGGAAAAGCATCTATCCGGCGAAACAAAAAAAGCCAACTCCGCTCAAGACGTATTGGTTTTCAGTGAAGCCAATCAAGATAAGTTAGTCCATTTGATTCAGAGCCATCACTCAACCCAAAAGTTTATTCACTATTCATTATCAGAGTTTTCTTCAATCGAAGATTTCGATAATTTGCTAAGAAGTTATCAAGCCAAACAAATTAGGGTGTACTTTTTAATTGGTTTAACACCTGCTCAGCTAGATGATACCAAGCTACTCTCTCACCAACACTTGACTAAAGAATTAGAAAGCACATTGATTCCTTTGTTTCGTTTCAGCAAAGCAATGTTTAAATGTCGCGCAGACTCTATTGATTTAGATATTCTGAGTTTGCAAGTATCACGTCTTGGTAATGAATCTCACTACAGTCCCTTTAACAGCTCTTTGGTTGGATTTAGTAAATCTCTAGCCAAAGAGCATCGCAAGGGGCGTGTCCGCTTGTTGGATTTTGCTTACGATGATCTTTACCCATTGATCGATAGAGAACAACTGAGTAAGTTAATCGGGCTTGGCGTTACCGAAGATACTCAATGGGTGAGTCGAGGAAAAGAAATATTTAAAACCAGTTTTAAACCTTATTCAACAGATGCTTTGTCCTCTAACTCAGCAGCAATCAATTCAGATAATGCCATTAAACTCAAAAAACAAGGCGTTTATGTTTTAGCCGGCGGCGCGGGGGGGTTGGGTCATGTGACGACTCAATGGTTAATTAACACCTACGATGCACAGGTCATTTTGCTTGGACGTAAACCAGAAAATCAGATGCCGGATCAGTACCGAAGTATGGATAAAAAAAGCATGGATAAAAGTAGCGCCGCTTCAATTCGCTATTACTCGACGGATTTAACTTGTCGAGAAACGCTACAAAAAACACTAGATACCTTACGACGTGACTATCAAAAAATTGACGGTCTTTTTCATATGGCGATGGTTCTAGAAGATAAAACCATTGCTAGAATGGAAGAATCTACTTTACGTCAAGTGTTAGCACCAAAGACGACCGGGCTAGTGAACTTTGTCGCTTGCTTTGCCGATTTCAATCCAGACTTTTTGGTACTTTATTCATCCGGCATTTCACAGAGCTGTCATGCAGGACAAAGTAATTATGCTGCCGCATCAACATTCGCTGATGATTGGCTCCTTTCAATCACTGGAATGATTCATCAGGTCCGAGTGATCAACTGGGGCTATTGGAGTGAAGTAGGCATTGTGTCGGGAGAGCAATATCGACATGCTTTTGCACAAAAAGGAATCAAGGGATTGGATGCAAAAACAGGGCTGTATTTACTGCAGCAAATAATGGCTAGCGAAGAACAGCAAGTCATTACCGGCTCAGAACCTCTCGCTCACCTTTCTAATTCGGATTTAACGGATAACGACGCTATGGATAATCATAACCAAGCAAATGACGCTACACTTATCGATTTAATGACTGATGAGAAATTACAACAACAGGCTCAATTAGTGCTGGAACAGAGTCAGGTATTGATCGCTAACTTGCTTATGGCGCAACTGCAAACAGATGGCTTGTTTAGTCTTGTTGATCGTCAGCAAATTTTGTCCATGTCAAGGTTAGAGCAACGCTTTGCTCCAATCCCGGTGTACCAACCTTTATATCAAGCCGTGATCAATATTTTATCTCGCGTTGGCTTGATTCGTATGGATGGTCAAGATTATAGCGTCAGTGACGCCGCTTTTGGTCTTTCCCTAAAAAGCGCCACGGCCGCGATTGACGATATGATATTAAACAACCCTGATAGCGCGCCGATCATGACATTGCTAAAGCATTGTGTCGCTAACTTGCTCGATGTACTGCGCGGTAAACGCAGAGATACGGAAGTCTTATTCCCTAAAGGTTCCGATCACTTGGTGGCTCCTGTCTATAAAATGGGACAAGTTGCTAAGATATTTAATCAATCGGTCGCAAATGAAGTTGTCGCATATTGCCAGAAAGTTGAACATAGACCCGTTAAGATCTTGGAGATAGGCGCAGGTACTGGTGGAACTTCGGCCAGCATTTTGTCACAGCTATCGGAGGCGAATCTTCCCTTTGAGTATATGTACACTGATATTTCCGAACATTTCTTAACTACCGCTAAGCAAACCTTTGGCAAGTTTAATAACATTCAGTTCAAACCGCTAAATATTGAAGTTGCTCCTGAGCGACAAGGTTTTGAGTCGTCTGCTTATGATATTGTTATTGCTACCAATGTCATTCACGCGACCACCAATATTAAACAAAGCGTGCAACATGCACATGGATTGTTGGTTGCCGGAGGATTATTTGCGTTAAACGAAGCAACCAGTCGACAAGATGCTGTCACCTTAACCTTTGGCTTGAGTAAAGGATGGTGGAATGCACAGGACAGTGATATTCGATTAGCAGACTCTCCATTATTATCGGTGACTCAATGGCAATCGACATTGAATCTTTGTGGCTTTCACCAAACCAACTTGTTTGGCGACCAAGATAACCGGTCGTTATATGGCCAAACCGCTTTCTTTTATTATAAACAACCAACAGTAGTTCAGCATTTACCTACGAATACCCGAAGCATCATTACCGAGGCATTGAGCCAACTGCAAAAAATACCGGTTGAAGAAATTGATAGTGATGTTGCTTTTGATCGTTACGGCGTAGACTCCATTGTCGCGTTAGAGTTAGTTGATCGATTAGTACAACAATATCCATCACTTACTTCGGATATGATCTTTGAACATAATACGATTAATCAATTAGCAACAGCCATTGAGACATTGAGTGAGAATTTGTCGGAGGTGGTTTCGTCAACAGGAGAAGCTTCTCTTCAAAACATTGGTAATCAGCAAAGCAGCCGCCAAAGCGAAAGTAACGCACACAGTAGCGTTCAAAACAATAATTATCATACCGGTAAGCATGGTATAAAAACACCAAGCGCAGTCACCAAAAACTCTAATTCTACAACTCTAACTCAGGCATCCCATACTATGGATATAGCGATCACCGGCGTGGCCGCTAAATTTCCCGGTAGCCAAGACCTTGCTGAGTATTGGCAAACCTTGCTCGAAGGAAAAAGTCATTTCAGCAACCAACGTGCAGGGCACGCATTCAACGCCACCGCAGATTCTCCAGAGTTTTTCGCCGGCTATTTAGACGATATTGCCAGTTTCGATGGTTTATTTTTCGGGATCGCTCACAAAGATGCCGCCCGAATGGATCCGCAAGAACGTATCATGTTGCAGCTCGCTTGGCATACCTTGGAAGATGCTGGTTACACCCCAGAACGACTCAACCAACAATTAGGTGGTAGCGAATCAAGTATGGTGGGTGTTTACATGGGCACCATGTATGGCCACTATCAACTGCTTGGCGCTGCTGAGTGGGCCAAAGGAAATGCCGTTGCCGCGACATCTGATTATTATGCTATAGCCAATAACATCTCCCGTTGCTTGAACTTGTTTGGCCCTAGCATGACCATTGATAACGCTTGTGCTTCATCCTTGAGTTGTATTCATTTGGCGGTTCAGAGTATTAAGTCAGGTGATTGTGATGCGGCTATAGTGGGCGCAGTGAATTTACATTTACATCCGGCTCATGGCATGGGTTTACAAGCGATGAAAATGGTATCTAGTGCCAATACCAGTAAGCTTTTTTCATCGGACGGAAGTGGATTTATTCCCGCTGAAGGTGCGGCAACTCTGTTACTCAGGCCGCTGACTGATGCACTGCGATTTGACGATCAAATTTATGGCATTATCACAGGCTCAGCGTTAAATAATAATGGCGACACCGCTTTGGGAGCTCCGAATGCTCGGGCGCAAAAACAAGTGATTCAACGTTGTTATCAAGGCGCTGAAATTGCTCCAGAATCTGTTGATTACATAGAGGTACAAGCGCTGGGTTCCAAATTAGGGGATATCATCGAAGCCCAAGTATTACGTGAAGTGTTCGATAATAAAGAGAGAAGCACAGCGCTTCAACTAGGCTCAGTGAAAGGTGCTTTAGGCCATATGGAATCTGCTTCTGGTGTTGCGCAGGTGGTAAAAGTTTTGTTGCAAATGAAGCACAATACGCTAGTCGCGACTCAAGGATTAGATGAGCAAGTTACCAAGTTACTGCCTGAAGATAAATTTAAGTTTTCCAGAGAAACCCATGCTTGGCGCCAACACCATGAGCAAACAGAATATCAACTTCGTGCGGGTATTAATTGTTTTGGTGCCGGTGGCAGTAATGCGCACCTTGTCATAGACTACGACTCCAAATTGTGTCGGACTGGCTCTGATGCGATTTGTGAAGGTTCGTTTATATTGCCGGTTTCTGCACGAAAAAGCGCTCAGTTAATCTCTTATGTTGAGCTACTCAAAGAATATTTGCTAAACCAGCAAGATGTATCGCTAGCGGATTTATGCTTTACCTTCCAAGTCGGTCGAGTTAGACAAAAACATCGCGTTGCTTTTATTTTTAATCATCGAAGTGAGCTCCTACAAGGATTAGTAGAGTTCGCTAGTCAAAGTGAAAGTCAATTCTGGCGATCTTCAGAGGCCTTCACTAAGGTTAGAGAATATGAATCCAATGTCGATTTGCAGCGAATATCTTATCAAGGGGCAACAAGCCTAGCGGAATGTTGGTTAAGTGGTGGAGAGGTTAATTGGTTTCGCTACTATGGAAACAATAAACCGCGAGTCATCTCCACAGTATTATATCCCTTTGAAAGGGTAAATCATTGGCTAACAACTGAACATAAAGTAAAGCAGCAAGAAGATCATAATGCCGAGTTACCCACGGGTCCGAAAATCGAACCGTTAATAGAGCAGATAAAGCAGTCAGAAATTCCACAGACAGCTCACTTAAATAATCTGGCAGAAGATAATGAAAATAAGTCATTTCAAACGATGCATGAAGTTGAACAAATTTTGGATAATACAGGAGCATTAAACGCTAATAGTCCAACTGAGAAGAGCTCTGAGTTCTCCGGCAGCAATGACAAAGAATTAGCATTAAATCACATTAGTCAAGTTGTCATGAAAACAATCGAGCAAGTATTAAAAATTCCCGCTGAAGAATTGCAGGGATCCGATCCGTTTAACGACTTTGGTTTTGACTCAATCACGTTAACTGAATTTATTGGTACTCTAAACGATAGCTGCAATATCGAAGTAGAAATTACCACATTATTTGAATTCAAAACGATTGATGCATTTTCAGAATTTTTACTTGAGCATCATGCTGATGCATTTACTATTGTTGAGCAAAACACTGCCCAGAACGTTGCGCAAAACGCAGGGCTAAAAGGCGACAGTAAGCAAGTTCCAGAAATATCAAGTGCAGCTAGCTTGAACCAAGCAGACGGGAATCATCACCAAGTGGCTCAATCAGTTGTTACATCGACCGCAGCAACAGCTAGCAGCACGCGTAGAGATATTGCCGTGATAGGTATGTCTGGTCGATTTCCGGGCTGTGATGATTTAGCCGAGTTTTGGCAAAAATTGTGTGATAGCTATGTGGCCTTTGAGCGATTCCCTGAATACCGAAAGCAGCGGCTTGGACTCTACCGACAAGAAGAATCGTTGAGTGATTTCGCTCAGTTCTTTTACGGCGCATTTATCGATGGGATTGATTATTTTGACCCGTTATTTTTCAAAATATCACCTGCTGAAGCGATCACCATTGAACCGCAACAACGACTGGTTTTAGAGACTATTTGGTCGACCATAGAAGATGCGGGGTATGACCCAACCACCTTAGCCGGTAGTTTAACCGGTATTTTTGTCGGTGCTGCCGCATCAGGGTACAACGAATTAGTGTTGTCGGCAGGGCAAAAGGAATTGCAAACCTTTACTGGTACCTTAAATACTATGTTTGCCAATCGGGTGTCTTATAAATTGGATTTACACGGTCCGAGTGAGGTGATTGATACGGCTTGTTCCAGCTCTTTAACAGCGATCCATCGCGCGATTCAATCGATTCGATCGGGTGACTCTGACCAAGCCGTCGTCGCCGGAGTTAATATTCTATTGGCGCCGATGACTTTCGTTGGTTTTGGCGTCTCTGGAATGCTATCCCCCTATGGCGTGTGTCGCCCCTTCGATCATCAAGCCAAGGGTTACATTCGTGGTGAAGGCAGCGCCGCAGTCATGCTGAAACCACTCGAACAAGCCATCCGCGACAAAGATAATATTTATGCCGTTGTGAAAGGTAGCGCGTCGAGACATGGTGGTATGTCGATCTCCGCTACCGCTCCAAATGTTCCGTCACAAGTGGGACTGATCAATCAAGCCTTACAAGACGCTGGCGTAGAACCGGAAGATATCTCTTACATTGAAACTCATGGTACTGGAACTCATCTAGGTGATCCCATTGAGATCAATGCGATCAAACAAGTGTTTGGTAACTCATCCACTCGTCAAGGAAGTAACCTATGTGGTTTGAGTTCCGTAAAATCGAATATCGGCCACCTAGAAACGGCCGCAGGCATTGCCGGGTTTATTAAAACGGTTCTCTGTTTACAACACAAGAAATTACCTGCAATTGCCTCATTCGAGCGGCAAAATGAAATGATTGATTTAACAGAAAGTAGACTGTATCTGTTAGACAAGCTTACGCCATGGGCAGCGTCGCAAAATCAAAATGGGCAACCAGCCCCGAGGCGAGCGGGAGTCAGTTCTTTTGGCGTTGGTGGAGTGCTTACACATGTGATACTTGAGGAGTGTGATCAATACACTGCATTGGATAATAGCGATAGGCTTTATTCCTATCCGATCATATTAAGTGCCAACTCAAAAGTGCAGTTAAAGCAATATGCAACAAACTTAGCCGCAAAAATATCGGATGGCGATCAATATCATCTGAACGACGTTGCTTTAACATTACTCTTAGGTAGACCAGAGCTTACTTATCGATGCGGCTTTTTAGTTGACAGTTTGGCAGAGTTGAAGGTAAAGCTCGCAGCGATCATGGAAGATAACTTCGCTGAAGAATCACTTAACTTTGGCAAGGTTTCAGGTCATTCAGGTACTCGCCTGGTCACGGAAAATGCTGATATAAAGATTAAGGACAGCCTTGCTAACTTATTAAGTCAGTGGTGCGAGGGCGCTAAGGTAAATTGGCAAGATTTGTTTGAAAAAATAATTTACCAAAAAGTATCATTACCTACTTATCCGTTTGAACAGAATTCTTACTGGATTATTCCAGAGACGAATCATGGTGCAACAGCAAGTCATCAGTCAGTGACACAATCACAAACAACCGAAATTATTCAAAGTCATCCAAAGGTTGAAAGCGAGTTGCCAGCTAACCAAAAATCGGAAGTAGCCAGTGTGGCAGTAAGTGAACAGACGTCTGCTGCATCAGAGCATACCTCCTCATCAGAACACACCTCCTCAGATAACTTAACTTTAATCGATCAACACTCGATCAATTTAATTCAAGAAAAAATCACAGCGATATTTTCTGATGTTTTAAAAATATCACCAGAGAAGCTAGAGAGTGATATATTAATTAGCGAGTTTGGTGTCGACTCTTTGAGTGGGTTGAGATTACACAAAGCGTTGCAAAAAAATATTTGTGGCAGTATGACGGTTAAAGATATCGCCGAGAATCCTACGCTGGGCAAGCTGGCTCTATTTGTCGCCAAGCAACAAGGCGGTGGCGCCGCCATTCAATCGCTGACTTCCAAGGAAACAGCAATAACTCCGGTGACAAATGCGACCACTAACTCTCCAGAGGAGTCAAAGATCGAAGCCAAGGGTAACCTGCCGAGTTTAGCAAATAATGAGATAGGTTCTAAACGGGATGTTGAACTGGTTACTTTGAAGGAAGGAGATAATCAAACGACCTGTGTCGTTTTACACAGTTTAACCGGCGAGTTAAGTTGGGTAATGAATATCCTTGCAACATTAACCGGTAGCAGCCATACGGTAGGCATTGAGAGTGCGCACTTTAAACAATTAAGTCCTGTTGAAAATATTGTACTAGAGGATTATCTTGAGCAGTGCCTTAGTCTGTTACTGGAGAGGCTTGTTACCGAATCAAGGAACCCTCCATGTACCCAATTGAAATTATTCGCCCACCATTCGATGGTTAAACTGGCAGTCTCACTTGCTGAACGTCTAAAAAATAATGGGGTTGAAGTTCTATGCATCGTATCACTTTCACCATCTTGTGATTTGATTGAAAACAAATGGGAGAGTATGTCTTTTGTTTATGAACTCTATCAAGTGCTTTGGGCTAAGGGAGCGGAAAGTCGATCAACGAAGCAATTGATCGATCATACCGACTCGTTAAGAGCTGAATTGAATCGTGTGTGTCGTTTGCCGATCCCAGCAGAGAAGCAGATTCGCTGGTTTGAAGCCGTAGTCACCAATGTGCAATATTTTTCGGCGGCGTTAAAGGATTGGCAGCCTAACCATAGTGGTTGGGTTTTCCACGAGTGGTACTTATCGTCGAATAATGCAAGCGAGTTTTCTGACACTCTCGATAAATTGGCTCTGGATCCGCTTTGCATCTTAAAAAAGACAACGGACGACTCACCTTTGTCAAAAATAGGTGTCGCATCGGTTAAACTATGGTCTGCTGAGCTAGAGTTACTAAAAAATGAAAGATACCTAACTCGACCTCAACTAAACGAGGTTTCAACGCAGAATAGTGGCCCAACACTGTATTGTTTACCGACTCTTTACGGCGATGTCAACTACGCTGAAGCCTTAGATATGTTCTTTGCTGATATGCAAGTGAAATCAATTAAACAAATTAGCGCTGAGGGACGTTATGCCTTATTTGATAGTCTGGCGGAATTTGCTGCCGATTGTGCGGATCTTATTTTAAAAGATCATGTTTCAGGACCTATCTATTTATGCGGTATTTCTTTTGGCGGGACATTAGCGTATGAAACTTGTCACCAGCTTTTGGCAAGAGGAAAAACGGTAACACATTTATTCTTGCTCGACTCTTACATGCCGAACTCTGAGGCCATGTCAGTGTTTACGGGAGACCGAACTGGGCAGTTTGAGATGGTTATGATTCATCTATTTACTCATTACGGTGTCGTGAAGGAGATTAACTTTTCAGACATATCAACCCTGGAAATTGAAGAACAGTCTCGTCAGTTGGCACTCTTATTAAGTCGGTACTCGCCGAAAAATATTTCGCTGCAAGACGCTTACGGTCTCGTTAATAGCCATATTAACGTTGAGCGCAGTAACCAAAGAATGTTGGACAACTATCATGGCAAGAGTTTAATGACAGAGATCAAAACCACCTTTTTCAGTGCGATTAAAGGATTTTATTTGCCAACGGAAGACTCTGCGGACACCCACAGCCCAATTTTAATTACGAGTGACAAGAGTAAAGGATTCCAACAGTTCTACCAAGATAACTTTGAGATTGTTGAGGTAGACTGTGACCATCTATCGCTCGTACTACACCTGGATTTTTGTGCCGAACAGATTGAACATCTATTGAGTGAATGCACGGATAACGTTTTAGATGACAGTACAAAAAGACATGCAAATAGAAACACTCATCATGATGCGAGCAATGTTGTCACGCACCAGGGTGAAAAATTAATTCAAAAAAAACAACAAGATCTCCAATGTGCCCAGGAGCAAAGGATACGTTATGAAATTTAGTTGCTTTTTCTTCTCAGCGAATGATAGTTACAGTAATAATGAACGCTACAAATTTATTCTAGAGGCGGCAAGATTTCTTGATGAAAGCGAGTTTGAAGCGATTTGGACTCCAGAACGTCATTTTCAAGAATTTGGAGGATGCTTTCCCAGTCCAGCGGTGTTATCTGCTGGCATTGCAACCACGACTCGAAACCTAAAGATTCGAGCGGGATCGGTCGTCGTGCCTCATTATCACCCAGTACAAATCGCAGAACAATGGGCGTTAGTTGATCAACTATCCAATGGTCGGGTGGGATTATGCTACGCCAGTGGTTGGCATAAACGAGACTTTGTTTTTTATCCAGATAATTACGAAAGTCGCAAAGAAGTCATGTATTCTGGCATTGATACGGTGCAGCGCTTATTCAATCGCGAGTTGGTATCATTTAATGGCGGTGCGGAACAGATAGAGGTGAAAACATTTCCCGAACCTGTGCAACAAAGTATTCCGGGGTGGTTGGTGATGAGCAGTGATTTCTCCGTTTGCAAGCAAGCGGGTCGAAGAGGTATGAACTTACTCTTGATGCTCAATGATTGGCAACAGTTGACGTCCGCGATCCAAGTGTACCGCCAATCAAGAGCTGAAGCCGGCCTGGATCCAGAGCAGGGCGTTGTCACAATCGCAATACATACCTATATCGCAGAAGATAATGAGAAAGCAGAAGAGGTTGTGCAGCAACCGCTGAAACAATATCTACAAACCTTTTTAAAAGCGAGAACTGACGATAAAGGTTTGTCTGGTGATCAGCCTCCGATCACAGCAGAAGAACAAGAAATGATTTTAAGTTCAGCTCTGCAAGACTTGATTGACAATCGAGCAATGATTGGCAATCAAGCAAAATGTCTGACGATGGTCGAACGATTAAAAGATGTCGGGGTTAATGAAATTGCCTGTTTGGTGGATTTTGGGGTGAACTTTAGCACTGTGATGGCGTCATTAAAACGATTGGCGGCATTAAAAGATAAGTTTAATGAAACAGAGGAAAAAGTGTCTGAGGAAAGCTCTCCGGATGCTTCATTTCATTGGTATTTTAATCGATAATGGTTTAACTTAAGCGCAACAGTTTTTTCTGTGCGCTCTAGACTTTAAGAGTTAAAGGTTTTATAAACGCTGAAGGTTATTTAGAGGCTAAGGGCTTTTTATCTTTTACTGCTGAGGGCTCTGCCGCGTCTATAACGACGCATAGCGACGAAATTATCGGAAATCTATGTCATATTGCATATCTTTACAGTCAAATTCTAGCATTAACAATGCAGAGGTAGGAGGCAAGGCTGCTTCCTTAATTAAATTGCACCAGGCTGGATACACTATGCCGCAAGGTTTTGTTCTAACCACGAACTTTTTTGACGATTGGTATCAGCAAATAAAAAATCATGAGCTTTGGATACCAGTAAACTTTAATCAAAAACCGTTAGAGCTTGGTGATTGTCAATCCCTCCAAAATTTTGCAAAGACTCTAGACTTTTCTGCGGTTCAGCAAGCAGCCATCAATGACGGATTAGGTGGCATCGCAGATCAATCCTCCGTAACATTTGCGGTTCGCTCCTCCGCTCCAGTAGAAGATCAAGAGAGTCATTCCTTTGCGGGTATATTCGAGTCAGAATTAAATGTTGTTTCCGCCGACGTAAAGGATGCCATCCGTCACTGTTTTGTCGCAAGTTTAGACCACCGAGTATTTTCTTATAAACACAGTGTGGGCGTTGGGATTGATGCGATAGAGCTCGCAGTCATTGTGCAAACTATGATTGATGCGGATTGTGCGGGTGTTGGGTTTTCATTGAACCCCCAAAATAATGATTTTGATGAGTTAGTCATCGAGGCGAATTGGGGGTTAGGAATTACAGTCGTGTCAGGTGATGTCATTCCTGATCAATACTTAATTGAAAAGCAAACGGGAACCGTACTGCAACGCAACCTGGGATGTAAATCCAAGTCAGTAAAGATATGCACTCGCGGAGGGACCAACGAATATCAAGATGATCGAGTGGAAAGTTATGTTTTAGACTCATCGCAGCTGGCAGCCATTGCGTCAGCCATCATCGAGGTAGAAAAATTATACGATAGACCAGTAGACATTGAATGGGCAATTGCCCAAGGAAAATTCAACTTACTACAAGCTCGCCCTATTACCAGCTATGTTCCCTTAGTTTCTGAGATGCAAACGTCCCCAGGTGAGAGAAGAATTCTTTATATGGATGTTGCTTTGTCAAAAGGAATGGCGAGCAACGCTCCTATGTCTCGAATGGAAGAACATTGGAATGCCGAACTATTAGAGCGAGTTATGCGTCAGGATTTAAAGATTGCCGCTAGCCCCAAAGAAGGGATCGCTTTTGTGAAAGGTGCCAGGATGTACTTAAATTTATCCAGCATAATGCGGCTTACCAAGTTAAAAAAAATTGCAGAATCTTTTGCGAGCACTGATGTATTAGCGGCGGATATCTTACGGGAAATAGACACTAAAGAATATAAACTGAAAATGCGTCCCAAATGGCTTAAGTTAAGTTTGCTTTGGAAGATGTTTCGGCTAGTCTGGAAACTGAAACGAATGATTGGCAATATCATCAAAGCATTGATATTTCCTACGAGTCAACACCGTCACTATCAACAAGTTGCCGATGACTATATTAAAAAACTGACTCAAGAGGTAGATTACTCGCTCGATATCGCAACTTTTCGTCAGCGCTATGAAACAATGATGTTTACTCATGTATTCGAGCATGCACTCGCAGCAATGAGTGTTGGAATTATGGCTAGCAGCATGATTAAGCGCTTAGTAGGGCGCAGACACGCAAGTTTAGCTGACACTATGGCTAGCGGATTCGACGATAATGTCATCGTGGAAATGGGTATTAGCTTGTCGCAACTGGCGTCTCTGATGGACGCATCGGTTACGGACGGCCAGACCAGGTTAGATATTGAACAACTTAAACGTAAGGTTCTCAATAGAGATATGCCGGAAGATTTTTTAACGGTTTGGGATGTTTTTATAAAAAAATATTGGTTTAGAGGAATCAATGATATGGATGTTGCTTCTCCCAGATACGGTGAGTCTCCAGAGCTTGTTCTAAAACAATTAGTTAAAACGGCATCAACTCATGTTCAACCCGATCAAGCTCATCAGCAAGTCAAGCAATCAAGACTTAATGCTTATGACAAGCTAAATGGCGACATGGGTTGGTTGCGACGTCGTTTATTAAAGTACGCTTTTAAGTTGGGCAACTTATTTGGGGGAACGAGAGAAACACCAAAGCATTGGTTGGTTTTGTATAAATCAATTTTAAGAAACCGTGTGCTATCAATCGAAAAGCAGCTAAAACAACATGGTAAGATGGAAGACCAAGATACCTTATTTGATAGAACTCTTGCTGAAGTGTCTGAGCTTGAATCATCCATCAACTTGAATGAGGCGATGCCTGAGGCTGATTTTTCACACTCGATCATCCGTGGGTCGGAACAATTTCGACACAAAGTTCGTAACTATCCAAGATTTATTGATTCAAGAGGCAAGATACTTCATGCAGCTAGCAAAATAAGTGACGGACAGCTTCACGGGCGAAGTGTGTCACCTGGCGTGGTAGAAGGAAAGGTGAAAGTACTCGCCACTCCTGATGAAAAAGCGTTTAGTCCCGGCGAAATACTTGTCGCTTATGCAACCGATCCATGTTGGACTTTTTTAATTATGAACAGCAAAGCCATTGTGTTAGAAGTAGGCGGGGTACTGCAACATGGAGCCATTGTCGCTAGAGAGTTTGGAAAACCTTGTGTCGTTGGTGTTGATCAAGCCAGTACTTATTTAAAAGACGGGGATTTTATTCGAGTTGATGCGATCCAAGGAACGGTGACATTACTTAACGCGTCTTAGACATATGGCAAAATGAAAGCTGTGATAATAATGAGTATAAAGTAAGCGTATAGCTAACGACAAATTGTATGGTGACAAAGGGTATTTAAGTAAAGCTTTAGAAGCGGACTTACGTAAGCGTATAGCTAACGACACCTAGCTTTGTTTAATGTTCCAAGGTAGCAGTGGCTCAAGGTTATCTGGCTGCTCAGCAAGGTACTGTAAGCACGTTGATATATAGTTATGCACCACAAGGTCATTAGCCTTTGCTGTTTCAACAAGACTATAGAGTATGGCGCTGGCATGTGCACCATTGCAGGTATTTGAGAATAACCAGTTTTTTCGTCCTATTACGAACGGTTTTATGGCTCGCTCTGCACGGTTATTATCAATACTGAGCCTGCCATCATCGAGGTAACGCCTGAATTTCTCAAACTGATTTATCGCATAGGTAATTGCTTTACCTAGCGCCATTTGGGGAGGGGTTTTATCTTTGTGTTTGAGTAACCATTGATACAATTCATCAACGATTGGTTTGGCTTTTTGCTGCCTAACGGTGAATTTTTCATCGGCCGCTTTACCTTTGATGGCTTGCTCAATACCGTAGAGCTTGCGAATAAGGTTAAGTGCCACATCCGCTTTAACTGTTTTTTTATTATTGCCTTTGGCCTCGATGAATTTTCGGCGTATATGGGCTAAGCACGCAACCAGTGTTGCCTTTGTTTGCTCGTAGGCTTTATAGCCGTCAACGTGCATGTAGCCTTCGTAACCATCAAGAAAATCAACCACACAGTGTCCTGCACGACTGTTATGGTAATCAAACAGGACTATATTGGTGCCTTTTCCCAGCCTATCATCCCCACAACAATACAGCCACATATAGCTGGTTGCTTTGTAAGCGTCTAGCTAACGACACCTAGCTTTGCTTAATGTTCCAAGGTAACAGTGGCTCTAGGTTATCTGGTTGCTCAGCAAGGTGCTGTAAGCACATTGATATATAGTCATGCACCACAAGGTTATTTGCCTTTGCGGTTTCAACAAGACTATAAAGTATAGCGCTGGCATATGCACCATTGCAGGTATTTGAAAACAGCCAGTTCTTTCGCCCTATTAGGGGTTCTAGGGATTTTCCCCTCTAAAGTAACATAAATCGCCACAACCCTCGCAGTTAATGGCTTGTGGAGCTGGGTTACCTTTCATTTTAGACTTCATTTTCAACAATAGGCCTAGTTATTTCCTGTAAATCAGGTAGTTTGCGGTTACTAGCGAACTGATAAGTGCCGCTCAGATTAATGTTCTGCCATGCAACGGGTGATACTTGTCGAGTTATTGCTGCTTTTTCCTCGTCACCAACTTCTTCAAAGTGCAGTAATAGATGACTTAGGATCATCGAGTTAAAGTAGATAATAGCATTTGCCGTCAAACGGGCACACTCGTTCCAGACGACTATTTCTGATTCGTTTTTTCCACGGAACTGGTCACGATTGACCGATGCAATAGCTCGCCTGAGGAAATGCCAGGCTTCGCCTCGGTTCAGTGCTCGTTGAACATATTGGCGCAGACTTGCATCATCAATATAATCAAGTAAATATTGGGCTTTGATGAGCCTATTATATTCCGTTAATGCTTGTAATATAGGGTGTCTAGATGGATAACCAGATAATTTGCGTACTAGCAATGCCTGTGTTGTGCGTTTTTCTTGAAGGGATAACACAATACGCTGAATATCCTGCCAGCCTTCTTCAATCACATTCATTTTTATCGGCTTTTTCAGCGCCAGATGCGTGTTTCCGTCGTCGCTTTCAGTTACGTTAAATAGGTCATTGATCACACTGGTGAACTGAGCATACCTAGGCGCAAAACTATAACCGCATAAATCCAATAAGGCATAATTAACATGATTAACACCATGGGTGTCGGTTGAGAGGACATCTGGCTTAAGATCACTAGTATTAGGGGTTCTAGGGATTTTCCCCTCTAAAGTAACATAAATCGCCACAACCCTCGCAGTTAATGGCTTGTGGAGCTGGGTTACCTTTCATTTTAGACTTCATTTTCAACAATAGGCCTAGTTATTTCCTGTAAATCAGGTAGTTTGCGGTTACTAGCGAACTGATAAGTGCCGCTCAGATTAATGTTCTGCCATGCAACGGGTGATACTTGTCGAGTTATTGCTGCTTTTTCCTCGTCACCAACTTCTTCAAAGTGCAGTAATAGATGACTTAGGATCATCGAGTTAAAGTAGATAATAGCATTTGCCGTCAAACGGGCACACTCGTTCCAGACGACTATTTCTGATTCGTTTTTTCCACGGAACTGGTCACGATTGACCGATGCAATAGCTCGCCTGAGGAAATGCCAGGCTTCGCCTCGGTTCAGTGCTCGTTGAACATATTGGCGCAGACTTGCATCATCAATATAATCAAGTAAATATTGGGCTTTGATGAGCCTATTATATTCCGTTAATGCTTGTAATATAGGGTGTCTAGATGGATAACCAGATAATTTGCGTACTAGCAATGCCTGTGTTGTGCGTTTTTCTTGAAGGGATAACACAATACGCTGAATATCCTGCCAGCCTTCTTCAATCACATTCATTTTTATCGGCTTTTTCAGCGCCAGATGCGTGTTTCCGTCGTCGCTTTCAGTTACGTTAAATAGGTCATTGATCACACTGGTGAACTGAGCATACCTAGGCGCAAAACTATAACCGCATAAATCCAATAAGGCATAATTAACATGATTAACACCATGGGTGTCGGTTGAGAGGACATCTGGCTTAAGATCACTAGTATTAGATTGTAGTAAGTCGTAAATATAATGGGACTCATGCTCATTAGATCCTATGATACGGGCATTTAACGCACTATGATTGGCAACTAACGTCATGGCCGTAATACCTTTGTTGGTGCCGAAGTATTTCGAGGAGTAGCGAGTTTTAAAAGTCTCAAGGTGAGTTTCAAATTTTTGCCCATCGGTACTGGCGTGCAGGACGTCTTCTTGGATGTGATAGTGGCGGAAAATAGGGAGTGCCGCTACTGCGTTATTGATGATATCACTAGCCTCTTGCAAGGTTTCAGGCCTAATATAATTAGCTTGTATAGTGCTTAGATGCTCATAACTGCGATCAGATATTTGTGCCATCCCATATACGCCGCGATGTGTCGCATTCGCAATTAGAATAGCCAATAAATCATCCTGATTGGCGCCTACTTGTTTTTGTATTGGCAGCACGTGTGCGAAGCATTGCATAAAGTTGGTTTCTTGTTCAACATAACGCAACACATCAGCAATACTGACGGGGATCATTTGTTTAAAGAAAGGGTTGTTGACAAGTGATTGGGAGCCTTTAACTGGCAGTCGCCATCGTGTGCCACTTCGGCTCTTCATGATCACATTGCGGTTATCACCATTATCAATGTGACGAGCAACATCTTCTAGGGATGTTGTTAAGCGTATTTGTTTTACTTGCAGTAGCTTCTGAATCGGCTGCTTTAGCTTTTCCAATGTTGATGATGCCAATAGATCAGGCTGTATTGACGATGCAATTAAGTCGTCTTCTAGCGCACGATATTTAGTGACGTTTGATAAGTAAATTCGACCATTAAGCCGAGAAGCCAGTTGACGGTAAAGCAACCATTCGTATCGCTGTGGATGAACAACATCCTTGTTAATTAACCATGGACGATGTTTTTGTTGGATAAGTGTACTATCCATTGTTTGCAATGTATTACCTGCTAATAGTTCTGTTTTTGTGGTTTTGAGCTGGGTCACTAATGCTTCTGAGCCTTTACCTGCTTGGCATTCAAGACATAGAAACACGGGCCTTAATAACTGCTCAATTAACCCGTTTTGATCATCATAATATTGCCATTGATATTCTTCTACCGTGCGTTTTTGCTTTTTTAAGTACAGGCATAGCGTTTCTATATCTTGGTTATTCATTACACTTAATGCTTGTTGCCTAACCGTTGCAAATGGTTGATTATCGTCGATACTGTCATCAACAAACAGATGCAGTAATTCTGCGGCTTTGGTGACATTGTCTGCAGCTGACCTCCATGAGTCAAACACTGCCTGTTGGGCAAACGCATGCGCAGCTTCTTGTTGTTTACGGATATGATGAATAAACCCATCAGCCAATCGCTCTAGGCTTTGCCGTATGCGTTGAGTCAGAAAACACAGCAACCATAGGTGTTGCTGTGGACGCTTAAAGCGTTTTAGTTTACTGCCATAATAATCCACCATTTCACCGAAGTGTTGTTGGTTTTTAGACGATAAGGCTAAGCCCTTAACAGCATTATCAATCTGTCTTGTATAAGGCTGTAACTGATGATACACCGTCAGTTCTTTTTTTAGCTCTGTCACCATAACGCTTTTTGCACCGGCTCGAAGCTGGCTTAAGGAGAGCCCATCTTTGTCATCGATAATAGTATTTAGAAATCCGTGTAGTTCAGATGAAACATGAATACGAAGCTTATTATTTAACGCCTTCTTGACCTGTTGGATAACACGACTGATAAGCTTTTGTAAGACAGTATATTTAGGGATGGCAATTCTATGCGTTGCTAGATATTCAGCGGCTGCATCGAATAGATAACGAGGCTCAAGCCAAGCTTTGCCGACCATAACAAGATGTTCGTACAGCGGCGCAAAGTGCAGACTTTCGTCCCATTTCTGATAGTTTAATAACCTCAGTATTCTTTGATATATACGGTCACGCTGCATCTTATTAATGCTGAAAGGCCTGATCCCTTTGCCTCCTTGAACTTGCGTTGAAATAAACTGCATATCGTCAAAGATGAGGTTAAAGCTAGGTGAAAGAATCACAGGCTTAGACTTAAAATACCCTAATAACGCAATGAAATAGCATCGGTGGTTCCTTAGGCGAATACTTTTCAACTCTGTTAACTCGATCTCGTTTGGCGTAAAATACAATCGTTGTTGTTCAAGTGATAATAGCGGCGGAGAATATAGATCAAGCTGCTCAGCTTTGGTAAGAATTGATAGTTCGTTTTTTATAGCCATAGGAATTAAATTAAGTTTAAGGGGTTGTTAACCTCATAATTTGCCATACTTTGGAGAAGTAACCCACCTTTGTATGCCTTTAAATATGGTGAGTATGGCGATTTATGTTACTTTAGAGGGGAAAATCCCTAGAACCCCATAAAGGCATTGTAGAAGAAGTATCAATCAGGTATTTAGATCGTGAAAAGGGCTCACATTATATAGTTGAGCTTAAGGAATTACTGCGCAATACTAAAAGTATAAATAAGGTAAATGATATTTAATTGTTTCACCACGAC
Organism: Pseudoalteromonas sp. APC 3893; assembly: GCF_030408095.1. Taxonomy (NCBI): domain Bacteria; kingdom Pseudomonadati; phylum Pseudomonadota; class Gammaproteobacteria; order Alteromonadales; family Pseudoalteromonadaceae; genus Pseudoalteromonas; species Pseudoalteromonas sp. APC 3893. Next base: position 149,454 of record NZ_JASDCD010000009.1, read on the forward strand.
ACAATCCCAGCAATCGACCCTATGATTAGGGGGGTAAATTAAACTAGTTTCTATATATTAACCGCCCTGCGTTAGTGGCGATAGCACGCTCCCTGGTATTCAACATGGCGCAAATATAAAAACATTTCTCTATTGTTGGGTCATAGTCACATTTCAACAACGGAAATCTATGTACACAGGGATGATTAAGATTTGTATAATGAAGTAATGGATAACTTACTTTAAAATTGCCTTGTGCATTATTAACTTGAAAAGTTATTAGATAGCATTACTTATCAGCCATCTTACCCTTAATATACAGCGTAGAAGCTAAGGTGGCGGCAGAAGCTGCAACCTTAAGTATGGTACCGCCAATTTTTGGCGTGGATTTTTTCATGCATAAAGTGCATAGGGGTTGACTAATAAGCATTGAGCCTTTTGTATAGTGTTCGCAACCAGGAGACAAACAAACAGCGATGTACTTATCACAGCTAGGGCATTGGCAAAGATCCCGACGATCGAAATAACCAATCAAAACGTCAGGTTTAACTTCTTCTTTACAATAGGGGCATAAGCCAACAGCTTTTTCAAACTTTAATATGTCGTTAAGTTTACCCACGCTCATAATACTCCACAGCTTTGTTGTCTCTTAATTGTACATCTTTTTTTTAATAAATGTGAAGGAATAACCTATCTAAAATTACTTTTATGCGAGCAAAATGACATTTACAGAGGCTAAATTTATACCTCCTATTATTTTTGGTTGCATCTCAAACTTGAAATAATAAATACGCAAATTACATTTGAGTAAAGCTCACGCTATAGCATTGGAATTGCAATTAATAATTGAGAATTGAGAATTGCTAATACCTTATCATAGGTTGGATCTTAAGAAAACTTGAAGTTGAACTCTGTTAATGATCAAATAGTTACGCCAATAAAAAAATGACTAAAAACAGAGTTCACATGCAGATTAACCAAGTTTCAAATCAATTAAAAGCCCTTATCTCAGAAAAACACCTAATCGCGCTTGCAAAAGCTTCTGGATTTCAAGTTCGACACCGTTGCCTATCGATCGTTTCTCTGCTCAAAGCTGTATTGCATGAATTGACTTGTTATTGCACTGTTATAGTGTAATCTATATTGCATAACAAAATATTAAGGTTATGCAATTACTATAATGTTAAAACAGATTTTCGTTGATAACGACATAAGTTCGCTTTTAAACACGGCCTGTACAGGAAAGTATGCGGTGAAGGATAGGTATCTAATTAGCCAGCTCGCATACGTTCCTTTGTCGCTCACTGAACACAATCTGCTGCGCTTACACCAGTTAATTAGTGATAAGGGCGAGATATACAGGAAGTGGGTTTTACCAGCGGCCTACAGTCGAAATAAAGAACGCATTATTGAAGTGCCAGAGGTATTTTGTCAGGCGCTTGAACATTATCTTAATTGGTACGAACAACAAGAAGTGCCAGCGAAGTACAGGCACAATTTAGGCACGTATCGGGGCTTTAGTGAATATGCCCCCGCATTACTTAATGATCGGCTTAATGAATTTGCAATGAGTGAGCGAACAGTTAAAAGCGGTATTAACAAACAGCCAACAAACTTAAGAACCAAAGTTAATACGCTACTTAAAAAGGCTGGTTTAGATTGGGCTACAGCTAAAACATTTGAGGATTCGTTAATAATTCACTTAGCTAGAAATGTTGACCATGGTGTTGTTGCTGATTTGTTTGGCTATGCATCAAGGCAAGTAGTAACAGACAAATATAATGGTAACTTGTTGCAAATATCAGAGGCTATTAATAATGTCTATTCAAGAATAAAAGTAACAGGGCATTAAAACGAAAAAACCCACGCCTAAGCATGGGTTTAGTCTTTATCTTATGTCTTTGGTGGGCTGCGTTAGCAGGGATATCCAAAGCTCTCAAGATCAATCCTACCAGAAGTAATAAATTGATCAACTAAAAGTCTGCTTTGGGTTTACTAAAGCAAAGAAAAACATGTTATACGGAAAGGTAATGCAATACGAAGCAATTGAAAACACTCTATCAATAAGTCGATTTTCAACATACAGAAATACAGTGATTGCAAGAGCTGGTGTTGATTGCAATATTAAAGCTCTTTCGTTATATGAATGGAACGCTAATTTGTCATCTAATTTTCTATTTCCGTTACATATTTATGAAATAACTCTACGTAATGCTATTAGTGACGCAATTGCTTCAAGGTATGGGGTGGATTGGCCTACAAATACAGTATTTCAGAACTCGCTAACTTTTAAAAATAAAAGAGGTTTGTTAGTTGCAATAGGCGGTGAATACCAAGGGTTAGGCAAAGTATTGCCTGAACTAAAGCTATCTTGGTGGGAAGAGATGTTAACAAGTAGGCATGATGGGCGTATTTGGAACGATTATATTCATACTACTTTCCCTAACGCTGGAAATTTAACAGTGAGCCAGATTAGATCATTATTAAAACAAGCTTGCTTTACCATAAGAAGACTGAGAAATCGTATTGCACATCACGAGCCAATTTTTAATCAAAATACCTTGCTAGATGTATATCCTTTAATTGAAACAACAGTTGAAATGCGGTGTGAGAGTACCAAAGAATGGCTAAAGCAAATAGAAAAAGTCAATGATCTACTCGAAAACCCAGTAGTTTAAAATTTATGCAAACTTATTAACTAGACATATTTGACAGGTTAATATCGAGAGGTATACTAGACGTATATGACAGGTAAAAATATTTCCCTTTTTCAAAAAATTGCGAATGAAAAAGGTTGGACGTTTAAACAAATAGGGGAGCGATGGGGAGTTTCAGAGCGTCAAATGTCTAGGATAGCCAATGCTGGTAATCAGAGAGATTTGGACTCTGTTAACGGTTTACCCAGCGTAAATAGATGTATGAAATATGAAGAAGCTGTTCACGATCAAGCGTTGTTTGCTGCTACAGAAGGCTTGGCTTTGTCTAAACGCCTTGCAGCATTATCTCGAAAGAAAGATGGTGAGGAACGTAGAAAGGAAGCTCAGAGACTTGAAAAGAGGTTCAGTAATCATTCCTCACGATGCTTCACGTTGGGTTACATGTATGAAGCAGTTGGAAGAACTGATTTGCAAGACATGATACAAGGACTTTCAATAATATTAATGACCGATGCCTTGATTGCATTACAAGATCCTGAACGTTGGGCGGAGGCTTGTCGATTAGCTGGAACAACAACAGATGTAAGCGTATCTGTTCCTGAAAAACAGTTGAAAGAATGGCGTTTAGACTTTCTCGGGGCATTAAAAAATTAGAGTTGGAATAAAAATGGAAACGCTAGAACAGCTAAAAAGTGGAGATATTTCAATAAATATTGACCAATCCAGTGATTGTATATCTTTGCTTGAAATAGATGTTGATTCCCTTGCAGAATACATTGTGGCGTCTTCAAATAGCAATGGAAGGCACTTAATAATAGGTAGTGGACGCACAGAAATTATTGGAGTAAAGCCGGACTCGTTTAGCTCTATATTTGCTCAAGCAAAGTCACTATGCAGTGGAGTAGATGTAAACTTAGAGTTCATTCCTAACATTAGAGGGAACCACACACTTGGAGTTATTACAGTAAAGCCGTCAATCAAATTGGCGAGTGTTCAGGGTATTGTTTATGAGCTTGAAAACAACACACCTCGATTAATGTCTGAACCTGAGATATTAACAAAAATTGGACTTGGAGTAGATTCGGAACTGATTAACTCACTGGCTGTAGATATTGCCTCTCAGTCGAGGATTATCGAGAGCTTGCAAACAGAAATTAAAAGAGCTTCTAGCTATAAAGGTCAATGGAAAAGTTGGGTTATTGGCGCGTTGTTTGGTTTTTTTATTTCCGAACTTTTGAAGCTAGTTTTTGGCTTATCGTAATATTGGAATAACAGGCTACTATGTAAATTTTTCTCTGGAAAAGTGAAACTTTACATTTGCTAACTCTGGAAAACGAACTAAGCTGACCAATTAACGTACAATTTTTGGTCAGCTTTTTTATGCTCACAATAGTTCAATCAGATGATTTTAAAACTGAGATCCAAACTCCTTTTTGCAAAACAAAATCAAGCATTCAGCTAAAAGGCTTTCCAACTTTTTATGAAGATGGTGAATACGTCATGCCAATAAACCTTTGGATGAATCACCTGATTAACGTTAAGCGCGCGAAAAACATTAACTCAAACGTTCGTGCCATAAGTCGATATTGGCGCTTTTTAAAAAGCCATGAACTCTCTTGGAGAGATTTTCCAACTATCAAATCAAATAAGCCCACATATATTTTCCGAAACCAAGATCTTTTGGCCTCAGTGAAAGCCGGTGAGCTAAATAGTTCAACAGCAGCTGTATATATGAACCATATAATTAAATTCTACGAGTGGGCATATTACGAGAGGTTAATTAACTTCTCTAAGGAAAATAAACCATTTGAAGTAGAGTTTGTTAGCATCAAAACGACTGGAATGCTGGCACACATAAACCGTAATTACGTTGTTAGAAGCTCAGATTTAAGGATCAGGGTACCAAGGCGTACTCCAGAGCAAAGTTTAAACCCTCTCACTGAAGATGAAGTAAGATTATATTCACGCGCACTCAAAGAACAGTCAATTGAGTTCCAAATACATCAACTATTACAACTCATGTGCGGCCTTCGTATAGAAGAAGCATGCACCTTTCCAGCTAATCTAGTGAATAGATGTGACCCGAATAAATACCATATTGAAGTTAGTATAGGACCTCACAACGGTGTACTCACTAAATTTGGCTCAGTCAGAACAATCGAAATTCCAACACTGTTAATGAACAAGATGCATCGCTACTTGATCAGTGAGCGTCGCCAGAAAAGAGAGTCTAAAACCGATAAACAGATTGCTGAATTATTAATTACCAATAGGGGTAAACCATATACTACCAATGCAATACAGCGTCACTTTAGCTTAACTCGTAATTACATACGCAATGAGCTAAATACCCACTTTCAGCATAGAACACACGATTTACGTGCAACTTACGGTACATTTCGTCTTGCGTCCCTTTTAGACGAGAAAGTTGGGTTGTCACCATTCGATGCTATGTCATTAATCATGGGGTGGATGGGACATAAAGATGAGAAAACAACTTGGCGATACCTTAACTTTATAAACCGAAGCAAGGCATCGATACGTGCAGTTTGCTTTTTAGATCAAGTTATGGAGTCAGTCATCAATGAGCATGAGGATCTCTCGTGATTAACAAATCAAATTTAAATATTGACCTTAAACTTAAGTTAAATATTTATGGTGATCAATTTGTGTACCCAGACTTTCAAAGATTTAGATACAAAGGCGTGCCTAAACTTTTTGAAATGCATCGGGGTACTTTGCTTAGCCGAGACAACCAAATCATTAAGTGGTATCAAGCATTCAAAGCTAATACAGAATATACTGACACAACAATGAATACCCTTTTTAGAATATTTACACGGTATGTGAATATTTGTGACAGTATTCCCGTAAATCCAGATTCAAAAGAGGGTATCAATGCATTTGAAACAGCTCTAGTTCACAGCGTTAGAATTGGCAGCAAAAGTTCAAACACAGCAAAAGGTGAATTAAGTAGTATAAGAACAATAATGAAGATGCTAGATCACCCTGTTGATGAGTGGTTTTCTAAATTCAAACTATTTCGCAGCCAAATAAATCCAACTCAAGCATACTCAGAATCTGAATTGAAAAAGTTAATTAAAATACTAAAAGAACTATATTTTCAGCTTTCAAAGCAAATTCAAACCTCACCTAAAGAATACATTCAAGCAAGGAGAAGCGACCAATACGCGAGCTTTTCTTTTAATAAAATCGAAGTGCCTGTAAGTGGTGCTATTACCAAGTGTTACTGTGCTGCATATTTCTTACTTGCCTATTACACATGGACAAACGCTAGTACGATAAGAGATATGGATATCCCCAAAGCTTCACAAAAAAAGGGACAGCAAGGTAAGTGGTTTGTGCAAACAGCGTTAAAGAAGAGAGCTAATAAATTTGTTACCATCGAGCTCGGCGATAATCTTAGCACAGACATTCCAAAGCATGCGCTAAATTTTATTAATGACCTTATCACCCTTACTCACGTGCTGTTTCCAGATGCCAATAGACTACTTCATCAATGTCTTAACGGGATAAATAAGCCCTTGTGCCCAACGCATATTCGTTCCAATATGAATTGGCTAATTAATATATTCGATTTGACTGATGACAATGGTCAACAACTTAGGCCTGAAGCTAAACGCTTTAGAGCTACAGGTGCATCTAATTACTTAGCGCTCACAGGAAACTCACTCGAAACATCCATGTTGCTCAATAACACACCTGATGTAGTGCGAAAACACTATAGCAGAGGTAACGAGTCAGAAAATAACGCCCAACTTCAAGCCACAGCTAACACCTTAGAAAATGCAATTAAATGTGGTGATATTAGTAGAGCACGAGAACAAACTCTTGAGCAAATGAATCTAGAAATACTACCCTATGATGAATTCGTAAACCGTTATGCTAAATCTGGAAATGGTCAAAAAACGTCCTTAGGTACTGGTTGCAAAAATCCCTTTGATAATCATGGTGACCGTTTTCGACGAAAGGCCTCTATCAATAGCGTTGATATGACCCATCTTGCCTGTGCTGACTTATTGAATTGCTTTTCCTGCCCAAACCAAGTGCTGGTTGAAGAAGTTAATGATATCTGGTGTTTATTGAGCTTTTACGAAGCGTTAGAGGATGCCAAAGAAGATCACCTCAACATGTCACACTTTAAAAACAATTTTGATCGAGTACTAAGAAAAATAAAGCAAGTGCTTTTTAGTATCGATTTAAAAGTGCGCAGGCAAGCTGAAAAAAAGTTACGTACAGTTGGCCGTCACCCATTTTGGCCCGATACGCTTAATTTGGTTTTATAAGGAAATGCTATGAAACCGTTACTTGCTGCACCAGAACAAGTTATAAAAGAGAATACTGTTTTTGTTGAACAGGCAATACAGTATTTTGAAAATAAGGATTGGGACAATTTAAACAAAATCCCAGTAATGATTGACCAAAATGGTAAAACCATAAGTTACTTTGGCGATAACACATGGGATTTAACGCACTATGTAGATGCAAAAATTGTTTCTAAAAAACGCGCCTCATTTACACATTTAACAAACACTTCGCTATTACAAGAACAAAAGTTACTCGCATTCCTTGGTTTGTTTGCTGTCGGCACTTTAAGGCAAGGGGCAATGATAAAAACCACTACATTTTTAGAGAGAAATATCAATTTAACCCAAGTATATAAATACATAGAATCCATCAAAGCAGATTCGATTTGTGTCCTTAACCATCCCATACAGTTTTCTAGATTTTGCGAATATTTAAAGTCACTTAAAATGAGTGGGCCATATACATCAAAACTTATTTTCGCATTAAATTGGATCGAAGCAGTTAAGAACCAAATACCGATAAAGCTTTCACTACCTAGAACAACATCTATAGCCGAGCTTGGAAGGCAACTAGGCTGCCCAACTAAGTTAGAAAGCGAACAATTTTATGCCATTCCATCACGCTTGATGCAACTCATATACACAAAGGCTATCGAGTATATAGATACTTACTATCCTATTCGAGATACATTATTAGCTATCCATACAGAGCAGCAAGAAAACTATGAAATTGGCAAAGCGGCTGTTGATAACAAAATAAAATCAGGTCAATGGAACTGGTTAACATCTGATTCCCCTCACTACAAAGCTGAGATCACTAAAGCTAAACCCCAAACTTCTACCAATATACTTAAAAGCTATATTTCCAACGCCGATATAGAAAAGTTAATTCCTAATGATGTCAGAAAATTCAATTGGTTATACTCACACATTCTTACTTGCTGCTTTATAATCTGTGGTGCCTTCTCAGGCATGAGAAGAAGCGAGATTTATAGCTTACATCCTGATAGTTTCAAAAAGTTAAAACTAAAAGACCAAGTATTTTATTCACTACAGTCCTATCATAGTAAAATGACCCCCGCAGTGCCGGAAAAAGCAGAATGGTTGACATCTCCAATAACTGGAAAAGCAATAGAACTAGCATCTTTACTGACACAAAATATGAGAACCCAGCTCATGCTCTCTGATGATAGAGTTGAAAATGAGAGAGCATCAAGTATTTGGTTAGTTCAAATGATAAAGAGCAGAAAACCAAACATACTTACAGGCCCACCTTTTGCTTTTCATCATAAGCGCTTGGTTGAAGAAGCTGGTGCTATTGTAAATGAGCAAGACTATGAAGAGTTTAGACTTCTAAATCCAAACCTAAACATACACGCTTACAAGCAAAAAATAGTTATAGGTAAACCTTGGGCTTTTACAACCCACCAACTCAGACGAACTTTTGCGGTGTTTGGCAAGCGTTATAATTTACTGTCTGATGTCGCAATTAAGCAGTAATACAAGCACCTGTATTTACCAATGGCACAGTGGTATTCAGAAGGCGGTGTTGCAGCCAAAATAAAACATGTAAAAGTGGACTCAGAACTCAATAATTTACTTCAAGAAGTAGATAGAGAAGTCACTACACAACTGCTGCATCAGTGGTATAACTCAGATGACAAGCTATATGGTAAGAAAGGTATAGATGTTGTTAAAGATAGAGAAGATACCGCTGTTAAATACTCATCCTGGGATGCTCTTTATGCTCAAGTATCTGCTGGTAGAATATCTATTGCTGGTACACTTCACTCCTACTGTATGGCCGGTTATGAATGCAGAATGGAAAAGGTAGTATCACCAACCAACTGCTTTAACTGTGAAAACGTTGTTATAGACGAAACAAAAGCACAAGCCTGGCAAAAACGACATCAGTGGATTGTTGAGACTATAACTGAAATGGAGCAGCATACTAAATTATCTCAATCGCAGCTAAGCCATTTTATTACGCAATTACGTGCAGCTGAAAAGGTTATGGACTACTTTGAAATAAGCTACATTCCATACAAACCCGAAATTGAGATCAGACAGCTTTGAGTAAGTCAGATAATACAAGGTTAGAGCTTCTAAGCGCGATTGACAGAATACTTTCTGGCGATACAGTACGTATTGATGCCAAACGAGGTTTAAGTGCAATTGCAGTTGAGGAAGAAGCTAACCTTGGTAATGGCTCAGCTTACTATTACACAGATGTCATTGAAAGAATCAAACTACTCAAATCAAAAGCCATCACAAAGCAGCAAGCGCAACAAAGCTCTGATGTAACTAAGTTGCGTGAAAAGCTTGCCAACGAAAAGCGGTTAAAGGAAAAATATCGAGCTGAAGTGGCTAGTCTTAAAGAGCAAATGTCACAAATGGCTTCTACTCACAATGCCCTAGCGCTTTCAAATCACCAGCACTTAAAAAAGATTAATGACCTTGAATCTGCGTTATTTCTCCTTAAGGGAAGTAACTAGCAGAAATTATAAAGTTAAGTTGTACTAAACGCTTTTCTGTAGAATTGTATCGCCTTTACTACACCACTTTTATTATTGATAAGAAGAGACTTTTTTACTTTGATTTTTTTACACCCATCCAACATTCTAATTGTCGTTTTAATTGCATTAAAGAGTGCATCTGGAGCCCATGGGTTGACGGAAATCTTTTGAATTAAATCTACAGGTAAGGGGATATATTTGAAATTTATTTTTCGGGGGGATTACCAATGCAAACACGCTTATTCAAATTTAATAAAGCGAGCAACGTTTACAAACGAAAATATTGGACAACCTCAACGCACTTATCGCGGCTAAGTATGTACAATAATTTAGACGCACTGGCATGCTTAATAATACTGATAAGAGAAATGGAACTATTAAAAAAATGGCATACCTATGTTCAGGTAAAGTGGTATGTTCATGACCTGTTTATTCGGCTCACGTATTTTAAACCCTTATCGGCGATACACCTTGAACTCTATGCGCTAATCTATACTCACTTTTTAGCTAAAAATAACCCTATAACAGCAGATTATTTTTCAATTGAAAAACAGGATGTTTACCAACATTTTAAAAGTTACTTTAAATCACCGAATTTAATTGACGATTTTTCACTTTATCACCGGCTGTTAAAGCAGACGTTGTTGCATGCACAAAAAGTAATAAATATTGGTGACACAAAAGAGGCACAACTGGATTTTTTGTTTTGGGTCTCAGAGCATAACCTTTTAAAAGTTCATCGTGCATTTAATGAATTTCAAACAACAGCGCAACAACCTCCATTAATTAAAAAATTAATAAAGGCCTGCTCAGATCCAAATACACGTAGGCACATTAATAGTTCAGAGTTTTTAAACATATAAATATTAACCCTCATGATCACACAGCAGAGCACTTTACTGAGCAGGCAACACTGGTTTAAATAGGCAACGAATAACAGCAAGCGTAGGCAACTTCACTGGTGTCACCATTTTAGTGGCGCTGCATCACTTTGCCCACGTCGCTGGTAACCCCTGTCAACGACAACCAAAATACGTTGCCTAGTCTGCTGCCAATATTGCCCATAATAAATATAGCTCTGCGTTAAAGTTAACAATTAACTACGGATGCCATATTTTCTACTCTAGTTTACTGCTTAAAGATAGTTGACAGGCAAAAGGCAAGACGCGACCCCATTCTTCGCCTATTTGATGATGAGGAATTGATCGGCAAAATCCTTTGGGGCACTTGCGAAGAAGATGAGACTTACAGATTTTCACCGGGAAGCTATATCAGTACATCAAAGATTGAAAAGATTTTTCCTAACAAAAGATTAATCATTACCGCGAGTGGCAGTTTCTATAATGTGATTGGCAGTGGTGATGTTGCTCAAGTGCAATTAAAAGACATCGAACTCCTTCGCCAAGGCTTCAGTCCTGAGCAGATCACCCAATTGAATTTGGCACCAAACGGATTTTTTCATTGAGCCGCTCAACCAGCATTGAAAACAAATTCAAAGCCCCAAGCCAGATAAAACAAAGCCCCGCTAGTGCGAGGCTTTGGATTCAAAATTCTCTGAGGATGTCCCGTTAAGCTAAGTAACAGTTATTTTGAATTTCTTATTATTAACTTTTCTTCGCTTATAACTTCAGATGGAATGTCAGAGAAAATAAACAACTCATCTCCCAAATTAAGTATATTGCTTTTGCTTCTGGAAGTTTCAAACAATAGACCTATTACTGAGTTACAGTATTCTGAATATACTTCTGATATTTTCACGAGACGACTGCCTACCAGATTATTTAGATTACTATCAGTTGGAAGCTCTGCAATCACATAATCGCCCAATTCTTCCATTTGAATTTCTTTTGGGTGCTCTGAAGTTACATCAATTGATTGCCCATTTTTTGCACACTTGATAGTTAACAACTCTTCGTTATCAAATTTCAGGCAAACTTCAACAGGGTGTTCAAAATCAACCTCATCTTCTATTTTATGAAGTAGTAATAAAATAGAGGCAATTTCACTTCCAGAGTATTTGTTTAAATTTTCAATCATCATAGTCTATTTTTTTCCCAAAGCATTTTTTACAGAAGTGTTTTGATTTACCCCACCCTTTAATATTGTAACAAACTCATTATTAGGGGTGGTAACAACTACATCATTGCCTTGAATTCTAAAGTTGACGTCACCTCTTGTACCGTTAAGTCCTTGACCGCTAAAGGTTCCTTTCACAACCTTATCAGGGTTGTTTGCTATGTCATTTATTTTATCAACCACAGATTGCCTGTCAGCAGCAGAAGAAGGATCACCACCAAAGTCTTGCACATGCCTTCCTAGCTTTTTACCCAATTGTTTAGAAGTTATTGTCATTAATTTTATTGGCTTGGCAATAAAGCCAGCCATGCTCATGGCGGCAGCTCCTAGGTTTCCCGACATCGCGCTATTTACTGACTCAGCTAGGTCTTGGTAGCCAGTAATATGATTAATGCCTTCTAAACGCTGTGCTGTTGTTAAATTTTGCGTCCCAGTAGGTCCTACGCCTGTATCATAAGGAGTTAATTGAAAACCCGGAATAGAACTACGACCATCAGGATCTATATATTTATAAGGATTATTATTCGCATAAACATAGCGGTTAAAACTATGAACATCCCTGAACCCAACAGGATCATTAGAATAAAACCGCCCGATAACTGGATCATAGTATCGTGCCTGCATATAACTCAACCCTAAGTCAGTATCGAATTTATGTCCTGTATAACCCACATCATCTTTAGGTGTTTCAATACTATCACCAAAGGGTTTGTAGTTCATGATACTGTCGTTTGAGGAGGCAACCCCCGTCCCTTCTTTAGCTACTAATTTATCGCCTAAGAAGATATAGTTAATACCACCTGTTGGCGTTTCTCGGTAAAGTAATTTACCTGATTGGCTGTAAAAGCTGTAACTGGTGCCTTTACTGTCTTGTGTTTTTATACGGCGATTATAACCATCGTACACATAACGATTAGCACCTGATGCTGTCATTTGGTTAGCAAGGTTATAAGTAAAGCTACGGTTGCCATTTTTTAACACGTTACCGCGAGTATCATAGCTGCCTGACGCAGCAAAATTTCTTATTTTAGTATTTGTACCTGTTGTTTTAACCTCGTTAACTAAAAAATTACTTTTATAACTATACGTGAGATTGCTCGGGTCAAATGCACTGGTGTTACGGTAAGTGCGTATATTACCTAAACCATCGTAAGTTATAGTACTGCTGCCTATGCCTGAACCACCAACGGTAGAGGTTAATCTATCAAGTCCGTCGTAATTAAGGTTACTTAAGCTATAAATGCCAGCTTCTCGAGTATTAGTAATACGTTTGATGTTGTTATTATCATCATAGATGTAACTTAAATTAACTCTGTCAGAGCTGCCATATTTATCTGTAATACTTGATGGTATCTTACGACTATTTAAGGTGGTTTTATGTACAACATTATTACCATAGGTAAATGTATTGATGCTTCCGTTAGGGTAGTAGGTGGCCTTATTATTATGCCCTTTAACAAATACGTCTTGTGTGGTGTTATCGTAACTGCGTATCGCTTGTGTTGCTTGGCCAAATGCATTGGGTAAAAAGTTGATTTTTGCTAAACCGTCAGGGTATTGTAATGAGGCGAGATGGCCTGAACTATTATAACCATAATCAAGGGTAAGACTGCCTGACCTACCACTAATGGTAAGGGTTTCGTGCTCTAGTAAGTTTAGCGTGTTGTAATGATATGCTTGGCTAAAGCCGCCACCTTTAATGTTTTTTATATTGCCATTGTTGTCAATGGTAAAAGTACGTGTTGGCGTACCATCACCGTAGCTAATAGTGCGTTGGCCGCCTAAATTGTCGTAGGTAAAGTTAACCTTTTGAGATGCTGAGGCTGATGTATTACAGTTTGTATTACTCGCAGCACTTTGCCCTTGAGCTTGCCATATAACTTCGCCCAATGTATTACGGCTCATTACTGTAGCACCAACGTCGTTACGTTTAATTTGGCATAAACGCTGTTGGCTGTCGTAAGCACGGTACTCTGTTTGGCTTATATTGGCACTGCCATTTTTACCTGATTGGGTAATAGAAGTGACATTATCGAAAATGTTTACAGCGATATCAGTGGTTACATTTTCAGGCGACTCAATTTTAATAGCTTGTTGATAACTAGGTGAGCCGTAAGACAAATAGCTTGTTGTGGTTATGTTACCTTCAGCATCAGTTTTTTTGATTTTGTTTCCTGAAAGGTATTCGTTGGTTATTGTACCTGCGTTATCTTGTACACTTGTTATACGCTGCAATGCATCAAAGGTTTGTGTTATGCCATTGCTTTCAGTTGTGTTATTACTCCAATAAGAGCTAAATATTTGTTGATTACTATGGTTGTAGTCAATGTTTTTATGCCTTGCTATATTGCTACTGTTATCGGTTTCAGACAACCGTTGTAATCTTAATAAACTATCGTAAGTTTCTATTGTTGTGAGACTAGGGGTTGTAGAGCATGTTTGCCCGTTGTTATTTAATACACATTTTTGAAGCGTTTTTGTTTGGTTACCGCTACTATCTTCTCTCCACGTAATAAGTGTATCTAACCATTGGTGGTTATAGCTTACATCTTTATATAAGTTAATAGACTTTGCGCGCCCTATATTATCGTACATGTAGCTTGTAGAAGCACCATTGAGGTCTGTTTTACTTGTTACTAAGCCGTTATTATCAACTGTTTGTGTTTGGCTAATGGAGCCTGAACTATAACGCGAGGGCATGGTTATTGTTTGCGGTATACCTCGTTTATAGTTGGTGTATTGGATAAATCTATTACCTGAGCCAATTGTTCTGTTCGCATTATACTCAACTTTTTTTAGGTCGCCTGTTGTATGATATTGACTATATTTGCGTTGCCATTGGTTAAATTCGTAAACAAGATAGGGGCTAGATCTATAAGATGAATTAGCCGACCAATAAGTCGTTTTATTGGTGCTCACCCACGATGCATTGTTACTCGATATTTTAGTTTCGTATGGATTGTTTAATAACCAATTATTTTTGTCGTGCATGAAACTTTGTAAGGTGTAGCGAGGTATAGTAGAAAAGCTATTACTTTCTTTTATTTTAGTTGGGTTATTATACGTATCGTACGTTAAATAATCGGTTGTAAAGGTGTCTGAACCGTCAGTGTAATAGTATGTATAGGTTTCTTTGTTTTTATAAGCTTCTCCACATTTTTGATAACTGTCGTGACCACCATGTGTTCGGCTACAACCATAAGTGCCTCTTTTTTTGTAACCCCAAAGAGTATTTTTTGCATATAATGTAGTGTTGTTATGACGCACTGTTGTTTTATATAGCTGCCCTGCAATAGCATGTCGGCCTGAGTATGCATCAGTTGTGTTATTGCTTACTCTATGAAATTCAAATAACGTGTAATTGTAACCGTTATTAATGATTGGCTTTGCCACCTCTACTTTTATATTGTTTGCGTTATGCCAACGTTTATAAGAAATGGTTTGTGCAGTAAGTCCTGTGCCAGATATGGTTTTATTTAACACTGTTTGTTTGTAGCATACCCCAAACCCTTCAGATGTAAAAATACAAGGGCTACACGGCAGATTTTTCGAACAATATTTGGGATCGCCTGAAGTAAACATAGTGTAGTTGTATGATATTGTAGCCTCGGTTGGTGTAGTTACCGATTTTAAATACACTGCGCTAAATTTAGTTTGCTTTGTCGCTGGCGTAACTCCCCATGTATAGCGTGTAATACGTTGTGCTGCATCTGTATGCTTAATAAGTCTTTTATTATTGTCGTAATCATAACTAATGGTCTTTCCATTATAATAAATACGACTTACCCGAGGGTAAGTACTTTTATCCGTATACGTAAAGGTAACCGTTGTACCTTCAGCGTTGTTTATACTTTTTAGCAATGCGGCTTTAATTCCATCAACCCAAACATACTCGTATTCATAATTTATTGTATTGCCAAACCTGTCATACATTTTACTTACGTAATATTGCGTTCTTCTTGTGTCTAGTTCTGGAGCCTGTTGACCAAAAAAGGTAGTATTTACGCCAAATTCTATTGTAACGCCAGTGGGTAATGTAAGTACGGGTCTTGCTGAACAAGTTAATACAGCTTTACTTGAAAACATTAAGGTACTAGCTGAATTACTGCCTACAGGTAAATCATTCGTGCTGGCAAATCCGACAGGTGTACCTACTGAAAAATTGGGTAAAGCAATATCGAGTGAACCAACACCTAAACATGAAATCCTATCACTAGCATTTGTTGTGGGAGCAAAAGTATTTGTTTGCGTTTTCATTCTCGGAATATTTAGCGTCCAATTAGGGCCTAACGTATTATAGTGATCTCCAGGATTATTGTGCCCGTAGTAACTTCTGTGTACTTCTATATCCATACCATTAGGGCCAGGAATATGTACGTCACGATAATGGTATTGTAATTCACCTGATTGTAGTTGAAGACTTTCACCAGGAAAATCTGAAGCTCCTAAATTGGGGAGTTTAGGAGCTGGTATTTCTGTGGAGATAGGTGTTGCAGGGGTGTTACCATTGGGACCTTCAGCGTATGAGAAAAAAGAAAGTACTGATAAACAGTAAATGGCTAATAAGATATTAATAGATTTCATTATTGAATAGCTCCATGCAAATCAGTTTCTGCAACAGGACTGCCTAACAGGTCAGTATGAATAAAAACCACATTACGATTACCGCTATGATTCGTGCTTTCTGCTGTAATAAATTCAATTTGATCTATCGCCATATCACCGCGATAACTTTCGCCTGCTTCAGCCGAAAATTTAACTTTTATTGCGCCAGGGTAGCTGGATAAATCAATTTCTGCTTTTGTCCATGGTGCATAAGGTGAAGAATGCTGAACACTGCCCTTGAACCAGATAACATGCCATTTATTGTTATGAAAAACCTCGACCTGAAGGTTACCCATATGAGCACCCGAACCATACATGTGATAATAAAAGCTCACAGTGTCTGCTTCTAATTCAGGGGTTATAGCATCATAATAATCGCCTTCTTCTGCACTGGAGGCCTCAAAGTATAGATAATACAATCCAGAATACGCTCGATTAGGTCCAGTATTTGGTGAAGGTGTTGAACTAGTATGTTTTTTCCAGCGCGAATGTAATTGAAAATCATGGGTACCTATTTCAAAATCATAAGCGATAGTTTCAGGTGCTGATATATTTGAATCCGCCGAGGAAAAAAAATCACAGGTAGCACCATGTTGATTACAACCAGAAGCATCGCAAGCAAAAACATATGATTTGTAAGACCTAACGCCATGCCCAACCAAGGTTATTGCTGCGGGTTCATTTACATATCGAAGCCTTTCGCTGGTAATTTCCCAATCACCCTCAATAAAGAAGCGTGTGTAAAACTTATAACGAGTAGCCCCACTCACGGCATTCCAACTATGTGCTGCATTGCTATTAACAACAGGAGAGGTCGGACACTGAAAATTAGCCGGAATACCTGATGGTGCAGATAAAACAAAAGTGGAAAACAGTAGTGTTGATAATAAGATAATTTTTTGGATATAGCTCATAGATAACCTATCAAGAAATATGAATTAACATTTGAACGGTAATCTAAGAGAAAAAGAGTATAAAGATTTCTTCCATGAATTACCTCGGTATAAAAAGATACAACAATGATGATTTGAGATAAGCTATCGTATGAGGAAAAGCTACGATAACACTCTTGATCAATAGATTAACTATAGCTCATTGAATGATTGAAACTTTTTAATTGAAGAAGTGTACTCAAAAGTGAGGTTTAAGTTTGTGATGGTTTAATGAATGTTATGTGACGACTTAATAATTTAACTCGCTAATGACGTTAATTAAAGTACATCACATCAAATATAGGGTAAGCGTATAGCTAACGACACCTAGCTTTGTTGAATGTTCCAAGGTAGCAGTGGCTCAAGGTTATCTGGCTGCTCAGCAAGGTACTGTAAGCACGTTGATATATAGTCATGCACTACAAGGTCATTTGCCTTTGCGGTTTCAACAAGACTATAAAGTATAGCGCTGGCATGAGCACCATTGCAGGTATTTGAGAACAACCAGTTTTTTCGCCCTATTACGAACGGTTTTATAGCTCGCTCTGCACGGTTATTGTCAATACTGAGCCTGCCATCATCAAGGTAACACCTGAATTTCTCAAACTGATTTATCGCATAGGTAATTGCTTCACCTAACGCCATTTTTGGTGGGATTTTATCTTTATGCTTGAGTAACCATTGATACAATTCATCAACGATTGGTTTGGCTTTTCTCTGCCTAATCTTGAATTTTTCATCGTGCGATTTATCTTTGATGGCTTGATCAATACTGTAGAGCTTGCGAATAAGGTTTAGTGCTACATCTGCTTTGACGGTTTAATTAGATGGTTCGCCTCACCCCTAGTCTATGATTAGGGTAGGCAATTAAAGAGGCAAACCATCATGTCATTAATTAAAGTACTTGGTATAGATTTAGGCAAATCCACTTTTCATGTTATTGGGCATGAACAGAGTGGTCGAGAGCAGCTTAGACGTAAATTTAACCGCATTAAACTCCTTCAATTTTTATCTACACACCCAGAAGTCATTGTTGCTATGGAATCTTGTGGCGGCTCGCATTGGCTAGCAAGAAAATGTCAATCGTTTGGTCATCAAGTAAAACTCATCCCCCCTCAATACGTTAAACCTTATGTTAAAACCAATAAAAATGACTATATAGATGCTGATGCCATTGCAGAAGCGTCAACAAGGCCGTCAATGCGCTTTGTGAGCGTCAAGTCTGAACAGGCTCAAGTAATGTCAGTTATTCAACGTATTCGTTCAGGCTATATCAAAGAGCGAACAGCCTGTATGTCACGTATCGGTGCTATTTTATTAGAGTTTGGTATGGCCTTTCCAAAAGGTCATAGTCAGATGAAAAAGCTCTTTCAATGGTTGGCTGATAACGGTGAGCCTATTTCACCGCTATTAATGCAAGCACTTGTAGAGCATCATGACTATTACAAGTATTTAAATGAGCAAATAGAGACTCAAGATAAAAAACTTAAGCAGTTAGTTGCAAACGATGAACGCGCCCAACTGCTGAAAACTATTCCAGGTATTGGTGATTTAGTGGCAAGTCGTTGCTTATCAGATATTAGTAATGCCCATGACTTTAAAAATGGTAGGCATATGGCCGTATGGATAGGTTTAGTGCCACACCAACATTCTACCGGTGGGAAATCGACATTACTTGGTATTAGTAAACGAGGAAATAAATCGCTAAGGACACTGTTTATTCATGGGGCAAGGGCGTTAATGTCGCGACCAGAGTTAGCGATTAAGTTATTTGGTAATTGGCTTTTAGCACTCAGAGCAAGAAAGCCATTTAATGTAACCGTTGTTGCTTTAGCAAATAAACTAGCCCGGATAGCATGGTCAGTAATGACGACACAGAAGCCATTTGAAATAAGAGATTAAACCGGATTTGCAGATGATAATGAAGATGACAAAACGATTAATCGGCTAGGTTGAAGACCTGACATAAAAAACAGCAGAAATATAAATGCTTTCGGTTTTTTGAGGACAATCTAGCGCGGATCTCATCGTGGAGCGGGTGAAAACCTAATAAGACTCCGAATACATTAGCGCAAATCACCCCGTTATTAAATTATCACTTGCAATAACGAGGCGAACCATACATTTTTATTATTGCCTTTAGCCTCGATGAATTTACGGCGCATATGGGCTAAGCACGCAACCAGTGTTGCATTCGTTTGCTCGTAAGCCTTGTAGCCGTCAACGTGCATGTAGCCCTCGTAACCATCAAGGAAATCAACCGCACATTGGCCTGCGCGACTGTTATGGTAATCAAACAGGACAATATTAGTGCCTTTACCTGGTTTATCATCGCCGCAGCAATACAGCCACATATAGCTGCTTGCTTTATCTGCATTAATGAGGTTTAACGGGGTTTCATCGCCATGAATAACCGGTTGAGATAACAACACGTCTTTTAAGCGTTGATACAGAGGGGACAACAGGTCTGCGCAGCGCAACATCCAGCTCGACATGGTTTTGTCTGCTCAACTCAATACCAATATCGCCTAACATTGTTTCTTAGCGATAAAGTGGTAAGCCAAACTGGTATTTACACATGATTTTTTGCCTCAGCAGGCTGGGCGTTGCAATGCTTTTTGGAATGACTGTTGCGGGCATTAGGGCGGTTTTTACTACACTTTCAATCCCTTCACGCTCACAGTGACGACTCGTATATTTAGGACGAATGGTTTTGATTACTTTGATATGCGCTGGCACAAACTCGAGTGCTTCACTGCTGCTTTCGCCCATTTAGTGAAGGGAGCTTTGACAGCAATCACATATTTTGTCATCCTCTTCGAGGTCAACAATCACCTCAATTCGCGGTAACTGCGCTGGCAAAGGGCGGCGTTTCGGTTTGGCTTTTTCTTTCTTTACTGAAGGCGATGTAGCCAATAGCGCTTTATCATGTTCATCGAGAATATCTTCTGCTTCATTGAATACTTCGCCTGCACCCGGCATCTTTTCAGATTTCTTGGCGTACTCTTTGGCTAGTTTCGCGTTATAAGCTTGCAGCAATTCGTGAATTTGCGCATCTTTTTCAGCTAACTTTTCATCCATATGTTGTTGCAACTCAAGCAACATCCGCTTGAGTTGTTCTGGGTCGTCAGAAAGTGAGTGTGCATCAATTTTCATGTTCGCAATTTAACAGAATTTGACGTTGTTTTCTTGCTTGACGCAAAGATAAAACAGATGGTGTGGCAACGATCATTTACTGCCAATATGATCATTTAGATCATCGATTGATACTGCAATTCTTCATGACCAAGCACATCATATCCGGACAACAACCAATCCAGTTGGCCCGGACTGAGCTCAAATTCTTGCAGACTGGCTTTGTTTGGCCATTTGAACTTTTGCTTTTGTCGAGTAGCCAGACCCGATTACTCGAGCCCAGCCCTCTAAGAACGGTACGTGCGAGTTTCCCCGCATACCGCTCAAGTCGTTATAACGCCATGTAGGATGGCGCAGCAGTATTTTGACCCCT
>NZ_JASDCD010000090.1:0-594 GCF_030408095.1 Pseudoalteromonas sp. APC 3893
GCGTGCAAAGCGACGGCAGTTGGTCAGTGGAAGTACCCAACGCCTTAGCGCAAGGGGATTACACGACGGAGGTTGTGATCAGTGATGGCGCAGGGAATGAAACACAGGTGATCTTAACAGGTAATATCGATACCAGTGTGCCCGTGGTCACGGTGAATAATAATGGCTTAGGCAATGACGAAAGCCCAGTTATTAGTGGAACATCAACAGAGCCTGTTGGCACCCAAGTGACCATCACGATTGTGGATGCCAATGGCGACACGCAGACTCTCACAGCCCAGGTTCAAGCAGGAGGTGATTGGGAAGTGGCCGCGGCCAACTTACCGGATGGGGATTACAGCTACAGCGCGAGTATCACCGATGCTGCGGGCAACATTGGCAGTGCAGCGGGGGCTGGGGAAATCGATACCCTTGCACCGGTGATCACACTTGATAATTTAGGCACCATCAATAATGACACGCCGACCATTTCAGGCACGTCATCAGAGCCGGCAGGCACCGTCATCACCGTCACGCTGACCGACAGCAGCGGTGTTGAGACTGAGCTAAGCGCAAGCGTGGATGGTAATGGCGATTGGTCTGTAACCAGCCCAG
>NZ_JASDCD010000091.1:0-551 GCF_030408095.1 Pseudoalteromonas sp. APC 3893
ATTCATGACTGGGGTGAAGTCGTAACAAGGTAGCCCTAGGGGAACCTGGGGCTGGATCACCTCCTTATACGATTTAGAACTTATTTGTTCGTAGTGTCCACACAGATGATTGTTAGTTAGTAAGCCGCAAGGTTTATTAATTAATATGCTCTTTAAAAATTTGGAAAAGCTGATAATAAAATTCGTATGAATAACAGTGTTATTTATACAGAGTTTTCAAAAGTAAAAAAGAATGATAGCAGTATCATTCAGTGCCATTTAATGAACGTTTATGTTTGTTGATTGGTATCTACTTTAGTATTCAATATTAACTTCTGGCGAAGTTAAACTGTCACTAACGTATGACTGAATCTAACGATTTAGTATTGCGACGTGGATTTGATGCTTAGGCAACGCCGCTGATATTTTTGTCGCTGGGCGCATGACGTGTTATGTAACCAAGCAAAAATAGAAAGCAAGGCAGCATAAGTAACAAAGACCAAGCAAGACCCGTTTGGGTTGTATGGTTAAGTGACTAAGCGTACACGGTGGATGCCTTGGCAGTTGGAGGC
>NZ_JASDCD010000092.1:0-530 GCF_030408095.1 Pseudoalteromonas sp. APC 3893
GCACACCGCCCAAAAATTCAAAGCAACGCGCATGACTCATCACCCAATCTTCAAGTTGTTGGCTATACGTTGCCTCAGCATAGGTATAATTTGATGCGCCGAGCACGGCAACAAATATTTGAGCAGTCCGTGTCTCCTGCGTTGTAGGGCATGTGATGGTCAGTGTCGGGCCACAATAATCCACAAACAACTTTTCACCGCCTTTATGATGCTGACGCATCGACAACCGTTGCTTTCCTACCCATTCCCGATAGGCGCGGCAGAAGTGGCTATAGCTGTAATAAGGCTCACCGACTTTCTCACGTAATTCATCGAATACTAACTGCAAGGTTAAATGTTTGTGCTGCTTTAAATCCCTGTTGATAGCGAGCCAATCAGGTGTTGGATATCTTTTCTGACGGGTTGAGAAGTCCCTGATTTTTGTATTAAGAAAAGCACCGTGTTGCTTATCTTCAGGTAATGGCCATTGATTTAAGCCTAACTCATTGGCCTTTTTAACGTAATTAGCGACAGTCCCAGGGGAGATATTT
>NZ_JASDCD010000093.1:0-505 GCF_030408095.1 Pseudoalteromonas sp. APC 3893
TGCCGAACTCAGTAGTGAAACGAAACAGCGCCGATGATAGTGTAGCATTTGTTATGTGAAAGTAGGTCATCGCCAGGCTCCAAATACAAGAAAGCCCGACTCATTGAGTCGGGCTTTTTTACGTTTGCAGGAAAGTGAAATAGAAAGCGAGTTAGCGAGAGTAAAGCTAGCGAGTTGCACAGCGTCAACCTGACCGCCGTAGCGTGGGTTGAGTATTTGATACCCACGGAGAAAAGAACGCCACGTCCACCTTTAAAAAATCTTGCCTCTTTTAATGGCCTGTATTTTAAACTCGCATTCTTTATAGCAATGCTATTTATTAAGTGATCAAGTTTATCCATGTCCTCGAACAGATGCGCTTAACGTTATCAATGTCTGAGCGAAATGCATTCCACGGCCTACTTACTTGTTCAACAATATCGTCATAACTTACAAATGTGCGATTTGATAGCGCTCTGCTTCTCATCCATGCCCACACTTGCTCAATGGGGTTCAACTCAGGTGA